>NZ_JAMYLM010000002.1:0-387500 GCF_040317995.1 Mesorhizobium sp. M1334
TGATTGCGGATTACCTCTGAAGTGATCCACCGCCGCACAACTTCGGCAATAACCTTCTGTTTGGCTTTATCGATTTCAGCCATGTTCGGGCCTGCATGCTTAAAAGGACCGAACTGCACCGCGAGCGGATTTGTTCCTTTGAATGATGGGCGGAATGTTTGGTAGAAATTTCTCAGCAGGGGATCGGATTACTGGCTCGCGCGAGGCCCCCCTGCCCTCTCGACCCTATAGAGCGCGCCTCGATCCGCCTTTGGTCCCACAACCCCGGATCGGTCGTCCCGACGTACACCTGAGGCCGAACCAATGGGCTGCCGGGAGGACTATTCGTGGAGGTCGAACGCGACTGACAGTCCGAAGGCCGGGGCCGCAGTGAGCAGTGACTATAAGGTAGACCAGCTCATCGTCAGCTTAGCGCGCTGTTTCCGCCCGGGTGGAGCTAGGCTGTCAGTTTAGTGAAGTCGTGGCGCCGCGCGCGAACATGTGCCAGCAAATTCGTTTCGTTTACGACCCCTGATTGAAAGAGATTCAGCGTGGTCGAGACCAGAATCTGACCGTCTATCGAAGTGCTGTACCATTTAGCGTCGGCGGTTATCTGGTCGACAACCCGCTGGCAAATCGCCCGATCTTTAGGTCTAAGGAACTGACTTTTCAGCGCTCGGAGCATCTCGATGCCTTTAAAGGGGAGTCACTTGTCTCCCACGCGACCACGCGTGGGTCTCCCGAGAATGGATACTAAACGCATCTGGACAGAAAATTGCCATTCGTTTGAGCGGTACCGATGCGGGGCGTTGGGTCGATGACGTGGTTGCGATCCCGGCCGCGGTACGGAGGCGGGTCACCGACGACCGCCTCAGGGATACACGCACTTCCTTAGGGGGCGGCCCAGCAGCTTGGGTTAGGGGGCCGCTTGGCCTGACCAGCGAGCGTTCGGGAATGCTCGACTGACTGGTTAGTACATTAGACAAATCTAATGTACTTGAACCATGCGAACGAAGTACGCGGCGGTAAGAAAGTGGCTGGCACGATTCACTTACCGCGCGCTTTTGCCTTGGGTTCTGGCGAGCTTTCTGACGGGTTTGCAGCCAATTTTGCAGATCGCCGATCTGTTACCCACAGGGACTTTTTCCTCGCCACCAAATCGTCACGATCGCCCTCAGCGGTCGCTCGGCTATGCATCGCAGCTGTGGCGTAGTCGGCTCTGTTGGTTCGATAGTCTTCTTTTTGGATAGTCATCGTTTGCTCCCAGTTTCATAGCCCCTCTTTTTGCCCTGGCGGGGAGATTAACTGCCGGTGCATTACGCGAGTCAATCGATTAAACGACCACCCCGCAGTCGCGAGGGGCGGGAAGCAAGCCGACAATTTTAACGTTGGAACGGCTTACAATGTGCCGGCAACACAGCCGCCCTTTCGTCGGTGTGCGTTGATCGCGTCCATGTTGCCCTTCAGCTCCCCGATACGAGCATGCGCTGAGGGCGGGACGAAGTCTATGTGCCTTGACGGCGGAATATAATCCTATTTTGTGGATGCCGCACCCTCGCCGACACGAAGCCGTTTCGGTCCTACGTCCTTCATCTACGACCGCATAAGATTGTCAACAATCTGTAAAAGTTTTGTTGACAGATAATTGATTTGAGCCTTGACTCACAAAAGTCCGCGTATCGGTCGAGTTCTGTCGCAACAATGCGCGGCCTCCAAAGGGGAAAGAACAATGATCAACAGACGTTCAATAATCACATTCGCCGCACTCGGCGCCGTCTCTGCGCTGGCAATCATGGCCGGCGGCACAATCACAGTGCAAGCCGCCAACAAGGAACTCAAGATCGGCTTTGTCGGCGTGACGAGTGGCGCGGCCGCTGCGTGGGGCACATCCAACGTCCGCTCGATGCAGACGCGCGCCGCCTGGATCAACGAAACCGGAGGTGTGAAGATTGGTGACGAGACCTATGACATCAAAATCGTCACCTTTGACGATCAGAAGGACCCGAAGCGGGCGATCGCCGGCATGGAGAAGATGGCCCAGGAGGGCATCCACTATGTCGTCGGTCCGAATGTCGACGACGGCGCGGCGGCGGTGCGTCCTGTGGCTGAATCCAAGGGCATCATCTATTTTCCCTACGCATTCCCGAAGGAACTCTACACCCCGCCGGCGTCCAACGCCGTGCTCGGCATGATCGCCAACTACCAGTCAGCTCCGGCGATCTACAAATATCTCATGGAAAACAGGGGCGTGAAAAAAGTTGCCTTTGTCGCCGCCAACGAATCCGATCCGCTGAGCCAGCGAGATGGCGGTGTTGCCGCGGCAAAGGCGCTCGGGCTTGAGGTTGTGGCTGCCACGGACGTCTACCAAAACGATACCCGCGACTTCACGCCGGTACTGACGCCGATCGTTTTGCAAAAACCGGACCTGCTGGTGCTTTCGGGTGTCGCGCCCGGCAATGCTCCGCTGCTGATCCGCGCCGCGCGCGAGCTCGGCTACGAAGGTCTGATCTCCACCGAAACGGCGCAGGATGCCAAGGTGCTGGAAGAGGGCGCGGGCGAGTTGGCCAACGGCTTCATCTCAGTCGGCGGCGCATCGACGCCCGAAATCGCGTCCGACATGATGAAGGAGTTCGTCGACCGCTATACGAAAATGTTCGGCGAATACAATGACGAGTCCAACACCAAGGTCTACGCGCTCGAATACATCATCGAGACGCTGAAGGCGAATCCGGCCGCGATCGACAATGTCGAGGAGTTCAAGAAGACGATCGACACTTTCTCGGCGCCCAATCCCTATCTGAAGGGCGATGCCAAGCTGACCTATGTCGGAATGACGTCGTTTGGCCAGAAGCGCCAGCTTTCGGTCCCGATGGTGGTCACGGAATACCGCGACGGCAAGTTCGAGACGCTCTTCGTCGCTCAAGTCGATTGACGCAATTGCACTGAAGCGGATTGCCGCAGAGGCTCGTGCATTCGCCTTGAGCCTCTGAATGGCCGGGAACCATCCTGATGGAACAAGTCATCGCCAACGGGCTTTATCTTGGTGCGCAATACGCCTTGATCGCGCTCGGTCTGACCCTGATCTTCGCTCTGATGAACGTGCTAAACTTTGCCCATGGGCAGATGTACGTTCTCGGTGGCTTCATCACCTACACAGTCTATGGCCAGCTCGGCATGCCTTTCGTCGTCGCGCTCGTCGCGTCCGGGATCACGCTGCTGGTCATTGGAGCGCTGGTCGAGAAATTCCTTTTCAGAACGGTGATTAGGCGAAGCGTGCGGGAGGAAAGTACGATGCTTCTCGCGGCGGCGGTCGCATTCTTCCTCGACGCCGTGATCCTCCTCCTGTTCGGCGAAAAGCAGCGCGGCGTGCCGAAGATCGTCAACGGCGTCTTCGTCTCCGACAGCCTCATAATGCCTTACGACCGGCTGCTGGTCGGCGCACTCGCCATACTGTTCATCGCCTCCTTCGTGCTTTTCATGCAGTACAGCAAGCCGGGACGCGCCATGCGGGCGCTGGCGCAGGACCGGGTCGCGGCACAGCTTATGGGCGTCGAGGTCGACCGCTATTCGATGATCGGCTTTGCGCTCGGCGCCATGCTTGCCGGCATAGTCGGCGGGCTGCTGGTCGCCATCACCGGCGTCAATTCGGGCATCGGCGGGCCGATCTCGATCAAGGCGTTCTTGATGGTGATGATCGGCGGCGCCGGCGTGGTCAGCGGAGCGATCGCCGGCGGCTTCATCCTCGGCATGATGGAATCGGTCGGCCTGACGGTGCTACGCCAATATGGCGACGTCACTTATCTCGTCATCTTCGCCGCGCTGATGGTGTTCCTGAGCATCCGCCCGAACGGGCTCATGGGCAAGCCGTGGGGGTGATCGACATGAAGCGTACACGCAACATCCTCGGCGTCGCTGTCTTCCTGCTGGTCGTACTCATCGGCGTGCCCTGGCTGATCGAGGCGACGGGTCGGCTCGACCTCTACTACACGCTGACTTCGGTCGCGCTGCTCAGCATCGCCAGCGCCGGGGTGTGGGTGACTTTCTACATCGGCCGCATCAATATCGGCCAGGGTGCCTTCGCGCTTATGGGCGGCTATGTTTCGGCCATCCTTGTCGTCCAGTATGGTGTGTCGTTCTGGCTGACACTGCCGCTGGCTGGGCTATTCTGCGCCGCTGCAAGCGTGCTGATCGGGCTGCCCATCCTCAGGCTTCGCGGCGTCTATTTCGCCATGGTCACGCTGGTTTTGACCGAAGTGGCGCGGCTGCTCGCACTGGCACTGCCGATCACCAACGGAGCCAAGGGCATGGTCAGCATTCCGCTCCCCGGCGGCATCTCGATATTCGGGCTGACCATCCTTCCGGATTTCGCGACGCTCGCCAATCCGCGTCCCGCCTTCTATCTGGTGTCGGTTGTGCTGATGGTGCTGTGCTTTGCAGCGCTCTACCGCCTAGTCCATTCGCGCATCGGCAAACTCTGCCAGTCGTTGCAGCAGAACGAGGAACTGGCCTCCTCGATCGGCGTCAATATCGCCTATCTGCGCGTCATCGCCTACGCCATCTCCTCGTTCCTCGGCGGTCTCGGCGGCGCGATGTTCGTCGCCATCTCTCAGTCGATCTATCCGTCCAGCTTCACCGTCACCGACTCGGTGAACTTCATGCTGAACTGCTTCCTCGGCGGGCTCAGCTACGTCTTCGGGCCGATGATCGGCACCTTCGTGCTCTATTTCGGCTGGGATTTCCTGTTCGAGACCGGCGAGTTCCAGTTGCTGATCTTCTCGTCGGTGCTGATCGCGCTGATGCTGTTCCTTCCCAACGGCCTGCTCAGCCTCCGGCTGTTCGGCAAGAAGCAGGGCTAGGACCATGACTGACCTTCTCCAGATCAAGGCAGTGACCAAACGCTTCGGCGGGCTGGTCGCGGTCAACAATGTTTCCTTCGCGGTCCGCGAACGCGAGATCCTTTCCGTCATCGGCCCCAACGGCGCCGGCAAATCGACGCTGTTCAAGCTGATTTCCTCTTTTCTCAATCCGACCTCGGGCGAAGTGCTGTTCCGGGGAGAGCGGATTTCAGGCCTGGCGCCGCATATCGTCGCCCGGAAGGGCGTCGTGCGCACGTTCCAGGAGACGACGATCTTCAAGGGCATGACGGTGCGCGACAATGTCATAATCGCGCATCACCTGCGTTCCAGTGCCAGCCTTGCCGGCTTCTATCTCGGCACGAATACCGCACGGCGCGACGAAGATGAATTCGGCCGCTCGGCCGACGAGATCATCGACTTCCTCGGTCTCGGCGCGCAACGGCATGAGATCGCCAGCACGCTGCCGCACGGCCATCTGCGCGCGCTCGGGATTGCCATCGGGCTCGCCACGAATCCGACCGTGCTTCTACTCGACGAGCCCTTCGCCGGCATGAACCATGACGAAACCGTGCGCACGGTGGAGATGGTGCGCGGCGTGCGGAAGCGCGGCGTGACTGTCCTGCTGGTCGAGCACGATATGCCCGCCGTCATGAACATTTCCGACCGAATCGTCGTCCTGAACTTCGGTGTGAAAATCGCCGAGGGAACGCCGAAGGAAATCCAGGAGAACGAAAAGGTCATCGAGGCCTACCTCGGCGCCGAAGATGAGACGATCGGATTTTAGCCATGAGCGAACTGCTGAAAGTCTCCGACGTCGAACTCTACTACGACCATGTCTATGCACTGAAGGGTGTATCGCTCAACGTCAACGAGGGCGAGACCGTCGCGCTAATCGGCGCGAACGGCGCGGGCAAATCTTCGATCCTGCGCGCCATCACCGGCCTGAAGAAGGTCCGCAGCGGCGAGATTCATTTCCAGGGCCACCGCATCGACGGAACGCGCCCTGACGAGCTGGTCAGGATGGGCATCGCCATGGTGCCGGAGGGTCGGCGCGTCTTTTCCTACATGACGGTGCGCGACAATCTGATGATGGGCGCCTTCACCCGCATCGACAAGGCCGAAATCGCAAGGACGCTGGACATGGTGCTCGGGCGCTTCCCGCGCCTGAAGGAACGCTATTCCCAGACGGCGGGTACGATGAGCGGCGGCGAACAGCAGATGCTGGTGATCGGGCGGGCGCTGATGGCCAAACCGAAGCTTCTGCTGCTCGATGAACCCTCGCTCGGCGTCGCGCCGAAGCTCGTTCAGGACATCGCCCGCTCCATCGTGGCGATCAATCGCGACGAAAAGGTCAGTGTTCTCTTGGTCGAGCAGAATTCGCGCATGGCGCTGCGCATCTCGCAGCGCGCCTACGCACTGACGACCGGAAAGATCGCGCTGGCCGGACATTCGGCTGAGCTGCTTGGCGACGACCGGGTCAAGAAACTCTATCTCGGCGGCGAAATATGAAAGCGCAAATGGACGTACTCGTCGTCAATCCCAACACCACCGCGTCCATGACCGAAAAGATCGGCGAGGCGGCGCGCCTTGCGGCTTCGGCCGGCACCAGGATCATCGCCGTCAATCCGAAGGACGGGCCGCCGAGCGTCGAAGGCTATTTCGACGAGGTCTTCGCCATCCCGGGAATGATCGGCGAGATCCTGAGACATCCGGCGGCGAGCGCCTGCGTCATCGCCTGCTTCGACGACACCGGCCTCGACGCAGTACGCTGCGTCGGCGAGATGCCGGTGGTCGGCATCGGCGAAGCGGCGTTTCACATGGCGAGCCTGATTGCCGGCAAGTTCAGCGTGGTGACGACGCTGTCGCGTTCGGTGCCGGCAATCGAGCACAATCTGGTGCGCTACGGCCTCGCCAGCCGCTGCGCCAGGGTGCGGGCAAGCGACGTTCCCGTTCTGGAGCTCGAAGTGCCCGGCTCCAACGCCCGCCATCGAATTTCGGAGGAGATCGAGCGCGCCATCCGCGACGACCGGGCCGAAGCGATTGTGCTGGGATGCGCCGGCATGGCCGACCTCGCCGCCGCGCTCAGCCGCGAACATAGCCTTCCCGTGCTCGACGGCGTCGCCTGCGCAGTAAAACTCTGCGAGAGCCTCGTCGGCCTTGGCCTGTCGACCTCAAAGCGCGGCGGCTACCAGGTTCCACTCGAAAAATCCTTCGCCGGAATCTTTGCGCCCTTTTCGCCCTCCGGCCGTGTATCCTGATGCGTGCAAAATTGTTGACATTCCCACACAGGATGTTCGATGTGCGGCCGGAAACGCGGTGTTCGTGCCGCTATGCGATCCGGCCGCCGGGACAATGAGACGATGGACCTGCTTGGGCCAAAGCCACGGGATGGCGACAAGCCGACGATGCGCTGGTTTCCGGTCTATGCCGGCCTGCGCGACGCCATCGTCAGCCACCGCCTCGCACCGGGCACAAAACTACCCGAGGACGAACTCGCCTCGATCTATTCGGTGAGCCGCGCGGTGATACGCGCGGCGCTGCAGGCGCTGTCGCATGACCGCTTGGCTCGGCTCGAGCCGAACCGCGGCGCGTTCGTCGCCCAGCCGACCAAGCAGGAAGCGCGCGAGGTCTTCGAGGCGCGGGCGCTGATCGAGCCCAAGGTCGCGGCGCTTGCCGCCGAAGTGGCAAAGCCGGCCGAGATCGCGCAACTGCGGCTTCATCTCGAAAAAGAGCACGAGGCCCTGCATGCCGGCCGCGACAGCGACGCCATCATGCTGTCGGCAAAATTCCATGTCGGCATAGCCGAAATCGCCGGCCATTCTATCCTGACCGGTTTCGTCAAAGACCTGCTGTCGCGGTCGTCGCTGATCATCGCGCTCTACTGGCGCCGCCGCGACACCACCTGCGAAAGCCACGCCCATCACGCCCTCGTCGATGCCATCGAAAAGCACGACGCACAAAACGCGTCCGACCTGATGCGAAGCCATCTCGTCGAACTTCTGTCCGGCCTTGATCTGTCGCTTGGCGAGAAGAAGCCCGAGAGCCTGTCGGACATCTTGCGCTGATCTGCGCTGTCAAACTCTTCGCCAAGCTTCGCATTGCAGATGTCGTCGCGATGCTGGACGAATATCGGATCACCCGCAACCGACACCGGCCAACGAAGCTCGCGCGTAAGTGGCCGCTCTCAAAGCTAGTAAAGCCGAAGTGCCATACTTGATCGCCCCCGATCGGGCGCTCACGGCGAAGCCAGGATGCACGTCACCCCGCAATCCTGACTTGGCGCCTACCCCTGAAACGTCCCAATGCGACATTTCTACTTGCCAGCAACGCGACATTCGAACTTGGTTGCAACATGATCCCAGGTTGATTGGCGATCCTGCCCCCGGTCCACCCGGTTCCGAAACGGCACTATGCGCCATCTTGGGACGTTCAATGCGGCGGGGAACTTCGCGATCCGACCCTTCTTCCCGACCTTGACAGCCAAGTGCAATATGCGCCAGTTGCGTCTTCGGTCGTTGCAAGCCGTTGACACGATATGATTCAGCATTGTTGGGCGGTAGCCCGAGGATTGAAGCCGATATTCGCCTCGCTGGAATGTCTAATGCGACGCCGTCATGATCCTTCCGGCCCCGTCGAGCGACGCTGCCAAAGCCGGTGACGCCAATGCAGGTGATGAGGTCAGGCTAGATCAGTGCAGCAGATCCGCCCGGCGACTTTTCTTTTTGCGGCCCGAGCCCTGCGGGACATGGGCGACGGCTTCGTGGCCGTTCTGTTGCCGGTCTATCTCCTCGCATTAGGCTTCGCGCCTCTGCAGGTCGGCATCATTGCAACCGCATCGCTGCTCGGTTCAGCGCTCTTGACCATCGCCGTCGGACTCCTTGGTGCCCGACACGATCACCGCCAACTCCTGCTTGCCGCCGCCAGTCTGATGGTCGCCACGGGTGTGGCCTTTGCTGTGGTCCACGACTACGCGCTGCTTTTGGTGATCGCCTTCGCAGGCACCATCAACCCGTCGGCCGGCAGCGTCAGCGTATTCGTGCCCTTAGAGCATGCCGTGCTCACACGCGAAGTCACCGACGCCGCGCGGACCAAGATGTTCGCGCGCTACAGCCTTGTGGGTGCGCTCGCAGCCGCGGTTGGCGCGCTCGCTTCGGCGACACCTGATCTTCTGGCTCCAGCCGGCCTCGATCAACTCACCGGCATCAAGGCGATGTTCGTGCTCTATGCGTTGCTGGGCCTGCTCGGCGGTCTCCTTTACGCGCAGATCCCGCAGCGCCGTCCAACGTCGGACTCCGGCAGCACGTCCGCGCTTGGCCCCTCGCGGAATATCGTTTTCAGGCTTGCGGCCCTTTTTAGCCTTGATGCCTTTGCCGGCGGCTTCCTCGTCCAGTCGCTGCTTGTCCTGTGGCTTTTTGAAAAATTCGACCTGTCGCTTTCGGAAGCGGGCTTTTTCTTCTTCTGGTCCGGCATCCTTTCGGCGTTCTCATTCCCCGTTGCCGCCTGGCTGTCGCGGCACATCGGACTCATCAACACGATGGTGTTCACACACATTCCGTCCAGCATCGCCCTGATGCTGGCGGCGCTTGCGCCGACGCTCCCTCTGGCGCTCGCCCTGCTGCTGATCCGTGCCGCGCTTTCGCAGATGGACGTCCCGACGCGCTCATCTTACGTCATGGCCGTCGTCACGGCGGCGGAGCGGGCAGCCGCCGCGAGCTTCACATCGGTCCCGCGCAGTTTGGCTGCCGCAGCCAGTCCCGCCCTGGCGGGCGCTCTGTTCGCTGCCTCGTTCCGGGCATGGCCCTTCCTGATCTGCGGCGCACTCAAAATCATTTATGATCTGCTGCTGCTGATGCAGTTCCAGAACGTCAAGCCGCCAGAGGAACGCTGATATTTGGGTTGCTTGACCGGGAGGGGTCAATGGCGAAGGCAAATGTTGGAAAGGTCGTCGATCATTTCGGCTCTGACTCCGGACTTGTTGAATGCCTAATGTGACCCGACATCCTCGACGCGATGCCTGCAGACCATCACCCGCAGCGCAGCAGACAACGAAAGTCTCCGCTGGGTTCGACCGATCAGGCCGGCCGTGCTTTGTAAAAGCGGCACCAACCATCGGGGCTGATTTCACCCGCGACAATCTCGCTTGCATTTCGGCTCCACGGGTGCATCCGCCGCAGCGGCGACCCTTGTTTGGAACATCCTGACAAAGCGTCATAGGCTTTGGGGTGGCGCCGCGCGCCGCAGGCTGACCTGTCATGCAGGAAGCAAGCCCACCTGCACCTGCAATCGCCCGCGCCGGTCATCGACACCTTAAGAAGTTTCCGGCGAGACAGCGCTTGGCCTGTTGTGCCGACCCGCAATTACCTCACCACGATCTTCTTTAATGATCTTTCCTCCCAATCGAACCCAAAGAAGCGCCGAGTGCTGATCAGATCGATTGAGGTACTCGATCAGATCACTCTTTTCCTGATCGGTCAGAGCAAGGCCGAGATAGCCGTCATAGTGCTCCTTCTGCGCAAGACGTCGATCGGTTCCACTCCTCCTGCCAGGGGCCGATCAAGTTTAAGGACCGACGTCTCCACCCGGCTCCAGGTCTATTTCTATAAAACCGTGCGTCACCGTCCTGCTTCCTTGATCCCTTGCCTTCCCTTACAATCCCTTCCGGATACAGAGGAGTTCCGCCATGAGCGAAGACGCCGTCAACATGTCGATCCGCAAGTTCCTGAAGGAAGTCGGCGTCACCTCTCAGCGCAAGATCGAGGAGACGGTGCGCGAAGGGCAAATCGGCGGCAAGAAGCTGAAGGTCCGCATGACGCTGACGGCGGAAGGCACCGGCCTCAACCACGTGGTGGACGGCGAGATCGAACTTCCATAAGCGGGGCGAAGCGACCTAGCGAAACGGCCGAGGCGGCCGAAAGCGGTCGAGACGGATCAGCGGTTGGAATGGCGTCTGGCCGGGTGGATGTAGTACCGTTCACCCCACGCTCTTGCGACTCTGACGGAACGCGAAAGACCGACCCTTTCCAGTCGTTGGTTCAACGAATCTATGGAGGCGCCCGACGAGGATATGCGGTTGTCGAGGAACCGGGCCGACGTATCGTCGCGGAGGAACTTGATCGGAACGGCGATGTGCTACCCTGGGTTGACGCGGCGGCGTTCGCCCGCCGCGCCGTTACGTGAAGCGGCCGGCGACCGTCTCCAACGCCGGTTGCCCGTTTGAAACTCGAGCGCCGCCGCAGCATCGATTTGATCTGTCGCCGGCGCGCAGCCTCTCCAGCGCCTCCCATTCGCCATGAACCATTTCCAAGGCTGGCAGGCTAATTTCGATGGGGCGCACCTCGTCCACTCTGGCGCCCGATCCCATATCGCTTTGCCCACAACGAATGGTCCTGTCATCGCGGCCAGCGTAGTCGGCCGCTGATTTGATATCCCGCAGTTCATCGGGCCGCATCAGGACGGATCGAGGAGGCGCCCTGTTTCTGGCGCTGTTTTGACAGGGAGCGCCTTGGTCATTCGGCCCATCTCGCTTTTTGTCGCGGCTGCAAAGACGGCCGGGCCATTTTGGCAGCGCTCATCACTGATAGAGGAACGGCGGCACCCCGTTTCGCCCGATATCAGGGAACGATACCGCCCCCCATGCATTAGAAACTGATGGACACTATGGAACCCCACGGCCACGGGATAGCGGCCGATATTTTGACATCGGAAGTTGCCATTGCCAGGCAGCGCATCCATCGGACCGAGGTCGCGCTTCAACGCACTGAAGAAATGCTGGCCGAGAATCTCGCGCGGCGCAGCAGGATTCGAACTGCGGTCGAGGCCGCAGACCGCTTGGTGAAGATCGATCCTCCCAGCTTTGAAGGGCGTCGCCCAGGTTGAATTGGGCCGGCGCTTCATTCGTCGCGCCCCACCGGCCACCGGCGCCACCACTCAAACACGGCGGCAACCATGTCCACAGACGGCGAGCGCGGTTCATCGTGGGCGGACTGATGCTCGGCCAGGAACCGATCGTCGTCCGGCCGACGGCTTCAGCGACGTGGGCCAGCGGTTGGTCGATCCAGGCCGCGGCGGAGCGATCGGTCGACGTCATGCCGACGGCTCGGTGTCGGGAATGCTCGGGGCGGCGGTGGGTAGTGGTACACTCGCCGGAAAGGTCGGCAATTGGCGCGTTGTGCCGGTTCGGAACCGGGTGGACCTGGGGAGAACCGTCAATCAACCTTCGGTCTGTTACACTTCTCCGAAGCTGACGTTCGCGGTGCGGCCCGGAATGCCACCGAACCTGCCGACATCATAGCCACGCCTCGAGTAGAGGCTTCGTCTCGAGCACCTCGGCACGGTTCTGTTCGCGCGATAGAAGCTGCGGTTGGCGATTGAGCAGCATGGAATCGCCGAATTCATGCGCGCGGTATCGATACGCGGTGAAGGCTGCGGAGGCCTTAGCGAGCAGAGCATCGTCGGCAAAGGCGCGCAGGAGCTCGAAATGGCTTTCGCCGGGCTGGTGGACGCCTGTGAGAATCGCATCGACCACGCGAAGCCGCGTGCCCCGCGCGATGCACCCTGTCGCAATGCCATTTCCGGCACGCACATTGCCGCCGGGATTGGCGGCTGCCTCAAGTGCGCGCACTACGCTCGTGCCGATCGCAATGATGCGGCTGCCGCGCAGCTTCGCCCGCGCGACCTGCGCCGCGGTGCGCCCAGGGATGCGGTATGGCTCGTCGAAGGGAAGGCGCGAGTCGAGCGCGGGATCGCCGGTGGAAGACACGCCCGCAGCATGCGTGAGTGTTGCAAAGCCAACGTCGTGCCGACGCCAGGCTTGGAGCGTGCGCCAGTCGAGCGCGAAGCCTGCCGACGGCGCCTCGAACGCGACCGGCCCGGCGGCAATCTTCGTCCAAACATCCCACAGTGCCAACGGCTCGGGAACATGCGCGTATTGGACCGGCCGGCCGTGCTGCGCCAGTCCTGCAAGCACTGCTGCGCGGTTGCCTGGGAAGTGCAACTCGAGAAGGCGTGGATGGTCGAGAAGGCGCTCGACGACGGCGTCAAGCGAGCCGAGCCGGAGGCGATCGCCTGGTGACAGCGGAGGTGGAGGCAGCCGGTCTTCCGTGCGCGTGCGGTGATCGCCCGAGCCGAAGGCAATCGCCACGAAACGGGTTGGATCGGGAAGTGACAGCCAACCCGCCAGGCGGATCTCGATCGCCTCACCGCTTGGGACATGCGTGCCGTGCAAGCTGGCAGGCAAGGTCGCGGCGTCATTGGCGACGACCTGATCGCTGGGACCGAACAGCGTCGCGATTCCAGCGCGCGGCAGGTCGCGCATGGTGCCGTCCGCCTCGACGACCAACAGCCTGGCTTTGCGCCGATCGGGACGGTCGGCGGCAATCATGCGCATGCCCCGGCGTGAAGCGTAGCGCGGACCTGTAACGCGTCGATCATCTTTTCGATGATCTCGGCAGCAGCCAGCTCGGGGCGTTTCAATGTAGACGGATCGGCGTTAGGAAGCGCTAGCGCGTGCAGCGGGGTGTCCATGTCACCAGGGTCGGGTGCGAGGAGCCGTATGCCGTCAGCTTTCGCCTCCTCCTCCCAAATCGCCGTCAGATGGGCAAGAGCGGCCTTGCTCGCCCCATACGCGCCCCAGCCGGGATAGGCGTTCACCGCCGCGTCGCTGGAGATGTTGATCACCATCGCGCCACGGCCCTCGCGTGCGGACGCGGCAAGCGCACCGAACAGGGCCTTCGTCAGCCGGAACGCGCCGACCAGGTTGACCGCGAGCGCCACTTCCAGCTCCTCGCACTCAGTATCTGCGAGGAGCGCCAGCGGGACAGGGCCGAGGCTCGAGGCATTGTTGATCAGGACGTCGAGCCCGCCGAGGCTGGCAGTGACCTGTAGCGCGATCGAGTAGGTGTCCTCCTTCTTGCCGACGTCGCCGACAATGCCGTGCGCGCCCGTCTCGTCAGCGATGCGTTCGACATTCGCGGCGGTGCGAGCGACGAAGGCCACGCACGCACCCTGCGCGGTCAGCTGCCGCACAAGCGCCATTCCGAGCCCGGAGGTGCCGCCCGTGACCGCCACGCGAAGTCCTTGAAGATCAATATTCGACTGCATTACCGGTGCTCCTTCAAGCTTTATGGCCCTTGCTACAAGTTCAAGTTAACTTGAAGTCAAGCGGGAATCGTGCTTTCGTTCATGCATGGATTCCATGCTGACCATCTCCGACGTGTCGCGGCGCAGCGGCGTCGCCTCATCGGCCCTGCGCTTCTACGAGGAGCGCGGGCTGATCGCGTCCGAGCGGGCCGGCTCGGGACACAGACGCTATCCGCGATCCGTGCTGCGCCGGATCGCCTTCATCGTCTTCGCGCAGCGAATTGGGCTGACGCTTGAGGAGATCGGCGCCGAGCTCGCCAAGTTGCCAGCCGATCGCGTGCCGTCGCGTCGGGATTGGTCGCGGTTGTCGGGCCAGTGGACTAAGCGCATCGACCAGCGCATCGCCGAGTTGCAGCGCCTGAGGTCCGGGCTTACCGAGTGCATCGGTTGCGGCTGTCTGTCGATCGACCGGTGTAGCCTTGCGAACCCTGCCGATATGGCAGGACGCAAGGGGCCGGGGCCGAGGTATTGGCTGGGGTGAGTTGGCAGCCAAGTGCGAGACGCTGCTGCCCTGTAACGTTCAGCGGGATATTGTTCGTCGCTGACTTTCTCCATCCACTCGACGGCCTTGCCATCAAGTGCTTGCGTCGTCCTGCCAGACGGTCGTTCCTTCTAAAAACGCGGCTGCATTTCAGCGGGCCAAGCGAAATGGGGAAATACGTCGAACTGCTCCGGGTGCGGCAGTCATCAACCTCTTCAGTCCCGCCCGAAACGTTTGAGTATTGGAGCCGTTGCGCGTTGGCACAGGCTGACCGGATTGATCCGGCGGTTGGGGAACCTTTCCAATCGTTGGTTGATCGGCCGAACGGTACTGCATTCGGTGCCGCATGACCCAAGGCTCTACGTTAAGTATCCGAATTTTTCAGCTTTTTCGGCGCGGTTCGTCCCATCCATCATCGTCCCGACTCGCAATTTCGAGTTCGTGGTTGCTCGATCTCGATTTGCTCTCAGGCCGCTTGCCGACGATAGCAAAAGAACGCCTCTTCGATAGTGGGTCTTGCGATGTAGCGGTCTCCCGCTACCAAGAATTTCTCAAAGTAAACTTGACAATCGGCTAGCCCTTAAAGCTGGCCGATTGTGTTTCGCGGCATGTTGCAAGCAGCTACCGGTGATTTGCAAGGATTTCCTGCGACACTCGGCAAATCCACGCGACACGCGCGCGACATGGATTGACCTCTTCAGGAACCGGCTTCGAACCTGGCCTGGCAGCTTGGTTCATCTCGTTATGCTTGCCACCGAGGCCGCGCGAGCGAACTTGCTGACACGTGGCTACTGGTGCCCGCTCCAAAGTGTCGGCATTGAGTTTCTGTATGACTGCCCTAGGCGCAAAGCAGCCATGCCGCCGTCGTATGTGAGACTCTGCTTCGGGTCACAAGAAAAACACCAGCCTCTACGACTCGTCCCTCTCATCGCGCAAATTAGACACAACGCGGCGGTTCTGCGACCTGCAGGCGGTGTCGGGGCAGTCACGGACGAGCCTGTCCTTGCCGTAGCCCTTGGCCCACATGCGGTTGCGGTCTATGCCGCCGGCGGCGAGGTAATCCATCACCGCATCGGCGCGCTGCTGTGACAGCGCCATTTCACTTGCGCCGGGATCGTCGGCGAAACCCTGCAGCTTGAGCAGCCAGCGCGGATGCTTTGCTAACCAGGCGATCTGGGTGTCGAGGGTGGCCTTGGCGACAGAATCGAGCGCGGCCGAACCTTGCGTGAAATAGGTGCGGCGGCCGACATTGAGGATAAAATCCTCCTCGCTGCCAGGCTGCACGTTCTGGAAGCCGGCAACCTCGGTGTTAGTGATGTCAGGCGTGGAAGGGGCGAGCGTGTTGCTGGTCGAGCAGGATGCGACCAGCATCAGCAGGCCGGCAGCGAGCAGCCGGCGCGTGTTTTCAATTATACGGTTCATGACGCGCCAATCATTCGACAGTGGTGGAAGCGGGCGCCTGGTCGGCGATGTGCGGCAGGACCTGCACCGCGGTGCCGATCGGGCAGCGCTGGTAGAGGTCGATGATGTCTTCCGGGAACATGCGGATGCAGCCGCTGGAAGCGTCGGTGCCGATGCTCCATGGCTCCAGCGTGCCATGCAGGCGGTAGCCGGTGTCGGCGCCGTCGCGGTGCAGATAGAGCGCGCGCGGCCCGAGCGGATTGTTGGACGCGCCGCCTGCGATCATGGGCGGTAGTTCCGGCCTGCGCTTACGCATTTCGGGGGGCGGGACCCAATCCGGCCACAGCGCGCGGCGGTCGATCGTCGCGCGGCCGTACCATTTGAAGCCGTCCTTACCGACGCCGACGCCGTAGCGGATGGCGGTCTTGTTTTCCATGATGACGTAGAGGAAATGGTGGCGGGTATCGACCACGACGGTGCCGACCGGCTCACTGCTGAAATACTTGACGATCTGGCGATGCCATCTCTTGTCGATCTTGGCGAAGTTGGTCTTGCGATAGACAAAATTGTTGTCGCTGGCGATACCCGCGAAAAAGGATTTTGCCGCCGCGGCTTGAGCAATATTGCTGGTTGCACCCACCGCGACCAGCGCCAGGCCGCCGAGCACGACACCCCTGCGTGACAAAACCATCGGCAATATCCCCCATGCCAAAAGCCTAGCTCAACCATAGTTGAGAATTATTTCGCCTCAAAGTGGAAAATGCCGCGTTGCTGCAGTCCGCCGGAAGCGGACTGGCGGGGAGGTGAATAGCTGCCATTCCAGCACTCCGCTGTACGCGCCCGCCGGTGCCGCAACGAAGCTGCGCCGAGTTAGCCTTGAGCACGTATGTGCATGGCGGAGACGAGCCAAATCCCGCCGTCGACTTTGGTGATTCCGAACCTCTGGCCGGCAGCGTTGCCTAGTCCGAAATGGTTACTTGCGCTGCAGCTAATGTAGTTACATTCTTGGGCAGTCGGAAGCCGCATGGACTGGTCAGGCGCGAGTAACCTCTTCGCCGGCGTCTCAGGGCAGTCGACCACACGTTTGCGGTGCTCTAAGGGGGAATCAATGAGATTGGCGATTATTTGTGCGGCAATGGTGATTGCCGTATCCACCGCCGCCGTTGCGCACGAGAAAAAGAGGCTGGTCAACACAGCGTCGGCCTGCGCCGACCTGTCGGGCAGCACGATCAAGAAAACCACGGAAACAAAGCTGGATCGCAGTTCAACCGGAACTGTCTCCAGCGGGATTTCGAAAGGCAAATCGGAGCCGCGCCTGGGCTATGAAATGGTTAATCCTGCGATCATATCGATCTATTAGCTGCGGAAAAGCAGGCAAGTCTATCGGCGTCCAGGCTACGCAGGCTTGATCCTGCGGGACAGAAGTTGCCACTGCCTGCGCTCAATGTTTGATGCGGTCGCGCAGTGCGTACCAAAGCATGCCGAGCACGTGGAGCGGGCCGCTCAGCGCCGTGCCGCCGGGGAACGGCAGCGTCGACAGGATCACCCCTTGCCCGAATAGCCATGCGCAAAATAGACCTCGCCGTAGCGACCGACATGCGGCAGGCGCGGTGTCGTCACCTGGCATTTGCATCGAGTCGCAGCCGAATGACGTCATATCGGGCGTGGCGCTGTAGCCGAAGGCTGAGCTCGTACTCAGAAAGGCACCTGCGCTCAACGGCCATTCGCCCGGCGGACCCGCCAGATGACGTTACCGACGTCGTCGGCGACGAGCAGTGCGCCAGTCTGATCGATAGCAACGCCGACCGGACGGCCCATCGCCTCGCCATTACGCCCGATGAAGCCAGTGAGCACATCTTTCGGAGGACCGCTCGGTTTGCCGCCACGGAAGGGCACGAAGATCACCTTGTAGCCGCTATGCACGCTTCTATTCCACGAGCCGTGCTGGCCGACGAAGGCGCCGTTGCCGTAGGCCGGACCGAGCCGGGCGCCTTTGGAGAAGGTCAGTCCCAGCGAGGCGGTATGAGAGCCCAGGGCGTAATCGGGCTTGATCGCCGTCGCCACGAGATCGGGGCGCTGCGGCTTGACGCGTTCGTCGACGTTCTGTCCGTAGTAGCTGTAGGGCCAGCCGTAGAAGGCGCCGTCACGAACCGAGGTCATGTAATCCGGCACGAGGTCGTCGCCGATCTCGTCACGCTCGTTCACGGCGACCCAAAGCTCGCCAGTTTCAGGATTCCAGGAGAGCCCGTTCGGGTTGCGCAGGCCCGAGGCGAAGACCCGAGTACGACGGCTCGACCGATCCACTTCAAGGACAGCCGCGCGGTTCTTCTCCGCGGCTATGCCGTTTTCTCCAACGTTGCTGTTGGAACCAACGGTGACATAGAGCTTGCGTCCATCGGGACTTGCGATCACGTCCTTGGTCCAATGATGGTTGAGGTCCCCGGCCGGCAAGTCGATGATCTTTTCCGGCGACGTGCCGGCTCGGGTCTGGCCGTTGGAGTAGGGGAAAGCGACGAGCGCGTCGGTATTCGCGACAAAGAGCTTGCCTTTGGACAGCGTCATGCCGAAGGGCGAATTGAGGCCTCCCGCGAACGTCGTGCGCACATCCGCAATGCCATCGCCATCTGTGTCGCGCAGGAGCGTGATGCGGTTAGCACTTTTGGTCGCGGCGCCGGCCCGCTTCATAGCCAGGTCCATGAAGACCTTTCTGAGACTAAAGCCTTCGTCATGCTTGGCAGGGGCATTGGTTTCAGCAACCAGCACGTCGCCGTTCGGAAGCACATGCAGCCAGCGCGGATGGTCGAGGCCGGTGGCGAAGGCGTTCACTGTCAGCCCCTTCGCCGGGGTCGGCATACCTCCTTTCTGCCAGCCTTTCGCCTCGGCGATGTTAACAGTCGGGATCAGCGTCGGTCTTGGTTTCGGTAAGGTGGGGTTGGGGCCATAGCCGGTTATTGCCCCGGTTTTTTGCGCCGGCCCGGTTTTTTGCGCCGGAATACCGACGCAGCTCGCCATGACGGCTCCCAATACCGCCACGAGTACGCTTCCTCGGAAGCCGGCATGCATCGGACGTCCTCCGCATGGATCTGTGTCGCGCTCTTTGTGCAAACGGAAGTCAGTGGCTTATTCTTCCAATTGCTTCGAAACAGCGGCGCGTGATCCGAGGGCCAGGAATTCGCGACAGATCTGCTCTCGGTAGAAATATGGCGCGAGGAGATTGTGGCAACCGCCCGAATATCTGTCGCGCGATATGAATCTCACATTCGTATCGCGCGAAATCGATACGGCTTGCGCTTTTCGGTATCGAGTTGCTCATGGGCCAACATGCGTTGGAATGGAACGAGACCGTGAACGGCGGGACCCACAATGACCCACCGATTGCACTGGCTGGTGAAACAGCTGTTGTCGCTGCTTAGCAAGGCGCTGCAAATCTGCTAAAGTCTGCGATGGGAGGAGACGGATATCCAATCGCTGCCGATAGCACATCCAAGTGTAGCGAAGGCGACACCCGGCGCATCACTTCCGCTCGCCTATTCCCTCGCGACGCTCTGCTGGCTCCTGTCGGCCGGCGTCTATATCGCCGCCAAGTGGGTTGCCCCCGAGATGCCGCCCTGGGCGCTCTGCTTCTGGCGGCTGACGCTTGCCTGCGCGATCCTGCTGCCTATCGTCCATCGTCATCACGGGGCGATGCTCGTGCTGATCCATTCCCGGGTGATCGAGGTGCTGGTCATCGGCGCCATCGGGCTGACCTTGTGTCAGGGCATGATCTACACGGGCCTCAACTACACCAACGCGACAACCGCCGGCATCATCATGGCGCTGTCGCCGATCATGACGATGGTGCTTGCCCGCTTCGTGCTCGGCGAGCCCCTCGGTGTCTGGAAAGCGCTTGGAGCGCTGGTCGCTCTGGCCGGGATGGTGCTGATCGTGGCGCGCGGCGACCTTGCTGCGCTGATGCAGCTGCAGTTCAATCCCGGCGAGTTGTGGATCGTCGGCAGCGCGTTTTGCTGGGGCCTCTACACCGTGCTGCTGCGTCGAGCCAAATTCGCTATCGAGCTTCTGCCGATGGTGGTCCTGCTGCTGGGAGCCGGCGCGCTGGCCGCACTGCCCCTTTATCTCTGGGAACTGTTTTCCGGGGATCGTTCGGCGCTGCATGCGAACGGCCTGCTGGCCCTCGCCTATGTTGCTGGCCCGGGCGGCGCTCTGATGTACTATCTCTACAACCGTAGCGTCGAGACGCTTGGCGCCGGGCGCGCCAGCATGCTGCTCTATCTGCAGACCGCCTTCGTCGCCGTTCTCGCTTATCTGTTCCTCGGCGAAAGCTTGCACGACTACGATCTCGCCGGCGCCGCCCTCATCATCGCCGGCCTGCTGCTCGCCACCGCGATCAAGCCGAGGCAGCGCACGGTGCGTGTCGCGTAGTGAACCTCAGCACCGCCGCTGCGGCCAGCAACTCGTAAGTCTTTGACAGTCCTTTCGGCCGGTGCAGCCCATGACATTGAAGGCGGCGCGTGTTGGATCGCCATAACATCTTCTCAGCGGGAACACCGCCATGGCCGCGTCGAGCGGTGATCAATGCCGTTCAGCCATCATGCCAAAGGGAGACGGCTCTCGTGCCCGCCCATCCTCGAGCTCGAGCATCGAATCGAAATAAGTTTTCCAGCGCGTATCGTGGGTCACAACGCAGATCGCGACATTGCGGCTGTCCGCCAGATGCCTGAAAACCTTCATCACCATCTCCGCCCGTGTACCATCCAGTGCGGCGGTAGGTTCGTCGGCTAGAATAACGGTGGGATCGTTTGCCAAGGCCCTGGCGATTGAAACGCGCTGCTGTTCGCCGCCGGAAAGCTGGGAAGGATAATTGGAGCCGCGATGTTCGATGCCCAACGCGGCGAGAAGCCGGCTGGCTCGCGCCTGCGCCTGCTGGCGACCGACATCGTTGACCTGCATGGCGATGGCAATGTTTTCGGCGGCCGTGAGAAAGGGGATCAGGTTCGCCTTCTGGAACACAAACCCAAGATGGGTCCGCCTGAAGGCCCGTAGCTCGTTGAGCTTCGCACCGGGACGCGAAATCACCTTACCGTCGAACAGGACCTCTCCCGTTGTCGGTGTCTCCAGCAGACCGGCGATCATCAGCAGCGTCGTCTTGCCGGAGCCGCTGGGCCCGACGATGCCGGTAACACTGCCGGGGCTCAAGGTCAGCGAACCTGCCGCCAACGCGGTGACCGGCGAGCCGCCGCTCTCGTAGACCTTGCTGGCGTTCCGAACCTCCAGCGTGGCGAGGCGGCGCTTCGACATCAGGCCAACACTTCCTGGGCACGGACCGCGAGCGCGCGACGAATCGCAAACCAGCTGGCCGCAAGGCTGAGTGCCATCAGCACGAACGACAACACGCCAAGATCGGATTCGGTCATCAGCACAGTTCTCGGAAATCTCGGATAGATCGTAAACGAGATGGCTATGGCCAGAACGAGGCTGCAAAAGCCGATCAACCCCGCCTGCTGCGCAATCATGCCGATGATCACCCGGTCACGGGCGCCGATCAGCTTCAGAAGTGCTATCTGCGCGACCTTCTCGATTGTCATCGTATAGATGGTCAGTGCTATGACGGCGCAGCAGATCAGCAGCGTCATCGTCGTGAAAGCCAGGATCTGGACGCGGAGCTTGCCGAGGCGGCCGTCCAGTAGAAGCGTTTCCTGGTCCTGCTGCGTGAGGACCTCGACGTCGCCCCAGCGTTTGATCGAGTCACGCACGACCTCCTTGTCAGCGCCCGGGAGAGTTTCGACGATGACCGCAGCGACACTTCCGGTCTCGTCGCCGAGACCCATGCGCGTCTTGCCCTTGGCCGCACGGTTGAGGAGGATCGCCTCGCTGGGCAGCAGTCGGTTGATGACCTGCGCGTCCGGGATGGTGACGAACAACAATCCGTCGCCACCCATGTCGACCTGCCCGGCCGACACGCCGACAATCGTATAGCTATCTCGTCCAAGCCGGATCTCGTCACCCACAACCAGGCCTAAAGTCTTGTCGGCTATGGCCTCGTAGCGATTTGATTGGAAGTACCGGCCGGCGATCAACGGTATCCAGCTGCCACTGTCGCTTGGATAGTCCACACCAGTGACGGACATTCGCAGCGGAAGCCCGTCAATTTCGAACTGCTGGTTGTATTGGATGAACCGCCGCGTTGCCGCCACACCGGCCACACCGGCCACGCGGCGATCGAGATTGGCCGGTACGGCGGAGGATTCGGCGAACGGTCCGGACTTTCCCCCTTCGACGACCCAGAGGTCGGCACCAATGCCGTCGATCACGATCAAGGCTTCGTAGACGATGCCGCGATACATGCCCAGCATGCCGATCGTCGCCGCCATCAGCAGGCCGACGCCGAAAACGGTCAGGATGAACCTCAGCAGGTTATGCCTGATATCTTTGACCGCGAGATTCACCTGCTCAATGCCTGGAGGTTAACCGCTTGGTACTGGAAGCGGCCTGTCGGACTGAGCACGACATCGCCGACCTTTAGGCCGCGCGTGATCTCGATATCGGTGCCGCTGGAGTAGCCCAGCGAAACAGGAGCCCAATAGGCCCGCCCGTCATGTGCAATCCAAAGACCCACCCGTCCCTGGTTTCTCGCCAGGAATCGCTGTGGCACCGCGATGCCCGGTGACGGCGATTCCGCTTGGATGGTGACGCTTGCACGCTGACCCACAGCCCAGTTCGCCGGCACCTCGCGCAATTTAAGATCGACCGTGAACTCGCGCGTCTCTTGATCGACCTGCCGGCCGATCCGCGCAATGGAAGCAGCGTAGGGCCGTTGCGGATCCGATGAGAAGGTGACTTTGGCTACTTGCCCCGGCCGAAGCGACCCCATCGCGGATTCGTCGAAGCGCGCCATGACCAGCAATGACGTCGGGTCGACGATCTGCATCAGTTCGACGCCCGGAGAAAGCAGGTCTCCCACCGTGCGGCTGCGGGAAACCACCACCCCATTGACAGGCGAGCGTATCGAGGTTTCGCCGAAACGGCTCCGTATCTGCTCGACCTCGGCGGAGGCGGCCGCGGCCTGGGCCTTTGCGCGCTCGATGCTAGCGGTCGCTCGCGCCAATGCGGCCTCGGCTTGCTTCTGGGTGCCTTCGAAGAGGTCGAACTCGGCCTGAGAAATCGATTTGCTGGCGAGCAGGCTCTTCCTGCGATCCAGATCTGCCTTTGCAGTACGGGCGGCGATAACCAGCCGGTCACGCTCCAATTCGGCCTCGCGCACGCTCTCCGCCGCGGCCCGGTCGTTGGCGACCGCTGCGGCAAGCTGATACTCGATTTCAGTCGCGTTTAGCGTGGCGAGGATATCGCCGGTCTTTACCTCGTCATTCCGGTCGACGCGAACGTCGGCCAGGAATGCCTGGATCCTTGCCGTCACGACGACCTGGTTGGTTGCACCAAGGAGGCCGGGTCCGGCGATTTCACGCGCGATCAGCCTTCGCTGGGCGACATAGGACTCCACCTGAGCAGGCCAGATATACCAACCAGAAAAGAGCCCGACTGCCGCCAGAACGGCAAACAAGATTAAGATGAAGCGAATCACGTGCCTTTTACCTGCACCGGCTTCCACCGGCCCCGCTGACCCCTGAATCGACGCATCACTATATCGCCGCCTGCTCGGCTGCATCGACCGCCGGTTGCCCAGCCAACAGTCGTTCGATGACTTCCCTCAGGATATCTTCTGCTTCTGCACGGTCATAGCCCAATTGGTCGAATATCAAGGTCAGACCAAGACCGTTCGCGGTCGGAAAGGTACGCAGATCCATCTCGCTGGTACGTGGTTTTTCTCGTCGCATGTCAGGCAGGGGCGTCACTTTGAACATGCCGAGATCAAGTTCGCCACCGGCATGGGCCCTTTGAAGGGGGGCCGACTGCGTGGCGCGTGTCCATCTGTCGACTGTTTGGGTGCCGGCGACGAAGAGGGAGGTATAGGAGCCCTTGGCCACGACTTCGTCATGCACGTCTCCGAAGTAGTTCGAATCCATGAAGGGCGCGAACTGGATAGCCTCTTCGATCCCTTCTCCGAGCGAACCGGCTAACGCTTCGATTGTCTCGAACCGAGACAGCCGCGTACGCACAGGGACGTCCGAGGCGACGAAATTGACATAGTTCTCCAGCCGCCGGTCGTGGCGCAACGCTGCTGGAACCTGCATCACCATATCGTCCACGCCGCCGCGCGACCCGATGGTCTGCGCAAAGGCCGCGATGATCATGGCCGTTTCCGTCGTGCCGGCTGCCCTGGCACGCTTGCGCAGCGCATCCTGCTGGTCGCTGGCTATCGAGAGCGTCACGTCCTCGCTAAGGCTGCAATCGATCAGGTTGACATTCGTCCGGCGGCCTTTCGCCTTGCGCCCGAGATTGGGAATTTGCGGCAAGGGCTCGGCGAATACCTTGCGCAGGAATGCGTCGCGCCGTTCGAACGAACCAGGCTTTCCGACATGGTCGAAATCCCGGATGAATCGGTCGATACTCATTTCCACCGGATCAAGAGGCAGGCCGAGATAAGCCTTGACTGTTTCCTCGACGATGAGGCCGAGGGAATAGCCGTCAACAACGAGATGATGTGCCTTGGCGACGATAAGGTCGCTCTCGGAGCCGAACCGGATGACGGTGACACGGAACATCGGCGCCTGGATATCTATGCCTTCCTGCGCGAGTTCGGTTGCGCGCTCTAACGCTTCGGATTCGTCGGCGACTTGCTCGACCCTGAAGAAATCGGTCGGGGTCCTTTCCAGATACGCGCCGTATCTAGCCCCCTTGCGGAAGAACCGGGTACGCATCACCTCGTGTCGCGCCATGACCGTTTCGATCGCCCGTCTGAGACGATCGGCGTCCATTTGCGGCCGGATCTTGAACTCCTTGCTTACAATGAATGCGGCACGCGCATGCGAAGTCGCGTCTGGATGTTCCTGGAAACGCAGTAATCCCAATTGCGTGCTAGTTACTGCTATCTCTCTTTCGACGTTGGGCACGCCGTTGAGCGGTGAGCGCTCGACATCCTGGCCTCCACTCGGCTGACCGGACCACTCGCGCAGACTCCAGCCCATTGCGATGGGCACCAGGCGGCCTGACGTTTCGAGCTCGGAGGAAAGCTCGTCGAGAAACTGATCGAGTAGCAACCGCGCTGCTGCTTCTTCGACAACGTCGAGATCCACGGTCAGCCGGCAGACAACGCCGGCTTCGCTGGTCGCTACGGACAATTGTATCTCGTGCGCGGATGCGGGGATCGCATCGAGAGGATGGTCCAAGGCGGCGAGCGCCGTAACTTGGCTACGGTCGAGAAAAGCGAAGCCGAATTGGCGCAGCGAAACATGGCGAATGCGCAGATCTTCTTCGAGCGCCAGTTCCAGAGACGACGTATCCATTGACCGATGCGCGTGGCCGTTTGCGTCGGCACGCTCGACCTTCCTCAGCAGATCGTAACCGAGTTCATTCATGGCTCGCAGGACAATCGGATAGGACCCATCCAAGGGGCCTATCAATCCGCTTGGTGCTCCCTGCCCGCGCTCGCTATACCAGCGGTCGACGACGATTGATCGGAGCGAGAGGCGGCTTGCCAAGGCCTTGGCATAGGCGGCCAGAAAGCGCGCGGCCGTCAACTCCGATCCCGATGCGAATGCTGCTGCTGGAAGCGTGATCTCCAGCAACCCGACACGGCCCCTGTTGGTTCCCATACCGACGGGAGACGCGGCACGACTGCGGCCGGGGATCGGTGCGATCGCAGGCGCGTGGTGAAGTATCTCCTTCCAATAGGCGAGGTCGCGACGATACTCGCTCGATCCGGGCATCGGATGAGCTGCGCGCGCGTAGTCGGTAAAACTAGGCCCTGCTTCGACCGCTTCTGCTTCGCCTTGCACAAGCTGCGCAAGCAAAAGATGAACCGACAACGTGTCCGCAGCCGCGCGATGAGCCCGGATTTGTAGCTCGTGACCGCCATCCTGCCGCTGCCACGCGCCGATCCGCCATAGCGGACCAGGCAGCGCCACATCGCCCAAACGACCGCCCGGCGAAAGCACTTCAACAATCGGTTGAGCCTCGAAGCCTATCTCCACGGCGCCGGACGCCGATATCGCACCGGTCATCCGGAGCGCGTCGTGTCGCTCGACCAGTCGCGCCAATCTTGTCGCAAGCGCGGCCAGCGACACGCCAGGCTCAATACTCGTCTCGACCAGGATCTGATTGTCCGCCTTTGCGACCGCCGACGACATCGGCAGTCCGTCCAGCATCATCGCATTGACCTGGCGGCCAAGAGGCCGGAAGGCTTCCTGCGCTGCAACGCCATCGGAACTCGCTTGTGCGGCCAGGACCTGCAAGGCGGACGCCTTCAGCTTCGCCTCAAAAGCGGAAGCAACGAGGCGCGACAGTCCCGCGATCGTCGGCGCTTGCAGGAACTTGGCGACAGGGATGTCGACTTCGACCTGAGCCTCGACGCGGTTTTTCAGTTCGAACGATGAGAGGGAGTCGAGACCGAGCTCACTGAGCTTGCGGTCATCCGCCAAGGCGCTTGCCTCGACCTTGAGGACTTTCGCCACTTCGCGCCGGATCATGTCGGCGAGCAGGTCGTCCCACGCCTCGCGCGGCGCGGCTGCAAGCTCGGCCTGAATGCGAGACCGCCCTCCGGTTCTGTCTCCAAGCAGCGGCGAAATCCTCGGATTCGTCGCTGCGCCGGGGTTCGTGCGAGCGATCGCAGCCCAGTCGATATTGGCAAAGCCGAGATTCTCCGATCTGGCGCGCACAAGATAGGACAGGGCCGCCGCCGCTTCAGAATCCTGAACCGGCTTGATGCCTACGCTATCGAGATAGTTGGTCATTGCTTCCGACCTGGCAACGAATCCACTGCCGGCGATCATGCCCCAGGCGGTGGACGAGCCGGCCAGGTTGCGACCCCTGCGGTACGTGGCGATTGCGTCCAAAACAGAGTTGGCCGCTGTGTAGTTGGCCTGCCCAGACGAACCGATAACCTGCGCGATCGACGAGAAATTCACGAAGTAATCCAGCGGAATATCGTGTTCGACAACGGCGACATGCAAGTTCCACCCGCCGGCTATCTTCGGCCTCAGCACGCGGTCGATCTTGCCTGCATCGAGCTGCGAGACGAAAGCGTCCTCGATCACCGCGGCGCCGTGCACGATGCCGCGCAGAGGAGCGTCACCCCCAGCATATTCGCCGATCAGCCTGCCGACGGCAGTAGCATCGGTCACGTCCAGAGCGGCGCGAACGATGCGCGTGCCACGTTGCTCCATGATCTCGATGGCCACAGCCGCTTCGGCATCTGGAACACCGCTTCGATTGGCAAGGATGATGGTTCCCGCGCCTTTCTGACTGAGCCACTCGGCGATCGCAACGCCAAATCCCTTGAGCCCACCAGTGACGAGGTAGGAAGCCTGAGCGGAGACGGCGAACTGTGCGCCGAGGTCAAGTTCGATGTCCACGGAAGGTTCGTCGAAAGTGACGATCACCTTACCGATGTGCAGCGCTCGCGAAAGCATGCGCATGGCTTCTGCCGCGCGCGATGCCGGGAAGCGGGTCGCCTCCAGCGGCTTATAGACGCCGGCGGCCACCTTAGCCTCCACCTCCACCAGCAATTGCCTGAAGAGGCTCTCCTTCTCGACGGGGAGCGTCGAGAGATCGATGACCGAATAGGCGTTGTTGCGATAAAGCGAGCGAAGCCCGATCGGCTTGTCGTCGGCGAGATCGCGCTTGCCGATTTCGACCATCCTGCCGAAGGGCGCCAGGCACTCCAGACTCTTGTCGATGCCGTTGCCAGACAGCGCGTTCAGCACCACGTCGACGCCGCGGCCACGCGTAAGGGAACGCACCTCGTCGGCGAAATCGAGAGCGCGCGAGTTCATGACCTCATCCACGCCCCATGTCTTCAGGAAGGCGCGTTTTGTGTCGCTGCCTGCAGTGCCGAAGACTCGAGCCCCCACATCATGCGCGACCTGGATGGCGGCGAGCCCGACACCACCCGAAGCCAGATGGATCAGCGCGGTTTCGTCCTGTGCCAATCGGCCGATATGTTTGAGAGCGTAGTGAGCGGTAAGGAAGGCTGTCGGGAGGGTCGCGGCCTGGATCAGATCAATACCATCGGGTACGCGCATGGCGAGATCCGCCCGGAGCTTGGCGAAGCGTCTGAGGTAGCCCTTGCCCATACCCATGATGCGATCGCCGGGCTTGAGATTGGTCACCCGTTCGCCGACCCTGCGGACGGTGCCGGCGAACTCCAGCCCGAGATTGCGCCAGTATGCCTCGTCATTCTCCAACTCGTCCGGCAAGATGCTGGTGGCCGCCATGATGTCGCGGAAGTTCAATCCGACCGCGGCGACCTCGACCATGACCTCGTCTGGCGCCAATTCGGGATCGGCGATTTCGCGTAGTACGATGTTGTCGATGGTGCCAGGCCCCGTCATGGTGACGGCGAAGTTGGAAGAATCCCGCGCGGTCTCCAGCGTCCGCCGCAACGGCGCCACTTCGTGCAAAGCCAGTTGCTCCAGCCGCGGGACATAGCGTTCGGCGCCACGCAGGATGAATTCCGTCTCTGCGGTTTCCTCCAGCACGGCGCCCGAAATGCTCACCCCCGACTGCAACGATGTGGGATCCGCATCGATAAGGCGGATGCCCAAACCTTTGAACTCGTTTGCCATTGTGCGAGCAATGCCGATTAAGGCGCTCTCACTCAGGCCTGAAAGGCTCATCGGCTGGTCACCTTGCACAAGCCGGCTGCCGGACGTGACGACAACCAGTTCGGGCCGCTGTTCGGACGAACTGTGCAGCCGGTCGATGACTTTTCCAAGCGTGATCAATTGGTGCACGATAGGCGTGATCCTGGCGAGAAGCTCGTCCCCGCCTGCTTTGTCGTCGAGTTTTTCGGGGGTGGCGGCGCTGAACAGGATGCCACCTGTCCCACCCGATTTGGTCATGAATGCCCGGATCGTGGCGAGCGCTTCATCCGCATCGAGGTTCAGGAACGGCGCGGGGTTTGCGACCTCGACCGTCGCTCCGCGGCTAACCAGCTCAGCCAATGTCGCTTCGAGGCGCTGCGTTCCATCACCCACCACCAACCAGTGGGCGCAACGCAATGAGGGCGCTGCCGGTTTGGCTTCCTGCTTCTCGAAATGCTCCTCGAAAACACTGGAGCCCGAGCCGGCACCTTGCTTGGCCCTGCTGCTCCTGACCTTGCCCAGCGCCTTGGTCTGAAGGTTGTCGAGAACGATGAGCGGCTGCCCTTCCGGCGAGAACACGCTGAACCGAATCGAGTACGGGTCGAGACCCGGCTGGATGTCGACGATCACCTCGGGCGTCAAAGGAGCGCCCAGCAGGATCTTGCGGGCGCCGGTCGGCAGGCGCAACTGATACTGGGCCTTGTCTTCATTAGCCGGCGGCAGCGATTCACCTGGAACCCACACGCCGTCTCGATGTGAAGCCAGGCCGATGCCGGCCTGGAGCACCGCGTCCAGCAATCCGGGGAAGGCGAAATACTGCTTCGCCAAGTTGGGATCCTTGCTTGACAGCTTGGCAACCAGGCGGTCGCCGACAATGTCGAGTGCGTTCACCGACTGGAAATAGGGACCGTATTCAAGCCCGTGCCGTTCGGCGAGACGGTAGAATTCCGTCTTTTCGACTAGGTTCGGGCGATCCAGCAGCAGGTCGGCAGGAGCTGGTGCAAGTTCATATTTGTGGCTGAAGCCATAAGCTTCGGCACGCGTCCTCCAGCCATCCTCCGAACCTCGATGGAACGTGGCGATGCGCAGCCTGCTACCGACCGGATCGAACGTCGTCGTAAACAGTACGACGTCGTCCTCCGCGATGGAAAGCGCTTCGTACAGTTTGAAATCACGCAGTTCCACGGACTCAGAGCCGAAATGGTCGCGCAGTGCGGCCCCCATGATTTCGATGTAACCGACGGCCGGGAAGAGGCAATCGCCGCTGACCCGATGGTCAGCCAGGAATTTGAAGCCTCTGAGCGTGATTTCGTTCGTCCAGGACGGCGCCGCAGTGAAGTCGCGCCATCCAAGCAGTGCGTGCCGGGGTGCCTCGAACAGGAAGTTCTTGGTTTCCTCGGATGTATTCAGCAGGCGCTGGTTGTTCCAGGGTAACTTGGGAACGGCCACGTGGCCACTCAACGATTTCGGCCGGTCGAATTCGACGCCGGCAACATGAAGGCTGCCCTCGGCCCGCGCCAGCGTCCAGAAATCGTCAGTTTTGCGATCGAGCGAGTTCACCGCGGCGGCGTCTACCCCGCGCTCCTGCGAGATGCCTCGGATGAGCGGCGTCAGCGTGCGGTGCGGACCTATTTCCAGGAAAGTATTGATGCCGAAATCGAGGGTGAAATCCAAGGCCTTGGTAAAGCTGACGGGTTGGCGCAAATTGGCCCACCAGTAGTCGGCGTCGAACTTCGTCTCGAATATGCCGGTGACCGTCGAGATGATCGGCAGACGGCCTTCTTTCCAGGCGACCGGACCCAGTTCGCCGAGGAACCATTCCTTGCAGTCTTCCAGATGCGCGCTGTGCCATCCGAAATCCATGGTCATCCGGCGGGCCGTCGCATCGGGATAGGCTTCCGCGACCTTGGCCAGCACGCCAAGCACCGCGTCCTCCATGCCGGAAATCGTTTGCGCGATCGGGCCGTTGTAGGCGGCAATGACAACGCTTTCGTCACCGGGCAGCAAAGGTTCGAGTTGATGGACCGTCAGCCCTATCGTGGCCATTGCACCGCGCCGCTCGCTCTTCAGCGGGATGAGGCCGCGTTTGGCAATGATGCGAGCCGCCGTCTCGATATCGATGATACCTGAAACGTAGGTGGCCGCGACCTCGCCGAAGCTGTGGCCGATCAGAAGCTCAGGCCGCACGCCGGCCTTTGTCCAGCGCTCGTAGAGGGATATCTGCGTGGTGAAGATGGATGCCTGGGTAACGTCGGCATCGTTGATGCGGGTCTTCGTCTCGTCCCGCAGCATCTCCTCGACGGTCGACCAGCCGACCATCGGACGCAGCACTTCGTCGAACATCTCGGCGGTTCGGCGAAACGCACGGTCTTCCTTCAACAGGCGGCGCGCCATGGCCCACCACTGGCCGCCCTGGCCCGAGAAGGCGATGGCGAGCCGACGGTCGGATGCCCTCCCGGTGATGATGGTCGGCCCTTCCGCGCTTTGCTCGATGGCTCCCTTAGCTAATGCGCGCAGTTGGGCCTGGAGCGCGGCACGCTCCGGCTCGACGATGAGCGCTGCCCGTTGCGCGAAGTTATCGCGCGTGCTGCTCAAATAGGCGGTGATGTCTTCGACCGGGGTCTTCGCAAGGGAGCCCCCCTCCTCCAGCGCATCGGCTAGACGGCCTGCCCACAGTTCGAGTCCGGCCGTGCTGCCGGCCGAGATCGGGACGGCTATCGGATGGCCCGCTGTCACCGGCCTTGGCGCACGGTTGGCGTTCGCGGACAACCCCCGCCATCCTTCCACTGCGATGGAGGCATTGGTACCGCCAAAGCCGAAGGAGTTGACGACGGCCAGGACCGGCCGGCCGTGATGGTCGATCGGCGTCGGCGTCGTTGCTACAGCGATGTTGAGCGCGTCGAACGGAATGCTCGGATTCGGGCGCTCGAAATTCCGGTTCGGCAGCACGATGCCCTTTCCCGCCGTCAGCACCGTCTTGATGAAACCCGCAATACCGGACGCCGATTCGAGGTGGCCGAGATTGGGCTTGAACGATCCGACATAGGCCGGCTTTGACCGTGAATTCACACCGAACACGCGGCCGATGGCAGCCGCCTCGATCGGATCGCCGACCGGCGTGCCTGTCCCATGGGCCTCGACATAGTCGACATCGGCCGGATCGATGGCGGCGCCTTCCACCAGCGCCTCCAGCATCGCTTGCTGTGCTTCCCCGCTCGGCGAGGTCAGGGTGGGCGTATACCCGTCCTGATTGACCATCGAATGACGGATCACGCCATAGATCCGGTCGCCGTCGGCAATTGCCCGGTCAAGAGGCTTCAGCAAAACGAAACCGCAGCCTTCGCCGCGCACGAACCCGTCCGCCCTTTCGTCGAAGGTGTAGATACCGCCGGTCGGCGAAAGCATGTTGGCGCTGGAGAATGCGATAAACGGGCCTGGATCGAGCATGCAGTTGACGCCGCCGGCGAGCGCCGTCTCACAGGTGCCGGTGCTCAGGTGGCGCACCGCTTGGTCGATGGCAACGAGCGCCGACGAGCATGCCGTGTCGACGGCGATACTCGGCCCTTTCAGATCGAAACGGTGGGATATTCGGTTGGCCGCGATCGAGAACGCCGAACCGGTGCCGGCAAAAATATCCCCACCACCGACACGTCCGCGGCGCAGGTTCTGCGCGAAATCGTTGGTCGAGATTCCGATGAACACGCCGGTGCGCCCGCGGCGCAGGTCGGCCAATGTGCGCTCGGAATCCTGGACGGCCTCGAAGGCCACTTGCAACGCCAGGCGCTGCTGCGGGTCCATCGTTGTCACCTCGCGGGGCGACATGTCGAAGAAACTCGGGTCGAAGCCGAAAACGTCGCTGGCAAGAAACCCACCCCAGCGCGTCCGCATCTTTCCCCGGGCATCGGGCTCCGGATCATAGAATGCATCGACATTCCATCGATCCGCCGGGATATCGACGATGCCGCAGTTCTTCTCCAGGAGAAAGTTCCAGTACGAGTCCGCGTCCTGGATTCCTCCAGGAAACCGGCAACCAATTCCGATAACTGCGATTGGCTGTGTTGACTCAATGACCTGCTGAGGGCCATCGCCCCCACGATGAATGTTCATGCCCAGACCCCCGCCTAGTATACACCGTGGGTTGCCCAACCCACGGCGCACTTACAGTCACGGCGTATTTAAGTGCATGTCCTAACGGAAGCTCCAAGAGCAAAACTCGCCAGGTTAGCATTTTTATCGCAAAATGTGTCTTTTAAGCCGATTTGATTACTTTTTAGGCCAATTTGATTAGTTTTTAGGCCGATGTGGCTGCTTTTGAAGAGAAACCCGTCCGCTCGATCCTCGTCGCCAAAAACAGGCGTCCCCGAGGCCCGTTCCGGAGCGTCAACGCAATCCCAAGTCGAAATCGAAGCGGCGTGCGACGACCTGAGGACTGCGTGCACTCCAGGCGACGGCGGCCACGTGGTGCGCGCTTGGGCGGAACTCAATGAGCCTGAGGGGTTCAACCAATTCCAGTGGCGGCGAGAGGATATAGGCCTCGCCGCTCCCGTCCATCCCAATCTCGAGTCCCACCCCGGCGAGGCCGACGCCGGCAGCCTTGAGCACGGCTTCGCGACAAGTCCAAAGCCGGCAGAACATGAGGCGGCGGGCCTCTGGCGCCAGTGACTCAAGTTGTGCGATCTCGCCGGGCGCGAACAGAGAACGGGCCATGGACATCTCGCCGCTCCGCGGGGCGACGCGCTCGACATCGACGCCGACTTGCCCGGCGGCAGCCACGGCCACAAGGGCAAGATCCCCCGAATGCGAAAGGTTGAAGGCGAGGCGCCCGTCCGCAAGGAACGGCTTTCCCTGTGGGGTCTCCCGCAGATCGAGCTCTCCCGGCGCTCGGCCGGTGTACATGGACAGCACCCGGCGTAAGCCGGCATGAGCTGCCAGATGGCGCCGCTGATCCTGCTCGAAAACAAACCGTCCGCCCCTGGTCAATTCGGCTGGATTGAGCACGGCCATGTCCGACTGCGAAAGGGGAGCATCGAGAGCAACCCGCCACACATGGACGTCGATCCCGAGAGCCGGCACCACCCGCCCACCGCCGTGCGGCAAGACAACTCCGCTTTGCTTCATCTTGCAGTTTTCCCGGCCGGGCGAGAGGTAGGGCTCGGCCTGCTGCAGCAATACGGCATTGACGACTGCCCCCCAAGCTTTGCCCGTTAACACCATCAACCTACGCGATTCTTGTAACACCTCTCGGCACGCTCATCATCGGCCACGCTCTAACGCGCTAGAGTGAACCAGTCCAAAGGCCTGAGGGACTTGGCTGCGATGCGGGTGCGCACCGATTTGGAACAACGAGCCTCAGAGTACCACCCGAAGCGGAGTCAGGTCATTGAAGCCGGCTGTTGTGGCGCAGCACGAGGCCGACCGCGCCGAGCAGTGCGTCGTTCTCCGTGTGCTTGCCAACGATTATCCGCGTGCGCAGCGCAGGTGCCACATCGCGGGACTTGATCAGCGTATGGCGTTCATATGACGCGATCAGTGGCGCCAGGAGAATGTCGCCCGCCAAGGCCATGCGGCCGCCGATGATGATGAGCGGCGGATTGAGCACCGAACCGATCAGGCCAAGGCCACGGCCGGCGAACTCGGCGGTGTCCTCGATCATCCGCAGCGCCCTCACGTCGCCCTGCTCGGCCATCATGATCACATCGTCCATCGTGACCGGCCGCCGCACGATGCGCGAAATCTGCTCGAGCGGCCGGGCGAAGCTGGCATAGAGCTCCAGGCATCCGCGATTGCCGCACCGGCAAAGGTCGCCGCCGGGATCGATGCTGATGTGCCCGAATTCGCCGGCGCCGCCGGCGATGCCGCTCACCAGCCGGCCGTGCTGGACAATGGCCCCGCCGACGCCCAGATCGACCTTGAACAGCACGAAATCGTCGTGGCCGACTGCCGCACCCCACATCAACTCAGCAATGGCCGAGCAGTTGCTCTCATTGTCGGCGAAGATCGGCTGTTCGAGGACCGGCCCGAACACATCGCGGATGTTGACCCCGGCCCAGGTCGGAACAATACTCGCGCGCAGCACCACTCCTTCGCGGCTGACTGGGCCCGAGACGGAGACCCCAACCCCCAGGAGCCCCGCCATCGGCAGACCGTTCTCTTCGTAGCATCGGGCAATTACTGACTTGGCGAGCTGGGCCGCCTGTTGCGGCTGGTAGTCCAGACCCATGGGGATAGTTTGTTCAGCAACGAAAGAATGCGAGACGTCGGCGACGACGCACCGCATCTCGTCGAGGCCCAGGTGGATGCCGACGCAGGTGCCCGCAGCGGGATTGAGCGTCAATGCCGTGGCCGGCCTGCCAATGCCCCTGGCCGCGTCATGATGGGCCGAGGATTCGATCACCATCCCTGACTTTCTCAAGCCGTTGAGCGCGGTTGAAACCGTCGACCGCGCCAAACCGGTAATGCGGGTAATTTGCGACGCGGAAAGCACGCCGCGCTCGCGCAAGCATCGGACGATCAGGCTCTCCGGCGACGCGGACGGCCTGTCGATCAGCCAATTTCTAAGCGAAGGTTTGTTCATGATGAGCACAAAGCATGTTGACTGATAGCTCAAATATGTCATCTTGGAAAGAACGGAGATTACTGCATCTCGCCGGCCACCACCTCAAATCGCAGGCCACAAGCGGTCGATACGAACCGTGCATCACATATGGGAGTAAAACGATGAAATACCTGAGGACGGCCTTTGCGGCCGCTACCGCCTTCACCTTGATTACCGGAACAGCGCTCGCGGAGCCGAAGACCAACCTCTTGCATCAATGGGCCACCGGATCGGACGCCCAGGCTATCGCCAAGCTCGGCGAGATGTTTACCGCCAAGGGTGGCACCTGGCAGCAGACCTCCATCGCAGGCCATACGGCCAATACATTGGCCAAACTGCGTGCCGATGTGATCGCCGGCAACGCACCTCCCGCTGTGCAGCTAAAGGGCCCCGAGATCGCCGAATGGAACGAGACGGGCATGACAGCCAATCTCGACGACCTGGCGAAGGCGGAAAATTGGGAGAAGGTCGTCGCTCCCGAATTGCTGCCGGTGATGAAGCCGACCGGGAATTGGGTAGCAGCGCCGATGAACATCCACCGCATCAACTGGCTGTGGGCATCGCCGAAGGTCATGAAGGATGCGGGCGTCAACGAGATGCCGAAGACATGGGCGGAGTTCAACGCCGCCTGCGACAAGATCGTGGCCAGCGGCAAGATCTGCATTTCACACTCAACCGCCGACTGGACCGACTCGACGGTCTTCGAAGTGGTCGTGTACGGTCAGGACCTCGATCTCTACAGGAAAGCTTTCGTCGAGGGCGACGTCGATGCCATGCGCAGCGACGGCATGGTCAAGGCCTTCGAGCAGTTTCGCACCATGACCTCGAAGTACATGGACCCCGGCATGAATGGACGTGACTGGGATACCATGTCGCATCTCGTCGGCCGCGGCGAGGCCGCCTTCCACATCATGGGCGACTGGACGATCGGCCTGCTGACGGCCGGCGGCTTCAAGGAGGGCACCGACTATGTCTGCGCCCAGGCGCCGACCGATTGGGGCAAGCCCGGCTTCATCTTGAATTCGGACTCGGTCGTGTTCTTCAAGCAGAAGGACCCGGACTACATCGAGGGACAGAAGCTGCTTGCCAGCATCATCCTGTCGCCCGAATTCCAGACCATTTTCAATCAGACCAAAGGGTCCATCCCGGCCCGCCTCGACGTCGATCTTTCGAACGGCTTCAATCCCTGCCAGCAACTCTCGCAAAAGGATCTGCAAGCCTCGATCGCCGCCGGCACGCTCGTCCGTTCGATGGCGCACAACATGACGGTGCCACAAAAGGTCCGCGGCGCAATAATGGACAGCATCACCGAGTTTGTAGCAACGCCGGATATGAGTGCGCAGGACGCGGCCAATGCGATGGCGGATGCGGCAGAAGCGCAGAAGTGACGCTGCCGATGATGGCCAGGGGCGAAGCTCCCGGCCAGACCTCGCCGGAGCAGCCCGATGTCCACCCATGATCTGATTGTACCAGCCGTAGCTGCCGCGGCCCGTCCGTGGCGCGAGCGCCTGGGCACGATGGTGCCCCTTCTAGTGCTGGCGCCGTCGATTGCGGCGAGTTTCATCTATGTTTTCGTCTTCACGCTCTGGACGCTCTACATCTCCCTGTCCAATTCGTCGCTGTTGCCGACCTATGGGTTCGTCGGCCTGGACAACTACGCTTCGCTTTGGGCAAACCGGCGCTGGAACATCGCCTATACGAATCTCTTCCTGTTCAGCGGCTTCTATATCGTTGGCTCGATGGCGGTTGGCCTGCTGCTTGCGATCGCGATCGACCAGCGCGTCCGCGGCGAGGCGGTTTGGCGCACCATCTTCCTTTATCCGTTGGCGGTGTCCTTCATCGTCACCGGTACGGTGTGGAGCTGGCTGTACAACCCTGTCGACGGTATCCAGGCCTTCGTTCGCGGGCTTGGCTGGACCGACTTCAGCTTCGCCCTGACGGCCAACCGCAACACCGCGATCTATGCGGTGATCATAACCGGTATCTGGCAGTCGTCCGGCTTCGCAATGGCGCTTTTCCTGGCCGGTCTGCGGTCGGTCGATCCGGATCTCGTCAAAGCCGCGCAAATCGACGGCGCGTCGGTTTTCCGGACCTATCGGAGGGTCATCCTGCCAACCATCGCTCCGATATTCCTGGCGGTGGCGGTCATTCAGATACAATTCGCCATCAAGACCTTCGACCTGGTGGCGGCGCTGACGCGGGGCGGGCCAGGCGTGTCCACGACCTTCCCCGCCATCTATGTCTACGACCTGATGTTCCAGCGCGGCCAAATCGGCGAGGGTGCCGCCGCGGCGATGATGATGCTCGCGGCGGTCGCGGTGGTGCTGGTGCCGTACTCCTTGTGGATCGTCTGGCGCCGGCGGGCGGAGGGCCGCAATGGTTGAAATTGCCCCCAATGCCCGTTTTGATCCGGAGGAAGCCGCTGCCACGCGCCGGCATTTCTGGAGCCGCTTCCTTGTCTATGCCGTGCTGACGCTTTTCGCGGTCGTCTATCTCGTGCCATTGCTGGTGGTGATCTTCAACTCGTTGCGCGAGCAGTCGGAGATTGCCCGCAACGGCCTCATCTCCGTACCGCGCAGCTTCCGGTTCGATGCATGGGCGCAGGCCTGGGGATCCTACTGCGTCAGCGGTACCTGCGAGGGCATGAAGCGCAATTTCTTCAACTCGCTGGCGATGACGATCCCCGCCACCATCATCTCGACCATTCTCGGAGCCATGAACGGCTACATCCTCTCCAAATGGCGCTTCAGGGGTTCCGAACTGATCTTCAATCTGATGCTGCTTGGCGTATTCATGCCCGGCCAGATTTCGCTGATGCCGTGGGCGTTCCTGCTCGGCAAGCTCGGCCTGACCAATTCCACATACGGGCTGGTGCTTATCCACGTCGTCCAGGGCATCTCGTTCACCACCCTGTTCTGCCGCAATTTCTACGTCAGCATACCGGACGACCTGATCAAGGCGGCACGCATCGACGGCGCCGGCTTCTGGCGGATCTTCCGCAAGATCATCCTGCCCCTGTCGCCGCCCATTCTGATTGTCACCGTCATCTGGCAGTTCACCGGCATCTGGAACGAGTATTTGTTCGGCGTCGTCTTCACATCAGGCCAGCAGCAGCCGATTACCGCGGCACTGGTCGCGCTCACGGCCGGCGGCACGACCGCGCGTGCTTACGATGTGATGAGCGCAGCCGTGCTGATCGGCGCGTTGCCACCGCTGCTGATCTATCTGTTCGGTGGAAAATACTTCGTGCGCGGCCTCACCCAGGGCGCCATCAAATGAGGCGTCGCCCATGTCCGCGTTGATGATCCGCAACCTTCACAAGAGCTACGGCTCGCTCGAGATTCTTGCCGGCATCAATCTCGAGGCTAAGACCGGAGAATTCGTCGCCCTTGTCGGCCCGTCGGGTTGCGGCAAGTCAACCTTGCTCGCCATGATCGCCGGCCTCGAAACCGTCACGTCGGGCGAGATATGGATCGGCGACCGGCTGGTTAACTCCGTGCAACCCAAGGACCGCGACATTGCGATGGTGTTCCAGTCATACGCCCTCTATCCCACCATGACGGTGCGCCAGAACATCACCTTCGGCATGGAAAGCCGCGGCGTGCCAAAAGCGGCGCAGGCGGAAGCTGTCCAGCGGGTTGCCGCGCTCCTTCAGATCGAACAGCTGCTTAAACGCAAGCCCGGCCAGCTCTCGGGCGGCCAGCGGCAGCGCGTCGCGATGGGGCGCGCCCTCGTACGCGACCCGAAGCTGTTTCTGTTCGACGAGCCCCTGTCCAACCTAGACGCCAAGCTGCGCGTCGATATGCGCACCGAAATCAAGAAGCTTCACCATCGCGTCGGCAAGACCACGGTGTACGTCACCCATGATCAGGTCGAGGCGATGACGCTTGCATCCCGCATTGCGGTGATGAACCAGGGCTCGGTACAGCAGTTCGACACGCCGAAGCGGATCTACGACCGGCCGACCAACATGTTCGTTGCCGGTTTCATGGGATCGCCGGCGATGAATTTCATCCCCGCCCGGCTTACGGGCTCGACCAGCATCTCGGTACGCGCCGCTGACGGCAGCGACGCCAGCCTTGCTCTTGCCGCGCCGATGCCCGCCGGTGCGCCAAAGGACGTCGTGCTCGGTATCCGGCCGGAACACATCTATCGTTTCACGACCGACCTGAAGTCGCGCAAAACTGCTGTGGCGTCCATGCAGGCGCCGGTCGAACTGGTCGAGCCGACCGGGGCCGAGACGCTTGCCGTGCTCAGGCTGGGTGACCTGGAGATCACCGGCCGTTTCGAGCCGGACGACGCTCCCGTCATGGGCGAGACGATAACGCTGGGCATCGATATGTCGCGCGCCTGTCTGTTCGATCCAACAACCAAGGCGCTTCTGTAATCGATGTCCGTACAATTCGCGACTTATCCGAGCTTGACCGATCGGGTCGTGCTGATCTCCGGCGGCGCCTCCGGCATCGGCGCCGATATGGTCCGTGCCTTCGCCTCGAATGGCGCCCGGGTAGCCTTTCTCGATGTGCAAGATGAGCCAGCGGAGGCGTTGGTGCGCGAGCTCGCTGGTGCCGCCGGGCAGGCTCCCTTATATCTCCATTGCGATGTGACCGACGTCGATGCCCTAAAGGCGTCGGTAGAAGGCGTGCGCGCGCGGCTTGGTCCGGTCGCCGCCCTGGTGAACAACGCCGCCAATGACCAACGCCATCCCATCGACGCGGTAACGGCCGACTGTTGGGACCGCAGCTTCGACGTCAATCTGAGGCATCACTTCTTCGCCGCGCAGGCTGTGCATCCGCATATGAAGGAACTCGGCTTCGGCTCGATCATAAACTTCTCTTCCATCGCCTGGCGTTTCGGAGCGGACCAGATGGTGGCCTATGCCACCGCCAAGGGGGCTGTGGTGGCGCTGACGCGTGCTTTGGCGCGCTCGTTCGGACCGGATAACATCCGCGTCAATGCGGTCGAACCCGGCGCCGTCATGACCGAGCGGCAACGCGAGCTGTGGTTCAAGACGCAGGAGGCAGTCGACCAGACGGTGCAGCGGCAATTGATCCGCCGCGTCCTGCTGGGCGAGGAGATTGCACGCACAGTGCTCTTCCTGGCAGCCGACGACAGCCGCATGATCACCAAACAGTCCATTACCGTCGATGCTGGTCTGCGCTAGTGACGCTTCTTCGCTCTCCATTGGAACCGCCAAGCTGATGCTTCGTCTCGGCCTCAACCCCTACGGACTGACCTATCATCTCGGACTGCAGGGCCGCGGCACGCCGCGGCACAATCCGGACGGCGTGGGGCTGGAAGGCTTCATTACGCTGGCGCAGGAAATAGGCGCACGCACGCTCGAGATCTACGAACCCTGGTTGACCGACTTGACTGACGCCGAAATCGTCGCCCTGCGCAGGCGTCTTGCCGCGCTGGACATCGTCCCGGTGGTGAGCGGCGGATTTCTAGTGGCAGGTCCGCTGGACAACGCCTTTCGGGCTGCGCGCCTGCTCGAGGCGACGACGATCCGTATCGCACTGACGCCTGTCCTGTGCGGCGACCGCAATGCGTGGGGACCGAAATGGAGTGAGTTCAACGCAACGATTCGCGCTGCCTTGACGGAATGGGGGCCGCGTGCGGCGGCCGAGGGCTGGATGCTCGGCATCGAGAACCATCAGGACTTCGGCAGCGACGAACTGGTTGCGTTCTGCGAACTCGGCAGGCCGGGTGTCGGCATCACCTACGACACCGGCAACACCTTTCCTGTCGGCGAGGCGCCGCTTGCCTTCACGCGCCGGATCGCGCCCCATGTCCGCCATGTTCACCTCAAGGATTATCGCATTCAGTTCACGGATGAGGGCTACCGTCTGGTCCGCTGCGCGATCGGCGACGGCGCCGTGCCATTCGCCGAACTGGCAGCCATCCTTGGCGAGCACCACGACACGCTGACGGCGGTGCTTGAGCCAGGCGCGCTGGAGGCCCGTCACGTTCGCTGGCTCACCGACGACTGGTGGAACGGATATGCGCCGAAGACCGCCCGGGAGTTCGCCGCGTGCCTGAGTGCTGCGCGCGTGAACCGCCTTGCGGACGACGCCGATTACCGCACGCCATGGGAACGGGACGATGACGGCGCGCTCGTTTCGTACGAGCTCGACATGATCCGGCGCAGCGCCGCCAACATGAAGAAGTTCGATTTCATTGCAATGGAGAAATCAGCATGACTGCCCGAGAACTCAGCGGCCTGACCGCCTTCGTAACCGGCTCGGGACGCGGCCTCGGCCGCGTGATGGCCGACCGCTTGGCCGGACTTGGCGCAAACGTCGCGGTCCACGACCTCGATTGGACCCGGCCATCTCAATATGGCGAATTCGCGGATCTCGGCGACTCTGCCCGGGGCTTGGAGAAGCATGGGACGCGGGTGACCGCGGTCACCGGCAATATAGGCGACAAACAAGCTGTCGCCGAAATGAAGAGGAAGATCGAGGCCGATCTCGGCGACGTGCACATTCTGGTCAACTGCGCCGGCGGCGACATCGGCGCCAAGGGCGTAAAGCCCAATCCCAACAACGCACTCGATATCGACTACGAAGACATCAAGGTTCTGACCGAGAACAATCTCATAGGCACGATGCTGGTCTGCCAGGCCTTTGTTCCGCCCATGATCAAGCGCGGCTCGGGCTCGGTGATCAACATCGCCTCGGCGGCAGCGCATATCGGATGCTCGCCCGAGGTGGTCTACTCGACGCTCAAGGCGGCTGTCGTCCATTATACGCGCTGCCTCGCCAAGGAATTGATCGACGATGGCGTGCGCGTCAATGCGGTGAGCCCTGGCGCCACCAAGACGGCACGCTTCCAGGCGAGCCGCGTGGTCGATCCGCAGCGTATGGACTCGAGCAAGAAATCGCTGAACCGGTATGCGGAGCCGGAAGAGATCGCCGAAGCGGTGGCCTTCCTCGCCGGTCCGCGCGCGCGCTTCATCAACGGGCAGGTAATCCGCGTCGACGGCGGTTTCACGATCTTTCCAGGTTAAGCCGCGACAGTTCACATCGGCTGCCCAGCTAAGCCTCGCCATCGAGCATAGCGTCACCGGGGTCGACCAGACCCACCCGCGCTTACGTTCGAAGCTTCGGTCCGTCGCGCGTCCGCATGAGCAGGATCGCCGCTATTTGACGCCCACGCTTTCAGGCCAGAGGACCTGGATTTCCTTTGGCAGCGCATCCCGCACCTTTGCCGACTGGCCAAGGTCGATATGCCGTGCAAGCACACGCAGCACCGCGCGTGCCGCATCCCCGGGATCGACAGCACGGGTCGATTTCAATTCATCGGCGATGTGTTGCAGGAACTCCTCGAGCGAGCGTGTCTTGTCGGGCATGTCGGCGGGCCGATAGCGATCATAGTAGGCGCCCCGCACGAGCAGCGGCAGTTCCGCTCCCAATTTAGCCGCCAGTCCGATCTGCAGCCTGTCCCGAAGGGTTCGCAGAACGGCGCCCAATGTATGCCAGGCGACGTGTCGATCCGGACCAAGATCCACCATGATCTCGTCAAGCCAGATGTTTGTTATCTGCAGCGTTTTGTCAAAGGCGTCCAAGCCGGTTGCGCTCATCGTCGCCTCCTCGAAGGTTCTGCGGGCGAAACGGCGACCGGAGATAATTGTTTCGTGGTCATGTGAAAATCGCCTGGCAAAGCGGCGGAAACCGGTTCGGTCGGAGAGGCCTGTCGGCATCAGGTCTGCTCTACGCTCTGCATCTGCCGGATTTCGGCGATCTGTCGGAACCGGCCATTTGCCACCACGTTGAGTGCAGTCACCGCGGCCGGATTGTCGCCTTTTCATGGGCTCCCGATAGGCGATTCCCTTGAAACGGATATCGCGCACTGCCGCCAGAACGTCGCGCCGGCTCGGATATCCCTTGGATACAGTGCTGGCGTCTTTGATCGCGGCAAGAAGAAGACAGGCCGAATCGTGGGCGTTCACGGCATAATTGCCGATCGGTCCGAAGCGCGCTGCATAGCGCGCGGCAAACTCGGCCGAACCGCCACCCTGCCCGGTTCGGGCGTGGCGGAAAGCACAAGAACGTCTTGGCCAACACTGAGCTTGCGCTTATCGGTTCCGAACGCCGTCAGCAATGAGACCAGTCCTCACGTTGCCCGAACCCGGCTTTTGCCGGATATCTCTTGACCGATTGAGCGGCCCGCGCCGACAATGGCATTGGGAAGATGGCGGGATGTCGCCCACGGTGTTCGGCACCACTTGGCGAAAGCTGCGAAAGGGTTGTCATGGATTGGAAGCTGGAACTGGTCCCGGTCCCCGTATCGGGCGTCGACAATGCCATCGCCTTTTATGTTGGGAAGGTCGGCTTTCACCTCGATCATGATCACACGGTAAGCGACGAGATACGTTTCGTGCAATTGACGCCGCCCGGTTCGGCCTGTTCGATTGCCATGGGCAAAGGCATCGTCGACAGCACCCCGGGATCCATACGGGGTCTGCAGCTGGTTGTGCCCGACATCGATGAGGCGCACCGGCATCTGGCCGCCCAAGGCATCGAGGTCAGCGATATCAAGGATTTTCCCTGGGGCAGATTTGTCTTCTTTGAGGATCCTGACGGCAACACATGGTCTGTCCAGCAGCTCCCTCCTCGCAACTGAAGCGGCGCGCTGCGGCAGGACGATGCTCAACCCAGACGCGATGACCAAAAGAAAAGGCCGGACTGTTGAGCCCGGCCAAGCGTGAAGGTCTGTAACCTCCAGAGGGGAACGCGCCGGACGCAATGGGAGGAGACATCCGACGCAATCCGCATATGGGTCGCTACTGGTGACGTTTCAATGACATGCAGTGGACCAACGTCGCCTCGCCATAGAGCCAGGAAGGTAAAGCATTCGAAGGGACCGGTGGATCGCGCCGCCTGGTGGACACAAAGGTCGCCGAATGCAGGCGGCTCCTTGCATAGGGACTTCAGTCTGTAGGCCTGTCGACCAAGGGCCTGCACAGCCGAACTTTGGTCCGAAGCTGCTATCGCAAAAGCCCGAAACGCGAGAGTTTCAGGAACCGAGTTCAGAAGAGCCCCGTTGCGATGCCGACTGTTACAGGAGGCCGCTATGGATTCGAGCGTTCACCAGGCGCGTTGGCTGCTTTTTCCGTTATTTGGCCTGTGTTTCGGGATCGCAGCCATTGGATTTATTGTTGGCTGACGGTGAGAACTCGGCGCCCCCGCCGAGAGACGCAACGAAGCGAAGGCAAAAGACTTGCGCAGTAAATAGTCCCTTCCTGCGCCAGCGAGACCCACCAGTTACCATCGTGGGGCTGGTGGGTCTTGACCTTACCGATACAAACCATTGTTTTAAGCATCACACGAATTCGAACTGGAGGCAGCACGACAGGTCCGTATGATTAAGGGGATTTCCGCCATGCGAGTGGCAAGTTCGTTGATGACGACCCGGAGACGAAGGACCGGATCTTCGCGAGGACGTCATGTCGGCATTTCTGTAGTCGTTTTGACCTTCGTTCTCGTCGTGAGCCCCTATCGCGTCGTGTTCGACGGACTATCGCAGCCGCTCGGCCCGCAGGCCGCCTGGGCCAAAGACGGCGGGAACGGCAACGGCAATGGCGGGAACGGAAATGGGAATGGGGGCGGCAATTCCGGCAATCCGGGTGGAAACTCCGGCAATTCGAACTCGAACGCCGGTGCCGGCAAAGGCAAAGCAAAGTCGCAGGACGACAATCTCCCTGATCCCGCCGCTGCGGTAACCCCGGGCAGCAGGCCAAAACTCTTTATCAATGCAACCACGGGAGACCGGATCGAGGTGAGTGGGCCGAGCATTGGCGTGGTGCATTCGAACGGCCTCAGCGAGCGCGTTGATAGCGGCCAATATGAAATGCGGGATGCCAAGGGCCGTACCATCATTCGGCGCCTGGCGACGCGTTCCGATCGGGACAGGTTGCTTGAAATGATCAACTGAGGCCGGTTCACATAGCCGCCTGTGCGGCAATTTCGGCTCAAGCATGATCGCGAACAGGCGAATGCCGGCGCTCAGTCGCATCGCGTAAAGTCATTGCGGCTTCGGTCCTGTTGCTGACGTTGAGCTTGGCCAGGATTCGCGTCATGTGGTGCTTTATCGTTTTCTCATGCAGGTTCAGCCGAAGCCCGATCCGCTTGTTGCTCAGTCCCGCGGCAACCAGCGTCAGGATCTCCCTTTCGCGGCTGGTGAGTTCGGCAAGTCCGTCGGCTTTCGCCGGCTCATTTGATTGAGCCGACAGATCGGCCAACAGGCGTGCCGACAATTGTGGACAGACATATCGTTCGCCCGACGCTACCGTGCGCAGGATCGTAGCCAACGTCCTCGATCCGACCCCCTTCAGAACATAGCCCCTTGCCCCGCTCTGCAATGCGGTCATCACGTGCTGGTTTTCTTCCGAAACGGTCAGCATCACGATTTTCAGTGCCGGATGGCTCTCGAGGGCCGGTCCGATCACGCTGAGGCCGCCTCCGGGCACCGAGATGTCCATCAGCAGAATGTCGGGCCGCCGGTCTTCGACTATCCGCAAGGCATCATCCCTGCTGCTTCCTTCGCCGACGATCTCGAACCCGCCGATCTGATCGAGCGTGCGCACAACGCCTTCCCTGAACAGCGGGTGGTCGTCAACGATGGCGAGCCTGATGGCTGCTGTCATGTCTGCCCCATTTCAACGATGTTGAGAGCCATTTTCACGATCGTGCCACTTTGTGAGGACGTCACGGTAAACTGGCCCCCGAGGCTTTCCACCCGCTCGCGCAGCCCAACAAGCCCCAGCCCCTCGGGACGCACGATTTGTGGATCAAAGCCGGGGCCGGCGTCGGACACTTCGATACAAACGCGTTCGCCGTCGAAATGTTTCTCGACCGACTGACCTTCACCTCCGGCATGACGGAATCCATTGTTCAGCGTCTCCTGGACGAAGCGGAAGATACAGATCCTGGCCGCTGGCGACAGCGGTGTATGGCCGCCGGTCATCGATAATCTTACTTTGACGCCGGTTCGTTCTTCATGCGCCTGTACGGCAATCTGGAGAATTTCACGCAGTTCGGCATGCTCTATATGCGGCAGGACAAGGCCCTTGCTGATGCTCCTGATCTCGCGCATGGCATCGTCCAGATGTGCTTTGATGGCCCGCAATTCCTGCGCACGCTTCGATTGCGGCGTAGCAGGATCGGCAATGACCGGGCTATCGATCCCCAGCGCCGCGAGAGCAACCAGTTGCGCGGGGCCATCGTGCAAGTCCGCGCCGATGCGCCTGAGATAGCGTTCGTTGAGTGCGGTGGCACGCTGCGAAGCGCGCTGCACCCGCAGCCTCAAAAATCTGTTTTGAGCGAGCAGATCGGAAAGCTCGGCAATGCGCTGTTTCAACGAGCGGCTCTGCGAACTGATCGTGCGGCTGCCACGAAACACGATTGCCGACAGCCCGAGAAAGAAGGCCGCTGTGACCGCGGCAACGTCCAGCCAGGTTCGAATGAGGGCCTGATGCAGGTTTCTTTCAAAATCAGTGGCGACTTCGTAGAATTCCGAAACGGCCACCACTTCCCCCGACCATGGCTGCAGCACCGGATTGTAGATCTCGAGGAGATGCAAGCCGCTGGCTCTTTCGGCCTCGCTGTCCGGATCGTCGAGCCTGTCGAACTCCGAAACCATTTGGCCGGCGAATGCCGCCCGGAGATTGTCGCTGGGTTCAAAGCGCTTGCCGATCAATGTCTTGTCGGTCGAATACAGGATGGTTCCGTCGCGACGCCAGAGCTTGAAGGATTCGAGCCTTGTGCCGAGTGCCCCTTGTCCCAGCGTTTCATCGAGCGCATGGGCTACGCTCTCGTCGAGGACTTCGCTCTTGCGCATATCCGGAAGCAGCGGTGCAATAACGCTGTCCACGTAAAGAGCCGTAGCGGAAGCCGAATTCTGCGTGACCACGGTTTCTATATGGTTCGTGACTGAAATCCCCACCACCACCATGGCCGACAGGGAGAATAGACCACCCGCGAGCAGGAACTGCGTGGCCAGCGACAGCGCATTCCAGCGGTCAACGAGGCTTGTCAGCCTGTGTGGCCTGGTATTCCGAATGGCCCGCTCGGCAGCACGCCGCGCCAGTGGCGCGATTCTGGAGAGCCGGCTAATCCGCTGTCGAACGTCGCTAAAAGACGCCATCCTAGGTGTGTAACCGATCAATCGCGATGGAACTAGGGCCTGATGAGAGGGCGAACAGCGCATCCGACGCTTTTTTGCGCAAATCGTCTCATTGGGTCGTTCGGTAAAGCTCGGACGCAGCCTGCTTCAGCGCCGCCCGCCCGTCCGGCCTCAGATACATCATGTGCCCGCCTTCCAGCACCTCGCTGCGAATGGGCTTTGCGCCGGCAAGCGAAGGAATTTGACCAAGCAGGTAGCGCGAGCCCATGTACGGCGTCACCAGGTCGCTGTAGCCGTTGACGATCAGCACGCCGAGGCTGGGGTTCAGCGTGCGCGCCTGCTGAAGGTCGTCCATGACACCCGCATAGCCCTGACGCGTCGGGCTCGTTCCATAATCCCAATTGCCGCTGACTTCGCGGTTGAGAAGCCGATAGCTAATATCCGTACGGAAGTTCAATTCATCACGCACATATCCGACGAAAGCGGAGGTAAGCGCCGGCACGCTTCGGTCGAGCACCGGATCGGGACCCTCGACTCCCAGGCTCTCTGGCGCTACGTCCGCCGTTGCGATGTTGCCGTCATAGGCGCTGAGAACATTGCCCTTTGCCCGTGCAAACTCCTTGGCGAACAGCCCTATGGGAATGCGTGCAAAGTGCCGCTGGACGAGATCGAGCGGCAGACCGGTGATTGCGGCGACACGCTGGCTCGCCAGGCGTCCACCCTGCTCCAGCCCACCGGCTAGCGCGGCCAGATATTCGCCGAGCGCATAGCGTTCGACTTCCGCCAGCCGCGCCTGCAGGGCCGGGCCGGAAACGCCTTCGCTGTGCAGGCGAACTGCCGCCAGCGACGGCAGTTCCAGCGCCCAGTGGAGCGGCTGGAACTCGTCCGGACGCACCAGCGTGAATTCGAGCGCCGGCGAAATCAGCACGACGCCGCTCGGGCTGATGCCGATGTCTTCCTGAAGCTTCCTGGCGAGCAATGCTGCTCGAAAGCCGCCATAGCTTTCACCAGCCAGGAAGACAGGCGATGCCGTACGGCTGGTCTGCGCCAGATAGAGCCGGATAAACGCGCCTATCGACGCGGCGTCCTGGCTGACGCCCCAGAAGCTGTGTGCTTCCGTGCCGGGCGCTTCACGGCTGTAACCGGTTCCGACAGGGTCCACAAAGACCAGGTCGGTCATGTCGAGCCAAGTGTCGGGGTTGTCGAACAGCCTCTGCGGCGGCGGCAGGAAACTTCCATCGGCCGCTGTCGCCAGAACCCGCGGACCGAGCGCGCCCAAATGAAGATAGGCGGAAGCTGCTCCCGGACCGCCATTGAAAACGAAGGTGATCGGGCGACGCGGATCCGGTCCCGTTTCTTTCCCGGCGTGCAGAGCATAGGCGACATAGAAAATCTCGGCGGTGATATCGCCTTTGCCGGACGGTAATGACAGCGTGCCGGCCCTGGCGTCGTAATCGAGCGTCCGTCCGGCAATGACGATCGAATGATCGGAAGTCTGCGGCGGTGGCAGGAGCGAGAGAACCCCGCCTGTGGGCGGCGGCCGCTGGGCCGTCTCCGCATGACCGACCCCAGTTCCGGCAACCAACAGCAGAAGAGCGAGGGCGATTTCTTGCAGCTTGATAGGCATGACGTCTCCGGAGCAATTGGCTGGAAACTAGCACACCGTCGGCCGAACCAAAGTCACAGCACCGTGCGCCAGTACGTCTGACAAGAAGGGATCGGTTTGGGAAATCCGATGCCCAGGCGGAAGATAGGGCGCGAGGGTCACGGCGGCAGCCTCAACCTCTTGCAGCGGATGCGCGCGGCGGAATGACGTACCAAACGACTTCGTGAATTTTCTGCCGGTTGACTCGATTGGCTCACTTCCTAGGTTGGCATTCGGGGCTCCCGTGCAATCCGAAGTTGGTATGACATCTTTCCACACCCGAAAGCTTGCCCTTCTCCTTCTATCGGCAGGCGCCGCCATCCTGTCATCCTGCGTCATGCCAGACGACACGTCGAGCACCGCGAGGGAAGACGCCACGGCGGCGGCAGCCCGCAAGGAGATGGTTGGCCTTAGCGAGGCGGACGTTCGAATGTGCGCCGGCTTTCCGACCGCCACTGCCGATGTCGGCAAATCCGGCCAGATCTGGACCTATCAGCGGGTCGTTCAACGCGGCAATCTCAACATTGTGGTTCCGACCATGGCCATTGGCCCGGTCCCTGCGCTCGGAGGTTCCGTTAACGTCGCCCCCGGCGGCTATTGCAACACGCAAATTCGAATGGTTGACGGTCGTGTTGCCGAGGTTGCCTACGCCGGCGACAACAACCTGCCGAACAACCGCGATGCGCTCTGTGTCAGCACGGTGGACGCCTGTGTCGCCTATGCCCGTCAGTATCATCCAAGCAGGGCAATGGGCCGAACAAGATAGCGGGATGAGTGGCATTGCCGCCGACCTAAACGTCTGGGGTTTCTGGATCTCGATCGAGCATCACTGATTCGAACTGATGTTCCCCGCTCTCAACCGCCGACCCGTCTCCATCGCGAATAGTGGAGAAATAGCGGTCGGTTCCGACCTGCCCGCCCTTGAGGGCAATTTCCAGCCCGTCGATCGCCTTTATGCGCGAATGCGCCACACAAAGCGGCGAGCCCGGCGATGCCGGCAGCGGCATTCGCACCGTCAGCGCGTCGACGCCCATCTGGCCAAGTGCATGGCTCGACGTGTCGCCGCCGGCGATGACCACGCGCGGCAGCTTCTCTTGAAGCGTCAGTTCGCGGAGAAGCTCGCCAAGGCCGCGCCCGAGCTTATGGCGGGCGCCTTCCCTGAGATCGATTTCAGCACCGCGGTCGGCCGCAGGTCCGAGCGCGGTGTAGAGGATGATGCTCCGCCCGGCCCGTAGGCTGGAGCGGCCGGTTGCGACCGCGCGCGCAATAGCGTCGTTCGAAGCCTCGGAAACCAGTTCGACCGGGTCGAGCTCGATCCCGTCGAAGCCTTCGGCCAGGGCATGCCGGATCTGTCGTTCCGTCGTCGGCGAGCAGCTCCCCGAGACCACGGCGATCCTGTCGGCAGCGCCCGGCGGCGAAAAGGCGGGTTTGGCATCCACGATTCGGTTCGATGCCCATTCGACCAGCAAGGCATATTCGATGCCCGAAGAGCCGACGACGAAATAACTGCCCGGCTTGCGAGCGCGCCAAATCTCCTTGCCGGCAAGCGCTTGGGTTTCCAGGCTGTCGACATCGACAAGCACGATCCCTGTGCCATCCTCCACAAGCCGGTCGAATGCTTCCGACCGTGACGCAGACTGCAGCGTTGCCAGGTCGATCAGGCCCGAGCTGAGGTCTGTCTGGCGCGACAGATGGATCAGCAGGTCGGATTCGTCCATCGGCGTGATCGGATGGCGGCTCATCACAGGATGGCGGTCGATGCGGAAATATTTTTCGCGATAGGCCGCGAACAGATGGCCGAAGGCGGTGTAGCGCTTCAGCTGCGGCGCGCCGACCACCAGCGGCACGCCGTCTTGCCGGAAAACCGAGCAGCCGATCTCGATCGCCCGGCCGATGCTGCCGATCGCCGGGCTGGAATCGAAGGTCGAGCAGACCTTGTAGTGGCAGATCTCGGCGTTAAGGGTCTTCAGCCAGGCGAAGGCATCTCGCAGATGCGTGTCCATCCACTGCGGCGTCTCGCTGCGGCTGGTGCCGGCCAGCCCGACGGCGCGGCAATGCGCAAACTGCGAAAGCAGCGCCTCGTCCGGCTGGCGCATGAACAGCACGGTCGGCACGCCGCCGAGCTCGAGCGCCTCCATCACGTCGGTCGAGCCGGTCAGGTCGTCGCCATAATAACTCAGAAGCAGGTTCTGCATGGCGTCAGGCCGCCTTGCCGTCGCCGAACTTCTCGATCGACCGCGCCAGCTCGACATGGCTCAAGGCATAATCCGACAACGGAATGTCCTGGACCGCCGCCTGCCAGGCCTGCTGCACGGCGCGCACGCCGGCGCCCGGCCCGTCCGGGTGGCTGACGATGCCACCGCCGCACAGATAGAGAAGATCCACCGTCCGGCCGGTTCGCTGGAACGTTTCAGGCGCCTGCCCTCCCCACTGGCCGGAACCGGCGACCGGCAATGCGCAATCGGCCGGCGAAAAGATCGGCGTGGCCACCGCCTTGAAGGATTCGACGAAGGACCAGTCGGGTTCCCAGTATTTCGAGGCGATGCCGTTGATCTGGAACTGGTCGACGCCAAGCAGGCGCCAGAACTGCTGCCAGACCTTGAAATCCATGCCAAGACCGGGATGACGGGTGAGAATGTCCCAGCCATTGCGGTGGGCATGGAGCACAAGGCTGGAGCGTTTTCGAAGGTAAGCCATGCCGCCGAAACCGATCGAATTGATGTTGACCACGGCGCAATTGCCGCCGGCCTTTGCCACCAGGTCGTGGTTTCGCATCATCTCGTCGGGATCGGCATGTGAGATGCCGAAGGCATACATGACCTTCTTGCCGGTCTTCTGCTCGTGGTCGAGGATCAGCGGCATGATTGCCCTCACCCGCTCCGACAGCGGTGAATAGGCCGGGCTCATCAGCTTCTCGTCGTCCTTGATGAAATCGACGCCGGCTGCAATCAGCTCTTGCACCATTGCGGCCGTCTCGGGCGGGCGGAGCCCCAGCGCCGGCTTGACGATGGTCCCGATGATCGGACGATCCGCGACACCGGTCAGCCTGCGGCTGCCCGTGACGCCGAATTGCGGGCCCGGATGCGCGCCCCGGTACTCCTCGGGTAGCCTCATGTCGACGATCCGGATACCGGACAGGCCCTTGATCGAAAATGTGCCGCCGATGGCGATGGTCATCAACGCCGACAAGTCGGTGCCGATGGCGTCTAGCGGAAACGCGATGTCGACGTCGGCGCGCTTGACCGGGCCATTGCGCGCTTCGGGACCGGTTTCGGGAAGAGACGGCCGATCCGCATCGGGCAGATGCCGTATCGCCAGGACTCGCGCCGCGACCCTGGCCTTGAGCTCTTCGGTCTCGCCGGCCAGCGCGACGAAGGTTCCGGTCGACTGGTCGCTTGCGATCTTGGCCGCCAGCGCCTCGATATTGCCGGGCGTTTCGATGCGATAGGTGAGAACAATCATATTCGCGCGGCCTGCCGGGGTGGTTCGAAAAAGGTTCCTTGGCCCTTGAAATCTGGTATAATGAGTACATAAGCTTTGCAAGCCCTATCCGGCTGGGCAGAGCCGGACGAGCCGGCAGCAGGCGTTCCGGAATTCGCGCCGAAAATGCTAGATAGGGGCCGGTCAAAGGAGTGATTCGCGACGATGAACCGTTCGGAGCCGATCGTCCGGCGCAAGCTTTCCGACGAAGTATTCTTGAGACTGAAGCGCCTGATCACCAGCGGCGAATTGCTGCCGGGTGACGACATGCCATCGGAGCGCGAGTTGATGGAGCGCTTCGAGGTCGGCAGGCCGGCGATCCGCGAGGCAATGCAGGCGTTGAGCAATATGGGCCTCGTCGCGATCTCGCATGGCGAGCGGGCGAAAGTGCTGCAGCTGACCGCCAAGTCGATCATCAAACAGGTCGACGGCGCCGCCAAGATCATCCTGTCGTCGTCGAAGGACACGCTGGAGCACCTCAAAAACGCGCGTATCTTCTTCGAGCGCGGCATGGTCAGGGAAGCCGCGGAGAAGGCAACCGCCGAGGACGTGCAGCGGTTGCGCGCAACGGTTGCAGAGCAGCGCAGCCATCGTGGCGACTCGGAAGCCTTCATATCCGCCGACATGAAATTCCACACCCAGATCTCGGCAATATCCGGCAACCCCATCTATGTCGCCGTCAGCGAGGCAATGCTTGGCTGGCTAAAGGAATACCACACGGAAATGCTGATCTGGACCGGCAAGGAAAAGTTCACGCTGACCGAGCACGAAGAGATCATCGGACGCATCGAAGCCAAGGATGCGGATGGCGCCGAGAAGGCGATGATCAAGCACCTCGAACGCTCGCGTGCGCTTTACGTGATGAACTCCGGCAGCTGAAAACCAAGAGCAAGGTCCGGACCGGCGTAGCGGCCTGCACCTGCTCTCGGCCTACTGACTGACCACAGATCAGCCTGAGCCCGGACCGACGCAGTTTTCTGTTGCCCTCTGAATCCGATGTATTTGCCGCGTGTTTTCATTCAACGATTTCAGCATTTGCATCTTCCCGGCCACGGATTTCCGCGGCCCCGCTTTCATCAGCAAGCCCGCATAGGCCCTCCTGGAGCCCGCGCGCTTGTTCTGGAATTGGCAATTCTTGCAAGGACTATGCTAGGCTTGCCATCCGAGACCGGCACTGGAGTACCGCAATGGCTGTCAGGAGCCTCCACGTTGTGATCTGGCTGCCGTCGAATTTCTATTCGGCCGTCGTCTCGACGCTCGTGGAAATGTTTCAGCTTGTGAATGATGTCTGCCGTTCGCAGGTTCTCTCCTGTGAGTTCGTTTCAAGGAGCGCGCCGTCGGCATCAAGCACCGGAATTTCCTTCCCGACAAAAGCTCAACCATCGCGGAAAATGGATGTCCTGATTCTTGTTGCCATGCCGGGTGTCGAGATTCCGCAGCTTCTGCGCTCGCTCGACGAGGAGAGTGAACATTCAAAACCGCTGATCGCGCTCGCGCAGCAGCAGGACGCAATCATCGCAGCACATTGCGGCGCGTGTTATCTGCTCGCCAATTCGGGATTATTGGACGGTAGACGCGCGACGATATCCTGGTGGCTGAGAGCCGAGGCAAGCCGCCGGTTTCCGCAAGTGCGATGGGACGCTTCCCGGCTCCTCATTCGCCAGGACCGCCTTTACACATGCGGAGGCGGGTTTTCCGGACTCGAACTCGCCAGGGCTTTGCTGATCGATCTGGGCTTCTCGAAGGAAGAGCGGATCATTCGAAAACTTCTGGTTCTCCCGCCGCCGCGCACATTCCAGAGTCCCTACGAATTTTCCCTGGATGGAATTTCGAACGGGGCCAGCCCATTCGAGGACAAGTTGCGTGAGCTCTCGAAAGACAAGATGTCGGAAATCGATCTGAAATTTCTGGCAACCGAATTGGGCATGTCTTCGCGAACCCTCTCTCGCAGGTTTTTCGACGAACTCCAGACAACGCCGGGAAAATGGATCCAGGAAAGGCGGCTGGAGTTGGCAAGGTCCATGCTTGAGGAAACGAAACTGAGCGTTTCAGAAATTTGCTATCGGGTGGGTTATCAGGACGTCGCCTCGTTCAGCCGTCTTTTTTCCAAGACAACTGGAATGGCACCGGGCGAGTTTCGAAAGCAAATCCGGTGACAACTCGGCAGCGGAGTGCTGCGGCTACACGCAACCGCTACGCAAGTGCGGCTACCCATGAGCCTCGGCAATGACTTCAGCCGATCCGGACGATTGCGTAAGGTGTCATCACAAGATGGTCTCGGCCCGACGTATCGCGCGGAATCTGGCGTGACAGTCGTCCATCCCAAATCTTGAGAGGACCCTGATCGGAGCCGAGCCCGCAAACGTCGACCGGAACGTCGACCGGGGTAAGGTTCGCCAGCCAGATGATGATCTTGCCTGTCTGGGAGCGGCCGGCAAGTGCCAGGACCCGCCTCTCATCGGTCGTTGTCGCCGCTACATGCGCATGGCCGGCCAGATCGCAAAGTCCTTTCACCGCGTGGAAAATCGGCCGGGGTGTACCGTCTTCGACAGGTTCGCCCGACGAGGCCAGCACGCCAAATGGTCCGGTGAAGCTGCAGAGCGTCAGCATTTCCAGTTCGGCCGGCGCAACACGTGCGGCATAGCCGATCGTCCATGCGGCTCCGAACAGCCCGGTATGGCGAGGGTCGCGGTCGGCCATGGCAATGCGCTGACTGTCGGGATTGGCCTTGGTCGCACCGCCATAGGGGTTCTGGCGCATGGCAATGGTCGACGGCCCGATCCGATAGGGTTTTGCCCCGAAGATCGCCCTCACCGAGGCTGTGATGGAAGGCAGCGCCTCCAACGATTGCATGACGCTGAGATCGTCGGCGGCGTGCACGATCGGGCAGGTACAATGCGTGACGAAATCGAGCGGATCGGCCGGCACACGCTTGCGATTGAGTTCGGTGAAATAGCTGAACATGCCGCCGCCGAGGCGGCTGTCGGGAAAGGCGCGCCGCGTCGCGGCATAGACGTCCTCGAGCGGCGGGCAGTGCGGCCACGCGCTGCCCGGTGGCGTCGACTGCCGGTCGACCGAGGGCGAAACGGCAATGGCCGAAAGCTTGAGCCCGGCCTGCCGCACCCTGTCGGCGACGCCTGAAAGCTCGGCGTCGAGATCGCCGTCGCCGGCAATGACACATTCGAGCGTTGTCCGGACCGGATAGGCGGCGGCGAGCCGGGCGTAGGATCGCAAGGCATCGAACTCGTGGCCGCGCGTCGGGTCATAGTGGAACATCAATTGCTGCGGGCCAAGCTCGGACAGCACCGACAGCTTGCCCAGCGCCGCCTCGACCTCATCCGGGTAGATGATCACGCCGATATCCGGCAGCACCGGTCCGGCTTGGCCGAGCGTGACACGAATCGGTTCGGCGCTTGCCGCGGCAGCCGGCACTTTCCCGCCACCCTCCATCCGCAAGCTGATGGTCTGGCGGAAGGTCTCGCCGGCAGGCAGCACGTATGGCCATGGCAGCGCGAGCGGCCGGACATAGGTCTTGTAGGAGGCATCCGACCAGTTGCGCTGGTCCTCCATCTCGAAAACGTCGCCTTCCATCCGGCATTCAGCGGTGACGCCCGGCCGGACCTCATGGGTGATCGCCCGCAGGTCTTTGAAAGGCTGCCAGGGATCGATCGACTCTGGAAGCCGCGTTGCGACCACGCTGCCATCGGTATGCTCGATCGCGACCGGGCTGCCGGCAAGGCCGGCAATCGGGTGCAGGATGCAGAAGCCGCAGCGATTGGTTTCGAAATCGCTGTCGGGAAGAGCGCTCACGTCGAAGATCAATTTGCCATCGGCGGAGCCCTTGATGGTGGCGCGGAAGTCGAGCCGGCTGCCGTCCGGTGCCCGGCAATTTGCCGAATAGCTGACGGAAAAAGCCTCGGCATTTTGTTCGATGGCAAGATCGGCCAGTCTCGGCTCGTAGGTGCCCCAGTCGCGATCCCTGACGATGTAGGCGATAGCGCGCAGAACTTCGGTGCCGCCATGCCGAATGGTGCGCAGATTGCCGTTGACGAAGTCCGCCGTCAGCGCGCCGGCTTGCAGCCTGACCGGTTCGGCTTCAACGGCACGTGTGCCGTAGAGGAGGAAGGCGTCGGCTGTCATTTCAGCAAGGCGTCGAGTTGCACCGGCTCCCGGCTTGCGGCGCCGGCGTACGCTGCCTCGACCAGCGCTAATGTCTTGAGGTTGTCCGCGCCCGAGGTCGCGGGCTCGGTTCCGTTGGTCAGGCAATCGACCCAATGTTTTTGAATGGCGACGACGCTTTCCTGGATGTTGTGCCACGGCCGCGATGCCCAGGCCAGCAGCGGCGGCGAGACGTCGCTAACGACCGTCCCGCTCCTGCCGGTGACGGTGAGGCGGTAGCCCTGCGCCAGCCGGATCGTGCCATCCTTGCCGTCGATCTCGATCAGCGTCTCGGGGAACGGCTCTGTCGCGAGCTTGCTGGCGTAGCTGCAGTCGACCATGGAAGTGGCGCCGCCCGTGTGGTCCATCAGCATCGTCGCAACGTCCTCGCCGGTTATGCCGGGATTGACGCGCGCCGTTCGCGCGGTGACCGTCGAGACGTCGCCCAGCAGAAAGCGGGCGATGTCGAGGATATGAATGCCTAGATCCTCGATAATGAAGCGCCTTCCGGTCGCCAGATAGGGCTGGCCGGAAAACACGTCATAAGCCGATCGGAACGAGATCCGTCCGAAGAAGGGGGTGCCGATTTCGCCGCTGTCGAGCACCGCACGCACCGCCTGGATCGGCGACTGCCAGCGAAAATTCTCATGCACCATTAACGGCACGCCGGCGTCGGCGCAGGCTTTCACCATGGCCTTGGCGTCGGCAAGCGACGGCGCGAACGGCTTTTGGCAGATTACCGGAACGCCATACTGCGCCGCCATCTCCACCAGCGTTCTGTGGCTTGGTACGGTGGTAGCGATGTCGACGAAATCCAACCTTTCGCCGGCAAACAGCGCAGCAGCGTCGGTATAGCGCCGCGAGATGCCGAACTGGTCGCCGACGACCCTTAACCGGTCCGGATCGCGGTCGCAGATGGCGGCAATCGAAGCGCTCTCTATGTCGCGCCAGGCATGCATCTGGTTGACGGCAAAGAAGCCGCAGCCGATCAGCGCGCCACGCAGCTCCGCCATGTCAGCCGGCCTTTGCCATCTGCATCAGCGTGACACGGCTCTGCAGCCGGCGCTGTGCCTGGTCGACGACAACGGCTACGATGATGACGAGGCCCTTGATTACCATTTGCCAGAACGAGCTCACCCCCATCATCACCAGCCCGTCCGAAAGGATGCCGATTACGAAGGCGCCGACAATGGTGCCGCCGATGGTGCCGCGTCCGCCCGACATCGAGGTGCCGCCGAGCACTGCCGCGGCAATGGCGTTGAGTTCGAAGCTCTCTCCGGTCGCCGGATGCGAGGCCATCAGTTCGGACGAGATGATCAGCCCGACGATCGCCGCGCAGAACCCGGAAAACATGTAGACGAACATCTTCACCATGTTGACGCGGACGCCCGAAATCCGCGCCGCCCGCTCATTGCCGCCAACGGCGAAGATATGGCGGCCGAGCGGAGTGTATCTGGCGAGATAGGCCGCCCCCAGTGCGACGACGACCAATATCCATATCGAAACCGGCAAGCCAAGCAGCCGGCCGGCGCCGAGGAAGCCGAACCCCGTGGTGCCGAGCTCCGGCTTGCCGACGAGATTGGGGAAGGTGCGCCCGTCGGACGACAGCAGTGCCAGGCCGCGTGCGACATAGAGCACGCCGAGCGTGGCTATGAACGGCGCAACGTTAAGCCTGGTGATCAGCAAGCCGTTGACGGCGCCGATCAATATGCCGACGGCAAGCGTGATCAGCGCGATCTCGAAGACGTTGAAATAGATGGTGTAGCCGACCTGCAGGTCGACGCCGTTGAGCACGAGATAGCCGGCCACCATGCCGCACAGGCCGACGATCGAGCCGACCGACAGGTCGATGCCGCCGGTGATGATGACGAAGGTCATGCCCATTGCGAGGAATGCGTTCAACGCCACGTGCTTCGACATCAGGATAAGATTGGCGGCCGATAGGAAATTAGGGGCAGCTATCGAGAAGAATAACAGCACGGCGATCAGCGCGATGAACGTCCTCGCCTTCATCAGCGTCAGCAGGACCGAGCCGCTCGAAATGGAGTTGACCACCGCCTTGGCTGGAATGTCAGTCATGCGCCTTGCTCTCCGTGCGGGACCGGGCCGTGGCCGAGGGCCGAGGCAGCGACGAGCGCGGCCTCAGTCGCCTCCGCGCGATCGAAGATACCGGTCAATTTTCCATTGCTCATCACTGCGATACGGTCGGACAACGCCATCACTTCGTCGAGATCGGAGGTAGCAAACAGGATCCCCAGACCGTCGCGCGACAGCTTGCGCATGGTGCGGAAAACGTCGGCCTTGGCGCCGACGTCGATGCCGCGGCTCGGCTCGTCCATCAGCAGCACCTTCGGTCCGGTGAGCAGCGCCTTGCCGATCACCACCTTCTGCTGGTTGCCGCCCGACAGCGAGGAGACTTCCTGCGTCGGATCGGCGACCTTGATGGCCAGTTCGCGCACCGTCTGGGTCACCGCCTGTCGTTCGGCGGCACCACGAATGTGGAACAGGCGCACGAACCGCGACAGGCTGGCCAGAGTCAGATTGCTGGCGACGGAGAGGAGCGACACTAGCCCTTCGCGTTGGCGGTCTTCGGGGATCAGCGCCAGCCCGCGCCGGATGCGCCGCGTCGTGTCGCGCTCGTGCACCTTTTTGCCGGCAATGAATATCGCGCCGGTCGAATGGCCGTGGCGGCCCATAATGCAATCGAACAGCTCACTGCGTCCGGCGCCCATCAGGCCGTAGATTCCGAGGATCTCGCCGGCGCGCAGCGACAGCGAGACGTGGTCGACCGCAAGCCCGCCGGTGAGGCGCGGTAGGCAAATGTCCTCGGCGCGGAATATCTCTTCGCCCGGCACATGGCCGTCGGCCTTGGCGAAGTCCTTGGCGTCCGAGCCGATCATCTGCCGCACGATCCACTGGGTGTCGACGTCTTTCATCTCCGCCTGGCCGGTGATGCGCCCGTCGCGCAGCACCGTGATGGTGTCGCCGATGCGGATCAATTCCTCGAGCCGATGCGAGATGTAGACGATTGCCACGCCGCCCGCCTTGAGGTCGGCAATCACCTTGAACAGGATCTCGACTTCCGCCGCGCTGAGCGCCGAGGTCGGCTCGTCCATGATCAGGATGCGCGCATCGAGCGAAACCGCCTTGGCGATCTCGACCAGCTGCTGCTGGCCGATGCGCAGATCCTCGACCAGCATGTCCGGCCGTATGCCAGCCTCCAGGCGTTCAAGAAATTCCGCCGCGCGGCGCTCCTGCTCTTTGCGGTCGATCTTGCGGAAGCGGTTGGTGATCTCGCGGGTGGCAAAAATATTTTCGGCGACGGTCAGATTGCCGAACAGGTTGAGCTCCTGGAATACCATGCCGATGCCGCGATTTACCGCGTCCCCGGATGACGAGAAGGAGACCTCCTCGCCGTCCAGCAGAATGCGCCCGAGCGTCGGCTGCTCGACGCCGGCGATGATCTTCATCAGCGTCGATTTGCCGGCCCCGTTTTCGCCGACCAGCACGTTGACCGCACCCTTGCGCACCTCGAAATTCGCACGTTTGACCGCGACGGTGCCGGAATAGACTTTCGAGACATCCTCCAGCTTCAGGATGACGTCTTGATCGCCGGTCATGGCTTCGGCCCGATCTCTGCCTCCGCCGGCGTCACCAGCGGCAGGTCCCGGCCGCTGCCTGGCGTATAGGCACCGAGGATCTTGACGCTTCGGCCCTGGAGTGCCTCGCGCGGCAGCTTGGAAAGCACGGTCTTGTCGGCGTAGGCGTTGAAGGCCTTGCCGAACTGGGCGAAGTCGATCTGGTTGGTGAAATCGTTGAATTGAATGAAGTCAAGGCTGTCGCGCAGCGCTGTACCGCGCATGGCGGGTCCGATCTGCACCCGCGCATCCGCCTTGCCGTCGCCGTCGGCATCGACGTCCATTGTCGCCGCGCGTGACTGTGTATTGGCTGCAACGACCTTGCCCTCGAGCCGGACGGCGAAGGTCCACGGCGAATTCGCCTGCTTTTTCGGATTGCCGTATTTGGCGCCGGCAGCGGCGGGATCGGTCTTCGCCAAAGCATGAACCTCGGGAAACGGGCCGGCCTTCTGCTGCAGATAGGGTATCGCTTTCGCCGCCCAGATGTCCTCGACCATCTTGTCGGGATTGAAGGCCGAGCCAGTGCCGCCGTTTTCCGCTGACGGCGTCGGCAGGATCTTGCAGGCGGTCAGGCTGATTATAGCTGCAAGGAACGACACGACAAGGATCGGCCGGGTCAGCGTGTTGAACATGTCGGCTCGTTCGGCATGGCGGTCAGGAGCACCCAGAGAAATGGAAGCAAGGGCGAAATGGAAGCAAGGGACGAACCGGAGCTCGTCCCTTGCGCTTGATGTTACGCCGGCTCAGTTGGTCAGCGCGAACGTCTCCAGCTTGGCGGCATTGTCGCCATTGACCAGGACGCAATCCATCAATTGCTTTTCCTCGGCCGGAGACTTCTTGTTCTTGATGAAGTCGTTGGCCTGCTCGACCGCCATCTGTGCCTGCGCGAAGGCCGGCTGCAGGACCGTCGCCTTGATGCCGCCGGAGGTTATCGAGTCGCGCACGTCGTTCGACCCGTCGAAGCCGACGACGATCACGTCCTTGCGGCCGGCAGCGGCAAGTGCCGCATAGGCGCCCATCGCCATCGTGTCGTTGCCCGAGATCACGCCCTTGATGTCCGGATTGGCCTGGAGGATCGATTCCATCTTGGAGTAGGCCTCGGTCTGGCTCCAGTTGGCCGACTGCTGCGCCACCATCTTCAGGTCCGGATAGTCGTCGATGACGTCGTGGTAACCCTTGGAGCGGATGCCGGCATTGGTGTCGGATTCCTTGCCGACGAGCTCGACGAAATTACCCTTCTCGCCCATCAGCTTGACGAATTCCTGCGCGCCGAGCTGGGCGCCCTGATAATTGTTGGAGACGATCTGCGCGACGGCAACGCCGGTGGCATTGATCTCGCGATCGATCAGGAAGGAAGGAACGCCTGCATCCTTGGCCTTCTGCACCGCAGCGACTGTGGCGTCGGCGCCGGCATTGTCGAGGATGATCGCCTTGGCGCCGCGGCCGATCGCCGTATCGATCAATTCGGACTGCTTGTTGGCGTCGTCGTCATGGACGAGCACCAACGCCTCGTAGCCGAGTTCCTTGGCCTTGGCCTCCGCGCCGACAGCTTCCGCCTTGAAGAACGGATTGTCATGCGAGGGCGTGATGATGGCGATCAAATCCGCCGCATAGGCGGGTGCGGCGGTGCCAAGCGCCAGCATGCCGGCGAAAGCCGCAAGCGTCATTCTGCGTGTCAGTTTCATGTATTCCTCCCGTTGAAAATCCGCGCCTTGTCCCAAGGCTATATGCATTCGATTTCGCTAGCCGGCCGTAGGTGGCGGGTCGCGTCAGATTCACAAGCCTTTGCCGGCTTCACTTCGACGGATCGCTTCCCACTACCCTCCACTCATCCAACCCTGAGCCTGCTGCGAAGCTTGACGGTCCGATCCATCGAACAGCTAAGGCAACTGGTATAATGAGTCAATGACAATTTCAGGTGACATGTTCCGAAAGACGCGTCGCTGCCCTCAAGTGATGCGCTGAATGCTCGCGGCAATCTCCTCCGGCTCGAACACCCGTTTCCAGTCGTCGCGCATCAGAACCGGCTTGCCGAACTCTATCGCCTTGTTGCAGGCGTCGGAGAACACGCCTTTGGTCTCGCCGAAGATGACGGCGCCAAGCACGTTCATATGACCAAGCAGGAAGTCGAGCGCCGCCTGCTTGTCGACCCCGCGCGCCACCACCTCGTCGACCGCCTCTTTCATGACGACGAGCAGCGAAGCGCATACCGTTTCCGAAAGGCCGGGCTCGAGCAGGGCCATCTGATCGACAGTGACGCGATGGGAGCGCATGACCGGCGCCCAGATGATCTTTGCGATCGCCTCACCCTTGGCGAAATCCTCCTCCGGTCCCTGCATCAAGGCGCTGACCATATGCTGCTTGGCCTTGACGCCGCCGAAATAGTCCTTCTTGGCCGCCATGTCGGTCTCGTCGTTGAAGATCGGCGGATGGCAGGGGTGGGTGACGAAATAGGTCAGGTCCGGCCGCTTCGGCAAATGCCCGGCGAAAGGTGCCGCGGCGTCGAGCACGACGACCATCGTGCCTGACGCAAGCTTGCTCTCGATACTCGCCGCAACCTTGCCGATGTGCGTGTCCGGCACCGCCAGGATCACCACATCGGCGCCATCAAGCGCCTCATCGGCGCTGACGGCATCGATGCCGAGGCCCGACTTCAGCCGCTCGCGGCCGGCGTCGCTGACCTCGACATGGCGTATCGTATACGAAGATCCACGAAAATTGGTCGCCAGACGGTAACCCATTTTGCCGCCTGCACCAAACAGCGCAATCGTTGTCATATATCCGTTACTCCTGAATTCCAACGACGGCCCTGACGATCGTCATCCCATTAACTTGTATGCACATTGCCGCCGGCTGGCGGATAAAAAACGCGGGGAAGCCGCCGCTCAAATGACGATGCCTGGACGATGTCTCGGGCGCCCGATGTCCAGCGCAGCTACGCGGAGCATGCTACCTCAGGTACACATTATACCAGCATACCAAATTCGCAAGCGGCCGCGGCACTGCTCTGACCATTTGTTTGCCCGTCGTTTACCTCCTGTTCAACGGCAAAGAGCGATCATCGCGCTGAACCGCCGATCGGCGGGATGATTCGCAGCCAACAAAGGCCCATGCTCGAAACTTCACTCTACAGCCCGGTCAAGGCCTTCCTCGAAGGCCTGGGATTTATGGTCAAGGGCGAGATCGGCGGCTGCGATCTGCTGGCGCTGAGTGCCGACTCTCCACCGATCGTCGTCATCTGCGAGCTGAAGCTGAAGTTCAATCTCGAGCTCATCCTCCAGGGCGTCGACCGTATGGCGGCGAGCGACGAGGTCTGGCTCGCGGCATGCATGTCGGCCCGCGGCAAGGGCCGCGAGAGTGACGTGAGATACCGCAATCTCTGCCGTCGGCTCGGCTTTGGCCTGCTTGGCGTGCGACCGAACGGCGAGGTTCAGGTGCTGCTCAGCCCGACGGCATTGGCCCCGCGTCGGGATCCCCGGCGCCGCTCGAAACTAATCGACGAACATCGGCGTCGGCAGGGCGATCCTGTCGCCGGCGGCGGCTCACGTGCGCCGATCATGACCGCTTATCGCCAGCAGGCATTGGCATGCGCCGCAGCACTCGCCGACGGCCCAAAACGGCCGCGTGACTTGAAGCCCAACCTGCCGAACGCACCTAAGATTCTGCTGCACAACGTGTATCGCTGGTTCGCGCGCACCGATCGCGGGATCTACGAACTGACCGCCCAGGGCCGTGAAGCCTTGCAGCGCTGGCCGCAGCCCGATCGCAGCCACGCCGCTGCCTGAGACAGGCAACGCCGGATTTCGCGCCCTGCTCTCCGCGACAATCACGGCTTTCGGCCAGACAGCACTCAGTACAAGACAGCACCTCAGTCACGGAACCATATTTCGACACGATGGTTTTGTCGTCACCGAATTGATCGTCCGCTGAGCAAACGGAAGGAAACGGCCATGCGCCTATCGACGACAATTGCCACACTTTCGGCACTGGCCCTTGCCTCGCCGGTCTATGCGCAATCCGTGGGACCAGAGCTTGCCCCTGTGCCGCCGACGGCGCCGCAAACCTTGCCGGAGCAAGCCACGCCCCAAGGGACCACTCCCGACCAGGCTACACCGGACGATGCCTTCTCCGCCCAGAATTTCACCGCAGTGACAATCGTGGCGATGGAGGATCTGCCTCCTGACATCAAGGCACAGGCGGAGGCCGTCGTCACCCAGACCAGCGCCGAGGATTTGCGCATCCTGCAAAGTTCGATCGACGCATCGCCGCAGGCGGCATCGGCACTGGCGGCGAACGGGCTCAATTCCACGCAGGTCGTGGCGGCCAATATCGACGGCGACGGCACGCTGACGCTGATCATCCAGACGACGACGTGAGCGGCTGAAAGCGGACAAGCCGGCTCCGGCACGGAACCAAAGCCCGCCTGATCGCGGAGGACTATCATGGTCGAGGCTGCAGTTCGCAACTTCACCATCAATTTCGGGCCACAACATCCCTCCGCTCACGGCGTCCTGCGGCTGGTGCTCGAACTCGACGGCGAGATCGTGGAACGCGCCGATCCCCATATCGGCCTGCTGCATCGCGGCACCGAAAAGCTCATCGAATACAAGAACTACCTGCAGGCCTTGCCCTATTTCGACCGGCTCGACTACGTCGCGCCGATGAACCAGGAGCATGCATTCTGTCTCGCCGCCGAGAAGCTCCTCGAAATATCGGTTCCGAAACGCGGACAGCTCATTCGCGTGCTTTTCTGCGAAATAGGCCGGCTGCTGTCGCACCTCCTCAACGTCACCACGCAAGCCATGGACATCGGCGCGCTGACGCCGCCGCTCTGGGGTTTCGCCGAGCGCGAGAAGCTGATGGTCTTTTATGAGCGCGCGTCCGGCGCCCGCATGCACGCGAATTATTTCAGGGTCGGCGGCGTGCATCAGGATCTGCCGCCGGAACTCCTCGACGACACCTGGAAGTTCTGCGATCCGTTCCTCAAGGTCTGCGACAATCTCGACGAGCTGTTGACCGAGAACCGCATCTTCAAACAGCGCAATGTCGATGTCGGCGTGATCGGCCTCGATGATGCCTGGGCCTGGGGCTTTTCCGGCGTGATGGTGCGCGGATCGGGGGCATCCTGGGATTTGCGCAAGGCGCAGCCATACGAATGCTATTCGGAGATGGATTTCGATATTCCGGTCGGCAAGCATGGCGACTGCTACGACCGCTATCTCGTACGCATGGAGGAAATGCGCCAGTCGGTGCGGATCATGCGGCAATGCCTGGAAAAGTTGCGCTCACCCGAAGGCCAGGGACCGGTCGCGATCCCGAACCACAAGATCACGCCGCCGCCGCGTGCCACGATGAAGCGCTCGATGGAAGCGACGATCCACCATTTCAAACTCTACACCGAAGGCATTCGCGTGCCGAGCGGTGAAGTCTATGCCGCCGTCGAGGCGCCGAAGGGCGAGTTCGGCGTCTACCTCGTGTCGGACGGAGGCAATGTTCCCTACCGATGCAAGATCCGCGCACCTTCGTTCGCTCACCTGCAGGCGATGGATTTCCTGTCCCGAGGCCATATGATCGCCGATGTTGCCGCGATCATCGGCTCGCTCGACATCGTGTTCGGAGAAATCGATCGTTAGTCACGTCGAAGGGTCGCGGGTCCATCCTAGCCAGATCGCACCTGCCTCGACTGCGCTCGAACGCCGGTCGGACGACGGCTCTCACTTGCGGCGGGCCAACTCAAATTCTCGCATCAAAACGGACGCATGGCCGCGACTAGGCGCAGCCAAGCGTCGAGGACTTTCACAATCTGCGCGGCCCGACGTGGCACGTGCCCTTCCAAGTTCGGAAGCGCTCTCCACGGCGCGGAAAGAACGCGTGTTCCGCCGTCCCTCGTACCGCGTCAATGCGCGATCAATCCCTTCAACCAGGCAACAAATCTGTTGCCGCGGACTATCCCGCGCACCCTGGCAGCGGCCCATCGCGCTTGCATCGTAGCACCGACATGGCAATGGCAAACGATTTGGTGCAACTGCCGATCGCTCAGTTCGAAGAAGCGCTTTGCCTCACCGTAGGTATCGTCCTTCAGCCCCATGGCACGCAGAACCGGATCCTCGAAGGCGACGGTGAGCGGCGTTCCAGCACCACGCGATCTGTCGCGCGCTTCCCTGTTCATATATTCGGTGCCTGGAAGCGCCCCAAGGCATCGCGTCGGATTTTGTTCGAGAAGTTCCGCCCAACGTTCAATCCGCTGGTTTCGAGTCATCGCCGGATACGCCGCGAAGGACTCAACTTCCGCGACGGCTTGCAGTTGGTCGAGTGTTTGATGTTTCATGGTCGGCTCCTGTCGACAGGTGAATTTGCCCACGCCTTTATGAGCAATTATCGCGCCGTGGAGCGCTGACAAGGCCGGACCGCCGCAACATGAAGCATATGAATCACCTACCCGGTGAAACGGCGCTCTAGTTCGAACGCGCCGGCACCGCTCGGTGGGTTCGATGTCGACCCGTTAACCCGACTACCGCATTCCGGACAGGAACTTTTGCGGAAGCTTGCCGTTTGGCTTTGCGTTCGCTTCGGCGGCTGCAATATCAGTCTTGAAAGCAATTCCGTTGGACACGAAGCCTCAAAGCGTCGAACGAGACGTCGAGCCTGTAAATGAAACTCGGGAGCAACCGGCCCGGGTGCGAGAATCTCGTGGGCGATCGGCACAGCCCCGGCAGGAAAAGCCCGACGGGAATGCCTCGCAGCGAAAGGCCGGTCTGCTCGGCTTTCCCAGGTGCCATCCCTATGCGGCCGCAGCGATAGCACTTGCGCTGTTGCTGGGCGCGGCAGGCATCGCGATCTGGTGGCTGAACGCTCGCCAGTACGAATCGACCGACGACGCCTTCATAGACGCGCGCACGGTGACGATCGGCGCGCAAATAGCCGGTCGCGTTACCGAGCTGGCGGTTACCGACAATCAGCATGTGCAGGCCGGCGATGTCCTCCTGCGTATCGATGACAGCGACTATCAGGCAAACCTGAAGCAGGCCAATGCCGGCGTCGCTGCGGCCGAGGCCGCAATCGTCAATGTCACCGCCCAGGTCGAGGCTCAAAACGCAAAGGTGAACGCTGCCCAGAGGCAGGTTGCCCAGGCCAAGGCGGCGCTGGATTTCGCCAAGGCCGAGGATCAACGCAACCGCGAACTCCTGGCCAGGGGCACGGCAACGCAGCAGCAGGCGCAGCAGGCGGCATCGACGTTGCGTCAGGGCCAGGCCGCGCTGGACAGCGCCGAGGCCAATGTCGCCTCGGCAAAAAGCCAGGTTTCGGTCTTGCAGGCACAGGCCAGGAGCGCCGAGGCGCAGCTCGAGCAGGCCAAGGCCAGCCAGGAGCAAGCTCGCACGACGCTGTCGCGCACGACTATCACAGCACCCGCAGCCGGGCGCGCAACGAGCATTTCCGCCGCGAACGGCACCTACGCCCAACCCGGCCAGGTATTGATGATGTTCGTTCCCGACGAGGTCTGGGTGAAGGCCAACTTCAAGGAGACGCAGCTCGATCTGATGCGGCAGGGACAGCCGGTCGAGATCGACATCGACGCCTACCCGGACAAGTCCTTCCATGGCCGCGTCGACAGCATCCAGGCCGGCAGCGGCACCGCCTTCAGCCTCCTGCCGGCTGAAAATGCCACCGGCAATTACGTCAAGGTGGTGCAGCGCGTGCCGGTCAAGATCGTCTTCGACAAGCCGCCGGATGTGCTTCTCGGTCCCGGCCTGTCGGTGGTGCCGACGGTCAAGGTGCGATGAACGGCGAAACCGCCAGAAATCAGGGCGAAAGCCGATCCGCCGCCGGGACGCACAATCCCTGGCTTATCGCCGTCGTCGTCTCCATCGCCACTTTCATGCTGGTGCTGGACACCTCGATCGCCAATGTCGCCCTGCGCAATATCGCCGGCAGCCTGGCGGCCGGAATGGACGAAAGCACATGGGTGATTACCACCTATCTCGTTGCCAACTCGGTGATCATCCCGGTCAGCGGCTGGCTGGCAAACGTCATCGGCCGCAAGCGCTACTACATGCTCTGCGTTGCGACCTTCACCGTCGCGTCGCTGCTGTGCGGACTGGCGCCCAACCTGGAACTGCTCATCCTGTTCAGGGTCCTTCAGGGACTCGGCGGCGGCGGCATGGCGCCAAGCGAGCAATCGATCCTTGCCGATACGTTCCCGCCAGAAAAGCGCTCGCAGGCCTTCGCGCTTTACGGCATTGCGGTCATCGTCGCACCGACGGTCGGGCCGACGATCGGCGGCTGGCTGACGGACCATTTCTCCTGGCACTGGATCTTCTTCATCAACGTGCCGTTCGGCATCCTGTCGCTGGCGCTGGTGCAGTGGCTCTTGGTCGAACCGGACGTACTCGAACGCGAACGCAAGGAACGGCTGAAAGGCGGCCTGAAGATCGATGGGGTCGGTTTCGTCCTGGTGGCGATAGCCTTGGGGTGCCTGGAGATCTTTCTCGACCGGGGCCAGCGTTACGATTGGTTCGCCTCGAATTTCATCACCACTTTCGCAGTGATTTCCGCGATCGCGTTCCTGCTGCTTATCCCATGGGAAATCAGTCGCAGCGATCCGGTCGTCGACATGCACCTATTGTTCACGCGCCAGTTCGGCACGGCGTTCCTGGTCATGATGGCAGTCGGTGCTATCCTGTTCAGCACCACCCAGATCGTGCCGCAGCTGCAGCAGACGACATTTGCCTACACCGCGACGCTCTCGGGCCTTTCGATGATGCCGGGCGGCATCGCCATGCTGATCTTGATGCCGGTGTCCGGATTTGTAGGCAGCATCGTGCAGCCCAAATATCTGATCATGATGGGCATGTCGGTGGTCGCAGTGGCCCTTTGGCATATGACCTCGCTTACTCCGGACGCCAGCTTCCGCTTCTTTGCCTTTGCCCGTGTCTTCCTGATGGTCGGGCTGCCGTTCCTGTTCATTCCCATTTCAACCGCGGCCTATGTCGGCCTGCCCCCGCAGAAGACCAACCAGGCATCGGCGCTGATCAACGTTGCACGCAATATCGGCGGCAGCATCGGCGTCTCGCTGTCCAACACCGTCATTTCGCAAAGCTCCCAGATCCATCAATCGAATCTGGTCGGCCACACCGTGCAATCGTCGCCCGCCTATCAGCAGGCGCTTCGGCAGGCGACTGAGCATTTCGTCGCCCAGGGTTCACCGATGGTCGAGGCGAAGCAGCAGGCGATCGGCTGGCTTGGTCAGTTGATCGCCCGCCAGGCCACGCTGCTCGCCTATATCGATGTCTTCCGCTACTGCGCGGTGGCAACCGCCCTGCTGGTTCCGCTGGCGCTGCTGCTGCGGTCAAGCAAGTCGGGTGGCAGCCAGCCGAATCCCGAAATGGGCTGACCGGCAAGTGCGACGGTGTGGTTTTCAAAAACGGGCAAGCCGGGAACCAGCCGACCTGTTGCGTTGTTCTGCGCCAAGAGGAGATGATTACGATGGCCACTATTCCCACACCCGAGCCGACACCGACGCCGGTGCCACCGCCTCCCATTCCCGATCCCAAGCCCGTGCGTGAGCCGGACCCCGACAGGCTCCCCGACGAGGACCCCGTTCCCAACCCGGATGAAAACGACATTCCACCGAAGCGGACGGCTTTTAGCCGGCAATTGCCGTGATCGTTCTGCAGTGTGTACTGCGATTGCCTGCGCCCGTGGCGCCGCCTGTCAGATTTCGAGCATGGCGTAGGGGCGGCCGGTCGGCTTGGCGACATGCATGGCAACGTTATAGACCGACGCCCCGCCCGGCGTGCGGCCCTCGTAAGCGCCGCGATGCGCATGACCATGCACAACCGCGCTGACCTGGAACCGGTCTATCGTCTCGGCCAGACGTGACGAACCGAGAAACGGGAAGATCTCCAGCGGCTCGCCTTCGACCGTCTCGACGACCGGCGCGTAGTGCAGAACGACAAGCGTGCGTTTGGCGCGGACCTGCCGCATCGCGTTTTCAAGCCGCATCGCTTCGTTCACGCTTTCCGCCACCATCGACTTGATGGCCGGTTCGCCGAAGGAGCCGAGCATGCGCGACCCAAAACCGCCAACGAAACCCTTGACCCCCACGAACCCGACCTCGTGAATCTCCGTCGCCTCGCCGTCGAGGAGGTGAACGCCCGCCTGGCGCAGAATATCGGTGACCTGCTCGACGGCGCCTGACTCATAGTCGTGGTTGCCAAGCACGGCGACGACCGGGATCGTGCAGGCACGCAGTTCCTCGGCAAGGATTTCGGCCTCCCTAGGCTTGCCGAGATTGGTAAGGTCGCCCGTCAGCACGAGAACCTGGGCTTCACGCGACATCTCGCCGAAAAGGTCGCGGTACGAGGCCTGGTCCTCCTTGCCGACATGCAGATCGCCGATGGCGGCGACCTTGAGAGTGCCGCCATTTTCCGCCTTTGCCGAAGCAGATTCGAGCCCGTCAGCCATCGCTATATTCTCCTTCACCGCCAACGTCGGCAAAGCCCCATTGCTTGACGTCGATCTCATAGTCGGTTCGTGAAAGCATGCGCCCGCGGCAGATCCGCATCCGGGAAGGCGGCAATTCGCGCTGCTTGGCCAGCCGGTCAAGCAGTTCGTCGAGCAGCCACGCGGGCACCCGGTCGCGCTCCGTCGGATAGATCCATCGGAAGTTCAAGAGATGCATCAGCAGAACTTCCCAATGGACTTCCATGTAGGAAAGCAGCCTTTGCCAGTCGATCTGGTCGTGCGCCTTGAGGATGGTATGCGCGACGTCGGCCCCATCGTGGCGGCCGCGGTCCTGGATGAAGCATTTGGACCAGATAAGCTCGGTTGGGCCGATGATCCGCACCTGGCTGCCCAGCAATTCGGCCTGGCGAGCATGCTCCAGCCACTGGTCGTCGACTGGCATTGTGCCGTTCATCGAGGTGAAGATGACGTCGAAAAAATGCGTGCCCTTGAACACTTTGCCCAGCCACCGGTCGTCCTCGACCACGACGGCGTAGCCGATCTGCTTGAAATGGGCGAGGATGCGCGCGCAGTCGCCGGCCTTGCAGAAAATGTCCAGATCCTTGGTCGGGCGGGTGATCCCGGTATAGGCGCTTACGGCATAGGTGCCGGCGACGAGAAAGGGGATGCCGGTCGCGACAAGCTCGCGGATCGCTTCGATATAAAAGACCTCCGCTTCGGCATTGCGAGGCGTCGGGGCGGCTTTTGGATCGACCGACGGAACTGATAACGGGATGGCGCTTTTCGGTGGGGGATCGATGATCATAAGCAATGGCTCCTGGCTCGGCAGACCAGCAGCCGCCTGTATCTAATAGCCAAGCATGCCCGATGGTTCCCGCCTGCTGCATCAGGCCGACACGCCGCCGTGGCCGGCCTTCGAAGCGGCTATGGGCGTCGGTTGCGGCGGCGGCCATAAAAAGAAAAAATATGTGAGCGGCTATTTTTGGAGTCAAAATCGCAGCGCGGTCGGCCTCAAACGCGTCGGGATCGGCTCAAACGCGTCGAGGCGGAGTGGACCCGCCATCATCCTCCGGTCCAGCAAGGATTGGCTTCAACATGGTTCCGGAGCTGTCGGAGGCGCTGCGCACCCGGCTTAACAGCCACTTGAGCGCCCGTAGCCAAACCGACTCTGTTTTTCGGAACGCTGCAGGCGGCGTGGCGAAAAGCCCATTCTCCATTTTGTAGTTCCTCACTGTCTCAGTCCAATCGGCGTTCTTCAACGAGCAAAACCGGTGTTGGTTCCGCCTCGCCGTCGGGGAATGCGGGCTGGCCAGGCGAAGCCACCATTATGGGTTCAAGCAGGTTAGTCTCGCGCGGCAAGATCAGCGCCTCGCGAGATCGCATCCTCGGCGACCAACTCGCGTAATTGCTAGCCGGCGAGATTCAGCTCGTATCCTGGTGAGCCGGCTCTGGACACGGTCCGCGAAGGCTGAAATTGTGACCGGTATTTCCAGTTGCAAATTTGGTTGGGCTCGGCGGGGATGGCGCTGGTTTCTGAAGACATTGCCAGCCATCCGGCATTGCGTCGGCACGTCCAGGCTCAGTCGCGGACGCTGCTCCAGACCTATGAAGCAACCCCGCGGCTGGCTTCGGTGTTCGCCACGCAGCAACGCTGGCTGATGGCCCATATCGGCCTTGCCTTGTATTTCGATCGAGAGCCGGACGACCATCGCAAGGGACTTACGTCCGCACGGTTCATGGACGGCATCCGCCGGCATTCGGTGGCCAGCCGCAACACCGCCGATGCCTTCCTGAAGGAGATGCTGCATTACGGTTTCATCCGGCATCTGCCGATTAAATACGGGCGCATCCGTCCCTTTGAGCCGATCGCGGGCACTCTGGAGACGGTTGCCGGCTGGGTCATGGCTCATCTGAAAACGCTGGACAGCCTGGACGGTGGATCTCGACTGGCAGCATTCGTCGCACAACCGGACGTGCTCGCCAAACTGCAGCCGCTGGTGGCTGACGGCCTGCTTTCGTCGCATGCCGTGCGGGAGCCGAGACAGACCTTTTCCTTGTTCACCTGGCTCGACAATGGCGGCATTGTCATGGATTGGCTGATGTCCGGCATCGATCCCGATCATGCCGACCTGGACCGAATTCCGACTGGTGTCGTCTCAATCGGGGATTTCGCGAACTGGCTCAAGCTTTCCCGGACCCACCTGTCACGCAAATTGCGCGCTGCCGAGGAACTTGGCAGCATTGGCTGGCTGGGCCAGCGCGGTCATTCGGTCATGTGGGTGTCGAGCGAGTTCTATCAGGAATACATGACCGCCCAGGCGGTCAAGCTCGCCATCATCGATGCAGCCTTCGACAGTTGTGTTGTAACTCCCGACGCCAGCTGAACCGCGAGCCGAACGCGGTCGTGGCGGCCTTGGAGCCGCCGCGACGAAGGTCTGGCATTTCAATCGATATCGAACGACACGCCCTGCGCAAGCGGCAGCGCCTTGGAATAATTCACCGTATTGGTAGCGCGCCGCATATAGGCCTTCCAGGCATCGGAGCCGCTCTCGCGGCCGCCGCCGGTTTCCTTCTCGCCACCGAAGGCGCCGCCGATCTCGGCCCCTGACGTGCCTATATTGACGTTGGCGATGCCGCAGTCCGATCCGTCGACGCCAAGAAAGCGCTCGGATTCCTGCAGGTCGCGGGTAAAGATCGACGATGACAGCCCCGCTCCCACCGCATTGTGTTCTTCTAGCACGGCGTCGAAGTCCGAATATTTCATCACGTAGAGGATGGGCGCGAAGGTCTCGTCCGTTACTGGCGAAACCTGCCGCGGCATTTCGACCAGCGCCGGACGCACATAGTAGGCCTCGGGATGGCCGTTCTCGACCCGCATTCCGCCGGTTATCTTACCGCCATGCGAAGCCGCCTCCTCCAGCGCCTTCTGCATATTCTCGTAGGCAGCCTTGTCGATCAGCGGGCCGACCAGAGCGCTTGTCTCCAGCGGATTGCCGACCGAGACGCTTTCATAAGCCTTCTTCAGGCGAGGAACGAGCTGGTCGTAGACGCTCTCATGCACGAACAGGCGCCTGAGCGTCGTGCACCGCTGACCGGCCGTGCCCATGGCGCCGAAGGCGATGGCGCGGAGCGCCATGTCGAGATCGGCCGTCGGGCAGACGATGCCGGCATTGTTGCCGCCGAGCTCCAGCACGGCACGGGCAAAGCGCTTCGCCAGCCGTGGTCCGACGTCCCTGCCCATGCGCGTCGAGCCGGTGGCCGAGACCAGCGGCACCTTGGGATGATCGACCAGGATCTCGCCGACGGCGCGGTCGCCGATCAGAACCGGCGCCAGTCCCTTCGGCGCATCGCCGAAACGTTCTGCTGCACGCTTGAAGATCGCTTCGCAGGCGAGCGCCGTCAGCGGTGTCTTCTCGGACGGCTTCCACACCACCGCGTCGCCGCAGACCAGCGCAAGTGCTGCGTTCCACGACCATACCGCCACCGGAAAGTTGAAGGCCGAGATGACCCCGACGACGCCGAGCGGATGCCAGGTTTCCATCATGCGATGGCCGGGACGCTCGGTGGCGATGGTCAGGCCGTACAGTTGCCGGGAAAGACCGACGGCGAAATCGCAGATATCGATCATCTCCTGCACTTCGCCAAGACCCTCGGATGGGATCTTGCCGACTTCGATCGATACCAACCGGCCAAGCTCGGTCTTGTGTGTGCGCAATTCCTCGCCGAGCAGCCGCACCAGTTCTCCACGCTTGGGAGCTGGTACCTGCCGCCACGCCAGGAAAGCTTTGTAGGCATTGTCGATGGTCGTCGTCGCATCGGCCGGCGAGATGGTCTTCAGCGCGGCGATCTGCTCGCCGGTCACCGGGCTGCGGACGATGAGGTCGCCGCCCGTGAGCGCGCCTTCGGCAACGCCCAGTTTCGCCAGAAGCCCGGCCGTTTCCTTCGCAATCGTCATTTTCATCCCTTTCAGATCCCGTCGCTCATATGGCGTCGGGCCAAGCCTTGCGCCATACCCGCCCCTGCCGGTCGGCACACCAGGCGCTGTCATGGCGTGGCATTACTCGCTTCAAGGAAAAATCGCCACCCCGGCATGGTCTAAGCAAAGGTCAGACCGTTGAACCAGGCGAAGGCGTCGGATCAATGCGCCGTTTGCTTGGCGCCTTCTTTCATCAGCCGGTCGATATGCATGCGGATATGCGCGGCCTCGGCGGCCGTATTGGCAAGCGCGATGGCGCGGTCGAAAGCGACGCGCGCCTCCTCGCCGCGGTCAAGCTGCATCAGCAGTCCGCCCTTGAGGCCGAAGAAATGGAAATAGCCGGAAAGCCTTCCCTCCAGCGGCTCGATCATGGCGAGTGCGGCTTCCGGTCCACGCACCTTGGAGACCGCGACGGCGCGGTTGAGCGTCACCACCGGCGACGGCTGCATCTGCTCGAGCAGACCGTAGAGCAGGTCGATCTCGTTCCAGTCCGTATCCTCGGGTTTTTCCGCCCGCGCATGCAGTGCGGCGATCGCCGCTTGCACCTGGTAGGGACCGGGCTTGCGATGGCGCAACGCCTTGTCGACCAGCGCCAGCCCTTCATCGATCATCTTGCGGCTCCACAGGCTGCGGTCCTGGTCTTCGAGCAGCACGATCTCGCCGTTCTCGTCGAAGCGGGCAGGCGAGCGTGCATGCTGCAGCAGCAACAGCGCCGTAAGGCCCATGATCTCCGGCTCGGTCTGGAACAGCCTGAGCAGCAGCCGGGCCAGCCGGATCGCCTCTTCGCAAAGCGGCGCACGCGCCGATGCCTCGCCGCTATTGCTGGAATAGCCTTCGTTGAAGATCAGGTAGACCATGGCAGCGACGGCGGCGAGCCGTTCGGAGCGCTCGACCGCTCCCGGCGTCTCGAACGGCACCCCGGCGTCGGCGATACGCGCCTTGGCGCGCGTGATACGCTGCTCCATCGCGCTTTCACCGACGAGGAAGGCGCGGGCGATCTGCTTGACCGTCAGGCCGGAGACGATGCGCAACGCCACGGCGATCTGCTGTGTGGCCGGCAGGTCTGGATGGCAGCAGATGAACAGCAGCCGCAAAATATCGTCACGGTAATGCGCCCCGTCCAGCCGCTCGGCGACGTCGCTCTCGGCATCTTCCAGGTCGGAGATCTGGTCCTCCTCCGGCAGCGGCGCCTGCTTGGCGCGCTTGCGCACCGCATCGATGCCGCTGTTACGGCCGACGAAGATCAGCCAGGCTGCCGGATCGCGCGGCGGGCCGTTTTTCGGCCAGTTGTTCAGTGCCCTGAGGCAGGCGTCCTGGAATGCTTCCTCCGCCGCGTCGAGGTCGCGGAAGTAGCGCAGCAATGCCCCCATCACCTGCGGGCGAGCGGTGCTGATTGCCGTGCTGATCCAGGCGAGTTCGGTCATGCGGAAACCTTGGCGGGATTGAAGAGCGAGACCGGCCGGATTTCATAGGAGCCGCCGCTCGGGTTGACCTCGGAAAGCTCACGCGCGAAGTCGACAGCCTCATCGAGGTCGGCGCATTCGAGCGTGTAGAAGCCGAGGAACTGTTCCTTGGTTTCGGCAAACGGGCCGTCGATGACGATCGATTCGCCCTTGACCTTCCTCAGCGTCGTCGCCGCGGTCGTCGGCAAGAGCCGCGCCACCGGGCCAAGGCGGCCCGCCTGGGCATATTTTTCCTGCACACCCAGAAGTTTTTCCATGACGGCATCGTCCTGCTCCTTGCTCCAGGAGCAGACGACGTCTTCAGAGGCATAGCAGAGGATCGCGTAGAGCATGGTTCGTCCTTTTCTCTGTCAAAGGACGAAACACTAGGACCGATGCCGACATGGCGTCGACAAAAAAATACGCCGCGGTCCGACGTCAGCTTTCTCTCGCCTTCAGCCATCTCAAGACCAGGGCCTCCTCGTCGTCGAGGCCGGCGATCGAGCGCTTGCCTTTGTTGGCATCCGCCATTTCGTCGAGCAGCCGTCCTTCGGACCAGGCGCGGAACACTTCCGGATGGATGTAGCATTGGCGACAAACCGCGCGTGTGTTGCCGAGCCGCTCGGCAACCTTGTCGATGACATTGTTCATCACCCGCTTTTGCTGCGCCTGGCTTTCGGGACGTTCGGTTTGGGCAAACAGCGACGCGGCATGAATGGTGCCGCCCCAGGTTCTGAAGTGCTTGGAGCTGAACTCCGCTCCGGCATTCTCCCTGATATAGCGGTTGACGTCGTCTGAGCGCACCGGATGCCTGTTTCCGCCCTCGTCGAGATACTGAAACAACTTCTGCCCCGGCAAGTCCTGCGCTCCGCGCACGACCTTGGCAATCCGGCGATCGACAAGCTTCAATCTCCATTCCTTGCCGGATTTGCCGACGAAGGCAAAACGCAGGCTCGAGCCCCTGATGTCGACATGGCGGTCCCGCAGCGTGGTCAGCCCAAAACTCTTGTTGTCGCGTGCATAGGCGGCATTGCCGACACGGATCATCGTGTTGTCGAGCAACCAGACTATAGCCGCCACGACGCGTTCCAGCGGCAGGCCGTGACGGCGCAAATCGACGTCGATCTGCCGCCGCAGTTCGGGCAGGCCTTCGGCGAAGGCGACCAGGCTCGAATATTTGACGCCGTCGCGCTCCTCGGCCCAGTGCGGATGATAGCGGTATTGCTTGCGCCCGCGCTGGTCCCGACCGGTCGCCTGGATGTGACCGTCGGCATCCGGCGAGATCCAGACATCCGTCCAGGCCGGGGGGATGGCGAGCGCCTTGATGCGTGCCAGCGCCTCCCCGTCGACAATCCGCCCGTCGGGTCCTTTGTACGAGAACCCCTTGCCCGAACGCAGCCGGCGAATACCGGGTTCAGTGTCGATGACATAATTGAGCGAGGCCCGAACGGCCGAGGCTTGCGCGCCGTTCTCCGGCGCTCCATTCTGCCGCACCCCGTTCTTTGGTGCAGCTTTCCTCACAGCCGATTGGCCAGACGACGATCCGGATTTGTCCAGCATGTCCTCTCCACGGAATTTCCGTAGATAAGCCGCTTGCCGGCTGCGGGTTCCACCGCCTCTTGATCTCTTGGTTCCAGCCTATCGCCGCCGCCGTGCAACGAAGACGTGCGTCATCACGCCTTTTCTAGGACGACCGGTATGACGTCGACCGCCTGTTCGCCGACCTGCCCGCCCGTGGTTTTCAACACGCCGACGATCGGCGCCACATCGGAGTAGTCGCGGCCATAGCCGACCGTGATATGGTCGTTGCTTGCCCGCATGCCATTGGTCGGATCGAATTCCTGCCAGCCGGCATCGCGCCCGCACCACACTTTGACCCAGGCATGCATGGCGTCGGCGCCTTCGAGCCGCGGCTTTCCGCGCGGCGGGATGGTGCGGAGGAACCCGCTGACATAGCCGGCAGGAATGCCGAGGCCGCGCAGGCCGGCGATCATGATGTGGGAAAAATCCTGGCAGACGCCGCGCTTCAGGCCGAAGGCGTCGCTGGCCCGCGTCTGCACGGTGGTCGCCTCGCCGTCATAGGTGAAATCGCGGTGAATACGGTTGCACAGAGCCATGGCCGTGCCGACTGTCGAACTGCCGGCACTGTCTTTCGCATAGGCAGTGATTGCCGGGTCGATGCCGGCATGATCGCTGGCGGCCAGAAAGTGATGCGGCGACGCCGGCGCCAGCGAGTGCACGGCGCCGAGTTCTTCCCTCAGCCGGCGTATGTCCGGCGATACGTCGAGCCCGGGCTCCTGCCGCGATACTGAAACACGCGCGCTCATCCTGATGTCGAGCGCATCATGCGCGTCACGAAAGGCGATCGAGGTGACACTGTTGCCGAAAAAGTCGGAAAAGTCGGAGCGTTCGCTGGGCGCCGGCACAAAAGACAGTGAAGCGGCGACGACGCGCTGCACGCCAGGGATGGTCGGCGGCAGCACGCGCACCTGATGGCGGCCGCCGCCGGCCGCCGCATCATAGTCGTAACGCAGGTGAAGCCTGATGTCGTAGAGCATGCTGTCTCTACCCGAAATAGGCTTTGGCGAGGCTGTTGTAGAGCCCGCCGATTTCATTGGCGAGATCGCCGAGGGCCTCGGCCGTCATGTCCGAGGGCTCCTTGATGGCGATCGACGTGTTGAGCTGCAGAATTTCCTTGGCCGCCGGCGACATATGGCCTTCAGCGCCGACGGAGGGCAGCAGCGCGATTTCGGCCTTCAGCCGTTCGAGCTGGAAAAGGATCGAGCGCGGGTTGAGCGGATCGAGCGCCAGAAGGTCGACCACCGTGCGCCGCCCCGCCTGCACCGGATATTGCCGACGGTGCGTCATGACGCTGTCGCCGATCTCCAGCATCATGTCGAGTGCGCCTTCAGGCGCCTGGGCTCTGGTCAGCCGGGCGAGCGTGCGGGCGATCTGGATGCCGCGTTCGAGCCTGCGGCCGATTTCGAGGAAACGCCAGCCGGCAAAGCGGTACATGTTCTCGTGCAGCAGGCCGGAAAACCCGGCCAGCTTGCGCAGGATCACCGTCATTGCCCTTGTCGCGTCATCGCCCGGCGCCACCGTCGCGGCAAATTGATGGATGGTCTTCGACAGATCCTTCAATGCCAGCCAGCCATCCGGCGAGAAACGGTCTCGGATCTGTCCGGCACTGTAGACGGCGCTGTCCAGGGTGCTGATGAGCCCCAATGGGATTGCCGTCTCGACATCGATGCCGAACGGCGCGAGATAGTCCCTGATGTCGGCAAGCAGCGGCATCTCGGGATCGGATGTCTCGGCCAGCCGCACATGGTAGGCGCGCAGGATGCGCACCGTGTCTTCCGACCGCTCGATATAGCGCCCAAGCCATGTCAGGTTTTCCGCCGCGCGGCTGGGCAGGCTGCCTGGCAAGGTTCGGGTAAAGCTGTCGTGCTCCTGCGGCAGCAGCGTCTCGCGCTCCACCGGCCTGTCGCTGACCACCCAGACATCCGCCGCCTGGCCGCCGCGCTGCATGGCGATGGCCGTCGGGTCGAGCGAAAAGCCGACACGGGCAAAACCGCCCGGCATCACGGTCCAGCCTTCGGGCGTCCGCGCCAGATAGACGCGCAGGCTTGCCGGCCGCGGCTCCAGCCAGCCGCCGACATAGACCGGGGTGGTCGATAGCGTCACCGCTTCCTGGCCGACGAAGTCGCCGCCGTCCCGTTCGATCCGGGCGACGAGTTCGGCCCGCTCCTCGACCGACAGCGCTGACCCGAGCTTGGTCGAGCCGTCATCCTCGAAGGCAAGCCGCGTCGACAGCGCCGGGCCGATCACCATGCTATCGATATTGGCGAGCACATGCTCGCGCTCCGCCTCCTGCCCGCACCACCACGTCGCGACGGTCGGCAGCAGCAGCTCCTCATTGCGCAGTGCGCGCGAAATCTTCGGCAGGAAGGCGAGCAGCGCGCGTGTCTCCATCAGGCCGGAGCCCAGCGCGTTGACGGCCGAAACCGCCCCCTGCCGGACCGCTTCGACCAGCCCCGGCGTGCCGATCTGCGAGTCCGGCCGCAGTTCGAGCGGATCGGCGAAGGCGGCGTCGAGCCGCCGCCACAAGACGCTCACCGGCATCAGCCCCGAAACCGTGCGCACCATCAGCCTGCCGCTCGAGACAGTCAGGTCCTCGCCCTCGAGCAACATGATGCCGAGATAGCGGGCGATATAGGCATGTTCGTAATAGGTTTCGTTCAGCGGTCCCGGCGTCAGGATGGCGACACGGCCGCCGGCTTGCTTGGCCATGCCGATCAGCGCATCGCGAAAACGGCGGAAGAAGCCGGCCAGGCGGTGCACATGCATCTCGCCGTAAATGTCGGACAGCGCCCTTGTGGTGGCGACGCGGTTTTCCAGTGCAAAGCCGGCGCCCGATGGCGCCTGTGTGCGGTCGCCAAGCACCCACCAGCGGCCATCCGGGCCACGGCCGAGCTCGAAGGCGCAGAAATGCAGGAAATGGCCGCTGGCCGGCCTGGTGCCGACGACCGGCCTCAAATATTCCGGGCTGGCCGCGATCAATCCGGCCGGCAGAATGCCTTTCTCGACCAGCCGGTTCGGCCCGTAGATGTCGGCGATGGTCTCCTCGAACAGATCGGCGCGCTGGACCAGGCCGGCGCTGATGTCAGCCCATTCCTGCTCCTCGATCAGCAGCGGCACATGCGCCAGCGGCCATTCCCGCTCATTGGCGCCGGCCTTGTCATAGACGCGGTAATAGACGCCGGCATCGCGGAGGTATTGGTCGGCGCGGGCGAAGCGCTGGGCAAGCTTTTCCGGCCCCAGGTCCTCCAGCGCCTCGATGAAGTGCCGCCAGGCCGGCCGCGGATTGCCCGACGCATCGACCATTTCGTCGACGACGCCGTCGATCGGCTGGTAGTGCTCCAGCAGACTGTGGGTCTGCGGCTTGCTGCGCAGCCTTTTGTGATTCCCCTTCGCCATGGCTGATCAGAGTCTTTGCGGTCGCCGAAGGTCAAGGGTCATCGGGAAATCTTCAGAGGCTTCTTCGTTGCGCAGTACATAGCTGGACGGCGTATGGCCACGCGGCTCGAAGCGGGCGAGCCGCCGCGCCTCCGCTTCGTTGCCGTTGACGGGGAACGTGTCGTAGCTGCGCCCGCCGGGATGCGCGACGTGGTAGACGCAGCCGCCGACCGCGCGGCCCGACCAGCGGTCATAGATGTCGAAGACCAGCGGCGTGTTGACCGGCAGCGCCGGATGCAGGCCCGACGCCGGCTGCCAGGCCTTGAAGCGCACGCCGGCCACCGCGATCTCGCGGTTGTCGGTCACCTTCATCGGCACCAGGCGGCCGTTGCAGACGACCGCGTGACGCTCCGGGTTGAGCCCCTCGGTCTTCACCTGCAGCCGCTCGACGGAGGAATCGACAAAGCGCACGGTGCCGCCGATGGCGCCTTGCTCGCCCATGACATGCCACGGCTCCAGCGCTTGCCGCAGTTCCAGCTTGATACCGGCATGCTGGACCTCGCCGCAGAACGGGAAGCGGAATTCGAGCTGGGCGTCGAACCATTCCGGACGGAACGCAAAGCCGTTCAGCTTGAGGTCGTCCAGCACATCGAGAAAGTCAGCCCAGACATAATGCGGCAGCATGAAACGGTCGTGCAGCGAGGTGCCCCAGCGCACGAAGCGGCCGTCGAGCGGGTTCTTCCATGCCCGAGCGATGATGGCGCGCACCAGCAATTGCTGCGCCAGGCTCATGCGCGCGTTGGGTGGCATCTCGAAGCCGCGGAATTCGACCAGCCCGAGCCGGCCGGTCGGCCCGTCCGGCGAAAACAGCTTGTCGATGCAGATTTCCGAGCGATGGGTATTGCCGGTCACGTCGGTCAGAAGGTTGCGGAACAGCCGGTCGACCAGCCACGGCAGGGGTGCCGCGCCCTTGTCCGGATGCGGCACCTGCGCCATCGCGATTTCGAGTTCGTAGAGCGAATCGTGGCGTGCCTCGTCGAAGCGCGGCGCCTGGCTGGTCGGGCCGATGAACAGGCCGGAGAACAGATAGGACAGCGACGGATGCCGCTGCCACTGCAGCACCAGGCTTTTCAACAGGTCGGGGCGGCGCAGGAACGGACTGTCATTGGGCGTTGCGCCGCCGACGACGACGTGGTTGCCGCCGCCGGTGCCGGTATGGCGGCCGTCGATCATGAACTTGTCGGCGCCAAGCCGCGTCTGCCGCGCCTCCTCGTAGATCGCCGTGGTCGTCGCCACGCAATCCTGCCAATTCGCGGCGGGGTGGATATTGACTTCGATGACGCCGGGATCGGGTGCCACACGGATGACGTTGAGGCGCGGATCGTGCGGCGGGCCGTAACCCTCGATATGCACAGGCAGGCCAATAGCCTTTGCCGCGTTCTCCGCCGCCGCGACCAGTTCGAGATAGTCCTCCAGCGCCTCGACAGGCGGCATGAACACACAAAGCCGTCCGTCGCGCGGCTCGACCGAAAGTGCCGTGCGCACGGCGCCGCCGATCTCGGTGATCTCCTGTTCGACGCGGTCCTGCTGGCCGGTAACGGCCGTGAAGGAAACGGCCTGCTGGCGTCGCGCCATTTCGTCGGCGCCTTCAAGTTCGGCCGACGCAGGCGAAGAAGCAGAATCGGGCAAGATCGCCTCACGCGCCGGCAATGGTCCGCGCGGCAGCGATGGGTCGACCGGCACGATGTAGGGGAACTGCGCCGGCGGCACGTAAGGCAGCGTGCCGAGCGGCAGGCGGTAACCTACCGGTGAATCTCCCGGCACCAGGAACAGCCTGCCGCGCCGCGTCTTCCACTTCTCCGAGCGCCAGCGCGGTCCTGACGCCTGGCTGTTCCAGCGCTGGACAGGCAGCACATAGCCCGACGGCTTGGTCAGCCCGCGTTCGAACACCCGCGCCATGCGGCTGCGCTCCTCCGGGTCCTCCAGCTTCGAATTGGAAGGATCGACGTTGTCAGGCAGCTTGCCTTCCTTGAGCAGCCATTCGGCGGGATCCTCATAGGCTTCGCTGACCATGGTCTTGTCGATGCCGAGTTCGTCGGCAATCGCGGTCAGCAGGCTCTCGGCCTGCATCGGTCCGACATCCGCCTCGCTCTTTTCATGCGCGATCAGCGACGGGTCGCTCCACACCGGCTCGCCGTCGGTGCGCCAGTAGAGCGAGAAGGTCCAGCGCGGCAGGCTTTCGCCGGGATACCACTTGCCTTGCCCGTAATGCAGGAAGCCGCCCGGCGCGAAGCGCTCGCGCAGCCGGCGGATCAGCGCATCGGCCTTTTCGCGTTTGGTTGGCCCGACGGCGGCGGTGTTCCACTCTGCAGCCTCGAAATCGTCGATCGAGACGAAGGTCGGCTCGCCGCCCATGGTCAGCCGCACGTCGCCGGCATCAAGCGCGGCGTCAACCTGGTTGCCCAGCGCATCGAGCGCCTGCCAGCTTTCGTCGGAAAACGGCTTGGTAATGCGCGGATGCTCGGCGATGCGGTCGACCCGCATGTCGAAGCCGAACTCGACATTGGCGAAGCTCGCCATGCCGGAGATCGGCGCGGCATTGCGGAAATGCGGCGTTGCCGCGAGCGGCACATGGCTTTCGCCGGTGAGCAGGCCGGAGGTCGGGTCGAAGCCGATCCAGCCGGCGCCCGGCAGATACACCTCGCACCAGGCATGAAGATCGGTGAAATCGGTCGCCGTGCCGGGCGGCCCGTCAAGCGCGACGAGGTCGGGCTTCAGCTGGATCAGATAGCCGGAGACGAAGCGCGCGGCGATGCCGAGGTTCCTCAGTATCTGCACCAGGAGCCAGCTGGAATCCCGGCACGATCCCTTGCCGGCGGCCAGTGTTTCCTCGGGCGAGAAGACGCCGGTTTCCATGCGCACGATATAGGCGATCTCGCGCTGCAGCCGCGCATTGAGGTCGACGACAAAATTGACGGTGTTGGTCGGGCCGCGGTCGAGGGTTTTGAGGAATGCCCCCAACAGCGGCCCCGCCGGTTCCGGCGTCCGGTAGATGGTCAGATCGTCCCTGATCTCTTCGGGGTATTCGAACGGAAACGTCTCGGCCGAGGGCTCGACGAAGAAATCGAACGGATTGTAGACCGTCATGTCGGCAACGAGATCGACCTCGATCTTCAGTTCCGTCACCGGCTCGGGGAAGACGAAGCGGGCAAGGAAATTGCCGTAGGGGTCCTGCTGCAAATTGACGAAGTGATTTGCCGGCCCGACCTTCAGCGAATGGCTGAGCACTTTCGTGCGGGAATGCGGCGCAGGCTGCAACCTTATGACTTGCGGGCCCAAGACAACGGGCCTGTCGTATTTGTAGTGGGTCAGGTGATAGACGGCTGCCAGAATTGCCATGGTGCCCCTGAGGTCGGTGTTTCAAAAGGAGTTCGCTGAACCCTGACACGAATGCTGAGCATTCTCCAAGCAGAGATGTTGCGCTGCACCTAAATTAAGCAGCTTTCATAGCTCACGAAACGGAGCGCCGACCCCGGGATTCCGCAGTGTGGCGGCAAGACGTTACAACGCTGCAGAGCCGAAGTGCGGCGGGTCAGCACCGGGCGCTTCCCGCCGATATCGATGATCGGCAGCACACGCGATGCTTGGTCGAAAAGAAGCTGAAAGAAAAACCCGCCTCGGTGGGCGGGTCGTCGGCGCCGATTGGCACCATAGCGAAATTAATAGCATAGCTGCCGGCACAAAGCAAGAACAAAATGTGGCACCGTCGACGAAAATTGCCGATCTCCCGCCTTGCGGGGGAGATGCCAGGCAGTGGCGCCCTGGAAGCGGAGGACACCTGCCAATGCTAAAAGAACGCCTGCAAACCGGTCTGCGCCCGCCCGAGGATCAGCGCATGCACGTCATGCGTGCCCTCATAGGTGTTGACCGTCTCCAGGTTCTGCGCGTGGCGCATGACGTGGTAGCCGATCTGGATGCCGTTGCCGCCATGCATGTCGCGGGCCTGGCGGGCGATGTCGAGCGCCTTGCCGCAATTGTTGCGCTTGACCAGCGAGATCATCTCCGGCGCCATTTTGCCTTCATCCATCAACCGCCCGACGCGCAGGCTGCCCTGCAGGCCGAGCGCGATTTCGGTCTGCATGTCGGCGAGCTTCTTCTGGAAAAGCTGCGTCCCGGCCAGTGGCTTGCCGAACTGCTTGCGATCAAGGCCATACTGGCGGGCGCGGTGCCAGCAATCCTCGGCCGCGCCCATCGCACCCCAGGAGATGCCGTAGCGCGCCCGGTTGAGGCAGCCGAACGGTCCTTTGAGACCCGAGACATTGGGCAGCAGCGCATCTTCGCCGACCTCGACGCCTTCCATCACCACTTCGCCGGTGATCGATGCGCGCAGCGACAGCTTGCCGCCGATCTTCGGTGCCGACAGCCCTTTCATGCCCTTTTCCAGGACAAAGCCGCGAATCTGGTTGTCATGCGCGCCCCCAGTTTCGTCGGACAACTTTGCCCAGACGACGAAAACATCGGCGATCGGCGCGTTGGAAATCCACATTTTCGAGCCGGAGATCCTGTAGCCGTTCACGGTCTTCTCGGCCCGCGTCTTCATGCCGCCCGGGTCGGAACCGGCATCAGGTTCGGTCAAGCCAAAGCAGCCGATCCATTCGCCCGACGCCAGCTTCGGCAGGTATTTCCTGCGCTGTTCTTCCGAGCCATAGGCATGGATCGGATACATCACCAGCGACGACTGCACGCTCATCATCGAGCGATAGCCGGAATCGATCCGCTCCACTTCCCGCGCGACCAGCCCGTAGGTGACGTAGTTGGCGCCGAGCCCGCCATATTCCTCGGGGATGGTAATGCCGAGCAGACCCGCCTCGCCCATTTCGCGAAAGATCCCGGCGTCGGTCTTTTCCTCGAGGTAGGCTTCCTCGATCTTCGGAGCGAGCTTGTCGGCTGCAAACGCCGCGGCGCCATCGCGCACCATGCGCTCGTCCTCCGAAAGCTGGTCCTCGATCAGGAAAGGATCATCCCAGACGAATGCGTTCTTGTCGGCGGCCATGGCTCTCGGTCTCCCAAACTCATGCATGTCGCCCAAAGCTTGCCCGCGGGCCTGACCCGAGGGTGTTCGGCAGCCTGGAGATAACGACATGCATCGAAACACAAATCTTGAAACGCGCGGCTTATCGGCTCCCGTCCTGAAAAAATCAAACGAAATAGCTTCGCCGATCTATGAGCATTGGTGATGGATCATCAATGTCGAGCGCCGCCGTCTGACCTGCCACAGCCCGGCTCGCGAAATTATTTCCGCTTTAACGCATCGGCCAACGCGGCGCCGAACGCGCCCTGCTGCGCCGGCCGCTCCGGCTGGCGTTGGGGCGCCGGCGCACGCGGCACCGGCCTGCTGCCATTGTCGCGTGGCTTCGGTGCGCCACCGTCGCCATCCTTGCGCATCGACAGGCCGATGCGCTTGCGCTTGATATCGACGTCGACGACACGCACTTTGACCACGTCGCCGGCCTTGACCACCTCATGCGCGTCCTTGATGAACCGATCAGCCAGTTGCGAGACGTGCACCAATCCGTCCTGGTGCACGCCGATATCGACGAAGGCACCGAAGGCCGCGACATTGGTGACGGTGCCTTCAAGCTGCATGCCGGGCTTCAGATCTTTGATGTCGTCGATGCCATCGGCAAAGGTCGCGGTCTTGAAGCCGGGGCGCGGATCGCGGCCGGGCTTTTCCAGCTCCGCCAGGATGTCGCGCACCGTCGGCAGGCCGAAGCGCTCATCGACGAAGACGCGCGGATCGAGCGCCTTGAGTGCGGCGCTGTCGCCCATCAGAGAGCGAACGTCGCGCCCGCAGGCCGCAACGATCTTCTTGGCCACGCCATAGGCTTCCGGATGCACGGCAGAGGCATCGAGCGGCTCGCTGCCGTCGGGAATGCGCAGGAAGCCGGCGCATTGCTCGAACGCGCGGGGTCCAAGGCGGGAGACCTTCAACAGTTCTCGGCGGCTGGCGAACGGGCCGCTCGCGTCCCGGTGCGCAACGATCGCCTCGGCCAGCGATGCGCCGAGACCCGAAACCCGCGCCAGAAGCGGCGCCGACGCCGTGTTGAGGTCGACGCCGACGGCGTTGACCGCATCCTCGACCACCGCTTCCAGCGAGCGGCCGAGGCGGTACTGATCGACGTCGTGCTGATACTGGCCGACGCCGATCGACTTCGGCTCGATCTTGACCAGTTCGGCGAGCGGATCCTGCAGGCGCCGGGCGATCGACACCGCCCCGCGCAGCGACACGTCGAGGCCGGGAAATTCCGCCGCCGCCGTTGCCGAGGCGGAATAGACCGAGGCACCGGCTTCGCTGACGATCACCTTGAGCGGCTTCGGCCCGGACCCGGCAGGCATGTCAGCCAGCATGTCGGCCACCAGCCTTTCGGTCTCGCGGCTGCCGGTGCCGTTGCCGATCGAGATCAGCTCGACCTTATGCAGCCGGATGAGCTTGGCCAGTTCGGCCTGCGTGCCGCGGACATCGTTCTTCGGCGGGAATGGATAGACCGTCGTCGTCGCCAGCAGCTTGCCGGTGCCGTCCACCACCGCCACCTTGACGCCGGTGCGAATGCCCGGATCGAGGCCCATCGTCGGCCGTGAGCCGGCAGGGGCGGCAAGCAGCAAATCCTTGAGATTGCGGGCGAAGACATGGATCGCTTCTTCCTCGGCCCGTTCACGCAAGTCCCGCATCAGATCGAGCGTCAGGTGCAGCGACAACTTGATGCGCCAGGTCCAGCTGGCTACTTCCATCAGCCAGCGGTCTCCCGGCAACTGGCGGCCGATGGCATAAGCATCGGCAATCATCCGCTCGACCGGCTTCACCGGCGAGGCATCGTCGGCATCGACCTCGATGTCGAGCGACAGAACCTCCTCGTTGCGGCCGCGCAGCATGGCCAGCGCGCGATGGCTCGGCACGTTGGCCCAGCGCTCGACATGGTCGAAATAGTCCGAAAATTTGGCGCCGGCCTCCTGCTTGCCGTCGACGACGCGCGACCGCAGGAATGCGCGTTCCTTCATATAAGTCCGCAATCTGCCGACCAGGTCGGCATTCTCGGCGAACTGCTCGGACAGGATGTCGCGCGCACCCTCGAGCGCTGCCTTGGCGTCTGCCACGTCTTCGCTGATGTGGGCCAGCGCCAGCTCGGCGGGCATGGCCGTACGGTCGGCGAGAATAGCTTCCGCCAGCGGGCTCAGCCCACGCTCGCGCGCGATCTCCGCCTTGGTCCGGCGCTTCGGCTTGTAAGGCAGGTAGATGTCTTCGAGTTCCGCCTTGGTCACGGCAGCAGCGATTTTCGCTTCAAGCTCCTCGGTCAGCTTGCCCTGCTCGCTGATCGAACCAAGGATGGTGTCGCGGCGCGCGTCGAGTTCGCGCAGATAGGCGAGCCGCTCGGCAAGATCGCGCAGCTGCGTGTCGTCGAGGCCGCCGGTGACCTCCTTGCGGTAGCGCGCCACGAACGGCACTGTCGCGCCGTCGTCCAGCAAACCGATCGCCGCCGCAGCCTGTTCGGGCCGCGCGCGGATTTCGGCTGCTATGATGGTTGCGATGCGCTTGATGTCGGATGCCATGTCCTACCTGTCGTTGGTCGAAAAGAGCAGCGACCATAGGCGGAGACGCCCGCTGCGCCAACCGCAGCGTTTTCAACCCGCTGAAAGGTCCACAGGAAAGCTGCATGAGCGGTACAGATCGGATCAGACCATCCGGCTCAGCGCCTCGAAGAAAGAAATCAAATCCAGATCGAGCGGATCGTCGACCGGTACCGGCTGCGACGACATCTTTGCGATGACAATTTCAGCCATCGGATTGACGTAAAGCCACTGGCCGTGGATGCCGATGCCGCAGAAGGCGCCGCTTGCCGCGCCCGTCTGGTACCATTTGTTGCGATACCGGCCACGCGGAAACAGGGACGCCATCGTGCCGCGCCGCCATGCCTCGGCGTCACCGCCGGTTTCGGTCGTGTCGCGCATCCAGGCTTCCGGCACGACGCGGCGGCCATTGGCCACGCCACCTTGCCGCATCATCTCGCCGACGCGCGCAAGGTCGCGCGGTGTCACCGAAATGCCGCCGGCGGTACGCGCCGTGCCTTCCATGTCGACTGTCACCGAGGCGTCGCCGACGGCGCCGAGCGGCTCCCATAATTTCTCGCGCATCAGATCGGCGAAACGCTGGCCTGACGCGCGTTCGAGCAGGATGCCGAGCAGGTCGGAATTGGGCGAAAGGTAGCGGAACGTCCGGCCATGCGGCTCGGTCAGGCCCTGCAGCGTCGTGAGGAAAGTGGCCAGGCTCTCGGTACCCCCGCCTGGATTCCACAGCATTGCACGGCGATAGCGGGCGAAGGCGCTTTCCGGATCGAGATAGGCCTCTTCGAAATCGAGGCTGACACTCATGTCGAGCACGTGCCGCACACGCGCATCGCCATAGGCCGAGCCGGCGGCTTCGGGCAGGTAGCGGCTTACCGGAGCCTGCGGATCGAAAATCCCTTCGCCTTCCAATATGCCGGCAACAATGGCGGTCAGCGACTTGCTGATCGAAAAGACGATGTGGCGTGAACCGAACTCCATATGCGGTGCAAACCAGTCGCCGACGAATTTGCCGGCTTTCATGATCGTCAGAGCGTCGGTGTCGGAGCGCGCGAGAAACGCCGCGACAGTCTCCGCTCCGCCTGCCAGAGTGACCTTTTCGCCAAGTAGTCCGCCGAAATCCTGCGCCGGCGCCTCGCTGCTGCCCCGCCTTGCCGTCACGGCAGCGCTCGGCACCAGCTCGCCGACATTCTGGAACGACCACCGGCTGAACGGGCTTTCCCGCCAATTGCCGAGCAGCACTTGGTTTCGGGCAAAGCCATACCTGGTCTCGAACGCGGTCTTGCCGGTCATAGCGTTTCCTTCAGGATCTTTTGGCCGAGTTTCAGGCGAGCGCCGCGGCGATGGCGTGCACCGCTTTCAGCGTCGCCACAGAATAGGCGACGTTGGTGAAATCCGGATAGCTCGAAAGCTTGACCACGACCATTTTCGTATCCCAGTCGATGTGGATCAGCTGCCCGAACACGCCACGGCACATCAGCGCCCACGAGCGCGGATCCTCGATCCAGAACTGGTTGCGATAGCTGCCTTCCGGCAGGCTGGGGCTGAAGTCCGGCCCATGCCTGCCATTGCGCGTCGCCTCGATCCACTCGGCCGGCACGACGCCGCCGCCATTGTCGAGGATCAGCTGGCCGAAGCGGCCATAGTCGCGCAGCGTGGCGTTGAAGCCGCCATCGGCAACCGCATAACCGGCGCTATCGACGGTGAAGCAGGCACTTTCATCTGCGCCGAGCTTTTGCCAGAGCTCTTCCGAGACCAGCTGCGCCAGGCGCTTGCCGCTCACCCGTTCCATGATGAAGGCAAGCACGTCGGTCTCGATCGAGCGGTATTCGAAGGCAGCGCCGTGCGGCCGGCTCTTTTCCTTGAGCCCCAGGATCAGTTCGAACATATGCGATGGCCAGCGCAATTCCGGATCGCAGTCCGGCGGCACCGGCTTCCAGCCGGTGGCGACATCGACCTGGCCGATGTCGGAATAGGGGTCGGTGTATTCCTCGGAAAAGCGCACCCCGCTCGTCATGTCGAGCACATGCTGCACGCTGGCGCCCTCCCAGCCGGTCGCTTCCAGCTCCGGCAGATAGGTGGTCACCGGCAAACCCGGATCGATCAGTCCGCGTCCGACCAGTATGCCGAACACCGATGCGGTGACCGACTTCGCCATCGACTGCGACAGATGCAGCGTGCGCTCGGTCATGCCGTTGAAGTAGCGCTCATAGGCGACCTTGCCGCCCTTCAGCACCAGGAAGCCGTCGGTGTAAGTCTCGTCAAGCAGTCCAGCCAGCGTCGTCGGCTGCCCCATGCTGTCGCCTACTGGCAGCGGGTCGAGGTTGACCTCGGCTCGCTCCAGCCTGTGGCGATGGCCATTGCCGCGCCAGACCTCGACGGTCGGCAGGATTTCGCGAATATGCTGAAACGCCCAGCGGTTCCATGGCGGCCGGTCCCAGTCGAGCTTCGGCGGCACCATCCGCGGCGGCGAACCCTGCATGATCGGCGGCGCCGGTTCGCTGTTGCGATAAGAAATCATAGGCAGTCCGATCGCCGGGAAAAGGCCCGGCGGCAATTGCCGCCGGGTTTCGTCCGGATGTGGATTACTTCTGCAGTTCGGTCCAGATCTTGCTGTAAATGGCCTGCACTTCCTCTGAACACAATTTTTGCAGCTCGCCATGCGCCTTGACGTCTTCCGGGATGATGACTTCCGGCGCATCCTTCATATCGGCTGGCATGTACTTGTCGGAACCGGCAATGCCGTTGGCGTAGCGGTGAAAGGCGGACAGGCCGGCGGCGTTTTCCGGATCCATGATGAAGTTTTGGAACAGCTTGGCGTTCTCGACATTCTTTGCGTCCTTCAGGACCATGACATTGTCGCTCCAGAGGCCAAAACCTTCCTTGGGATAGAAATAGTGGATCTTGGGATTCGCCAGCCGCTGGCGCAGGGCTGAGCCGTTCCAGTCGCTGGTTGCCTTGAAATCGCCGGCGCCCATTTTCTCGATCGTATTGTATTCCATCGCGATCCAGTTCGGCTTGGCAGCAACCAGCGTGTCACGCACCTTCTTCAGCGTTTCCTTGTCGCTGGCGCATTGCGCGCCGCCGACATATTTGGTCGCCGCGAACATGACGTCGTTCATTTCCGGCACGACGTTGACCTTGCCCTTCAATTCGTCGGGTGTGTTGAAGATGACGCCCCAACTGTCCGACGGCCCCTTGTAGACATCGGTGTTCACCACGATGCCCACCGTGCCCCAGGCCCACGGCACGGAATATTTGCGGCCGGGATCGAAATCGGGATTGGCCCATTCTGGCGCCACGTTCTTGAAGTTCTCCATCTTGCCGGGATCGGTCTCCTGCACGAGGCCTTCCTTGATCCAGATCGGCACGAAGGTTTGCGAAGGCACCGCGATGTCGAAGCCGGTGCCGCCCTGGCGAACTTTGGCCAGCGCCGTATCGTTCGAATCGTAATCGGTGATGGTCACCTTGACGTTGTATTTCTGCTCGAACTTTTTGATCACATCGGGGCTGGTGTAGTTGCCCCAATTGTAGATGTTGAGCTCACCGTCGGCGCGAGCAAGGCTCGTCGAGGCGAGCAGCGCCAGCCCGATGGCGGTCGCCGTGGTCTTCCAGTTCATGGTCTTAGCTCCCATTTTCATGTCTAGTCCCGTTTCCTGCTGATGAAGAAAAACAACGTCACGATGGCGACCGACAAGAGCAGGAACACGGTCGATATCGCGTTGATCTCCGGCGTTATCCCTCGACGTATCTGGCCAAGCATGTAAGTGGGCAACGTGTCCTGGCCGCCCGACTTCACGAACTCGGTGATGACAACATCGTCGAGCGAAATGACGAAGGCCAACATCAGTCCCGCCAGAATGCCGGGCCACAGCAGCGGCAACGTGATGCGCCTGAACGTCTGCCACGGCGTCGCGTAGAGATCGGCGGCGGCGCGCTCCAGCGTCAGGTCCATGTTCTCCAGCCGCGCCCGGATCGGCAGATAGGCAAAGGGAATGCAAAACGCCGTATGCGCGGCGATCAGATAGCCGAGCCCCGAATAGCCGGTGAATATCTTTATGCGCGAAAAAAAGATCAGCAACGCCACGCCAGTGACGATCTCGGGCACCATCAGAGGCTGGTTGATGGCGGCATATTTGAAGGTCAGGCCGGGATAAGGCGGCGTGCGCGTGGTAGCGAGCGCCGCCATGGTGGCGAAGACGGTGGCCAGGATCGCCGCCGTGGCGCCGATCTGAAAGGAGCGCAAGGTGGCGTCTATGACTTGCGTGTTCTGCCACGCCGACTGGAACCATTTGAGCGAAAAGCCGCCCCATTCCGACGTCGAGGTCGCGGCGTTGAAGGCATAGACGACGAGCACGACGATCGGCAGATAAAGCACGACGAAGCAGGTGGCGGCGATCGCGGTGAAGCCGGACTGATGCTTGATGGAGAAGCTGCTAGCCATGACGCATCTCCGATTGTCCGGCATTGCGCACATAGGCAAGCAGCGCCACCATGACGATGACCATCACGGCGATCGACAGCGCCGAGCCGAGCGGCCAGTTGCGGCCTTGCCCGAACTGCAATTCAATCAGGTTGGAAAGCATCATGTTCTTGCCGCCGCCCAATAGGCTCGGCGTGACATAGGCGCCCAGCGCCGGGATGAAGACGAGGATCGAGCCAGCGACGACGCCGGGCTTGACCAGCGGGAAAATGATGCGCCTGAGCACCTGGAAGCGCGTCGCATAAAGATCGTAGCCGGCTTCGACCAGCCGGAAATCGAGCTTCTCCATGCTGGCATAGATCGGCAGCACCATTAGCGGCAGATAGACATAGGCCATGCCGATAAGGATCGCTGTGTCGGTGAAGAGTATCTGGATCGGAGCGGAAATGATGCCGAGCTTGAGCAGCACCGTGTTGATCAAACCCTCGTTGCGGATGATCTGCAGCACGGCGAAGGTACGGATCAGCAGGTTGGTCCAGAACGGTATGGTGATCAGGAAAAGCCAGAGATCGCGCGTCTTCTCGCTGCGCGTTGCCATGAAATAGGCGGTAGGAAAACCAAGCACCAACGTGGCGAGTGTGGTCACGATGGCAAGCTTGATAGAGCGCCAAAAGATGGTGACATGGGCAGCGGCGAGCGACAGCGTGTCGTCGAAGATGTCGCGTTCCATGAACACCGAGATCCACGCCTCCGGCGAGAATTGCCACTTCACGTCGCCATAAGGACCGGGTGTCAGGAACGAATAGACCAGCACGATCAGCAATGGGCCGGTCGCTGCCAGGAAGATGATCAGCAGGGCCGGCGCCGACAGCAGCCAGCGGTCGCGGATGTCGCGCCGTTCGGCCGCCTTGGCGACTTCTTCCGCGCTCGCCATCAATCCCTCAGCACTTGCGCTGCGTCGTTGCCGATCGAGACGCCGACCTTGTCGCCCCGCTCGAAACCGCAGCCTGCGCTGCGCGTGTTCTGCTGGCGCACGGTGAAGGCTTCGCCGGTATCCAGTTGGACATGAATATGCGTATCGGTACCGAAATAGACGATGTTTTCGACGGTTCCGGAAAGATCGCCCTTGCCGCCGGTCAGCTTTGCGTGTTCCGGCCTGACCACCAACGTGGCATTCGCCTTCGGCTGGAAGCCCTCGGCCACCGTCGCGTCGATCGTCGCGCCGGATTTGAGTGTCGCGCGCGCCCTGCCGTTGCCGATGCCGGTGATGGCCGCGGTCAGGAAATTGGTTTCGCCGATGAAGTCGGCGACGAAGCGCTCGGCCGGCTTGTCATAGATGTCCCAGGGCGTGCCGACTTGCAGTATCTTGCCGGCCGACATCACGGCGATGCGGTCAGACATGGTCAGCGCTTCTTCCTGGTCGTGGGTGACGAAGATGAAGGTGATGCCGGTCTGGTGCTGCAGCCGTTTCAGTTCGATCTGCATTTCCTTGCGCAGCTTGTAGTCGAGCGCCGACAATGGCTCGTCGAGCAACAGCACTTTTGGCTGTGGCGCCAGCGCGCGCGCCAGTGCCACGCGCTGCTGCTGGCCGCCGGAGATCTGGCTGGTGCGGCGGGCGCTCAGCGCTTCCATCTTGACCAACTTCAGCATCTCGGCGACGCGCGCCTTGATTTCGGTCTTCGGCTTGCCCAGCATCTCAAGGCCGAAGCCGATATTCTCGGCCACCGTCATGTGCGGGAACAGCGCATAGGACTGGAAGACGGTATTGACCGGCCGCTTGAACGGCGGCAGCGGCGCGATGTCCTGGCCGTGCAGCAGGATTTCGCCTTCGCTGGGGAAGTCGAAGCCGGCGATCAGCCGCAGCAGCGTCGTCTTTCCGCAGCCCGACGGCCCTAGCAGCGTGAAGAACTCGTTCTCACGGATCGACACCGAAACCGTGTCGAGGGCGGCGACTTGTGCGTCCCCGATACCGAACACCTTGCGGACGCCGCGAACCTCGATTGCACTCTTACCCGGTTGATCCGGCACGCATTACCCCATTTTCATGTCCGCTCTTGATGGCGGATCCAGTTCCCATTCGATTGTCAGCATATGCCGGTCGGCTTGGCAACCATGCATCTGGGCCTCGGTTCAGAACGCAAGCTCCGTGCCATCGTCAGCGCCATCATCAAACCTGATAAGTGATCTTGCCGCCGCAGATGGTGCTGACCGGATGCACCTTGTGCAAGGAAGGCGGTTCAGTTGCCTCGATATCGTCCGACAGCACCACCAGGTCGGCCAGATAGCCTGGTTTCAGCCGGCCCTTACGGTGCTCCATGAATTCGGCATAGGCGCCTTCGACCGTGTAGCCGGCAAGCGCCTCGATCAGCGAGAAGCTCTGGTCGGGGTCGCCTTCTGCCCATGGTTTGCGCAGCAGCGCCGCCTGAATGCCCAGGATCGGGTCGACCCGCGACACCGGCCAGTCGGAAGCGAAAACGACATGCGCGCCCGCCTGCTTCAGCGTCCGCCAGGCATAGCTGAGCGGCCATCTTTCGCGGCCGATGCGCGAAAGCGTCGGTTCCAGCGGGAAGTCCATGGCGCCGGGCGGGTGCGGCGGCTGCATCGAGGCGATGACGCCGAGTTCGGCGAAGCGTGGCACGTCGGCGCCGGTGATGACCTCGATGTGCTCGACGCGGTGCCGGCTGTCGCGCCTGCCGTTCTTCCGCCGCGCCGCCTCGTAACCGTCGAGGACCGCGCGCACCGCGCCGTCGCCTATCGAATGCACGGCGATCTGCAGGCCGCGCCGGTCGGCCTCCAGCGCCACCTCGGCGAAATGCTCCGGCGTGAACAGCGGCTCACCGCGCCAGCCCGGCCGGTCGGCATAGTCGTCGACCATGACCGCGGTCCAGCCTTCCAGCACCCCGTCGTAAAACATCTTGACCATGCCGGACGACAGCCATTCGGATCGGTAGGAATTGGCCATGCTCGATGCCTTTTCCAGCATGTCGAGCGTCATGAAGTTCTTGAAGTGAAAAGGTATCTCGGTGCGGCAGAGCAACCGCCCTTCCTGCTCCAAACCGGCAAGCAGCTCGAGCTGGTAGAGGTTGCCATCCATGTTCTGGATCGAGGTGATACCATGGCGGGCGCACCATTGCAGCCCGCGATGCATCAGGTCGCGGTCGGCAGCAATTTCTGCGGCGGACGGGTACGGGTCGGGCTCGCCGCCTGTCGCAAGGCCGAGCCGCACGCGGTTCTGCCCGGAAAGCTCGAGGATCGGCCCGAACGCCTCGCCCTCGAGCAATTCGCCGGCCGCGAGGCCGTCGGCGCCCATGACGATCTCGTTGCCGGGCCCGAGTTGCTTGCCATGCAGGATGCCGGCCAGCTCCAGCGCCTTGGTATTGGCCCACATCGTGTGGTGATCGGAAGCCGACATGGCGAACGGCCGATCGGGGATGATGCGGTCGAGATGGTGGCGGGTGACCGGCTCTTCTCTGGAGAGGATGGTGTAGTCGACGCCGGCCCCAAGCAGCAGCTTGGCGTACGGTCGTGCCGCCGCATAGGCACGGATCGCTTCGCTCAGCGCATGGAAGCCATGCACGCCCTGAAGGTGCAGATTGTCGAGTTCGGCCGCGCCGCCGAAAAGATGCATATGCGCTTCGATGAAGCCCGGCACCACCGACCCGCCTTGCGCATCGATAATCTTCGTGGCCGGCCCTTTCAGCGCCTCGATCGTTCGGCGATCGCCAATCGCCAGGATGTTGCCGTCCTTTATCGCCACCGCCTCGGCCGTCGGATTGCCTTCGTCCATGGTCAGCACACGGGCATTGGTGACGATCAGGTCGGCATTTGAACTCATGATTACCCGCGGTTCGGTTGCGCTGCCGGCAGGCTAGACGACCGGCTGCCGGGCCAGCAAGCCATGGCTGGTTGGCCCAGCGCCTTGTGAAGGGCCATGCGGGACGGTTAGGGTCGCCGCGTCTCACCACGGAACAATTTTCATGAAGACTGTTTTTTCGCCTCTCCATGCCGGCCATTCCGGCAATGTCGAATTGATCGCCGGCGCCATCGTGCCCGCATTTGAAAAGCCTTCGCGCGCCGAGTTCATCAGGGCGCGGGTGGAGAGCGAAAAACTCGGTCCGATCCTGCCGCCGGAAATCCACGACCTCGCCGCCGCCAGGAAGGTGCATGCCAGCGACTACATCGATTTCCTGCCGACCGTGTGGCCGCTCTGGGAAGCATCGGGCCGCAGCGGTTCGGCCATTCCCTTCACCTGGCCGACGCGCGGCCTGCGCGGCGACGTGCGCCCGAAAGGCATCGATGCGCTGCTCGGCTTCTACTCCTTCGACGGCGGCGCGACATTCGTCGAAGGCACATGGGACGCGATCAAGTCGTCCTATGATGTCGCGCTGACCGCCGCCGCGCTGGTCAAGGCCGGTGAGCCTTCCGCCTTCGCGCTCTGCCGCCCGCCGGGGCACCATGCCGGCGCGGCCTTCATGGGCGGCTACTGTTTCATCAACAACGCCGCCGTCGCCGCGCAGTGGTTTCGCGACCATGGCGCCGCGCGCGTGTCGATCCTCGACATCGATTATCACCACGGCAACGGCACCCAGGAGATCTTCTACCGCCGCGGCGACGTTCAGGTGCTGAACCTGCATGGCGATCCGATGACCGAATATCCCTTCTTCCTCGGCCATGCCGACGAGCGCGGCGAGGGCGACGGCGAAGGCTTCAACGACAATTATCCGATGCCCTTCGGCACCGGCTGGGAGGTGTGGAACGCCTCACTCGAGGATGCCTGCACGAGGCTTTCGGCTTATGCTCCTGACGTCGTCGTGGTTTCGCTCGGCGTCGACACCTTCGAGAAGGACCCGATCAGCCAGTTCAAGCTGAAAACGCGCGACTATCCCAGGATCGGCCGCCGCATCGCCAGGCTCGGCCTGCCGACGCTGTTCGTCATGGAAGGCGGCTACGCCGTCGAGGAGATCGGCATCAACGCCGTCGGCGTGCTGACCGGCTTCGAGGACCGCTAGAGGCGCTGCCGGTACCCGCAACTCATATGGCGCACTCGGCGCGGCGAGCGCCACGGCGGGCCGGCGCTATCGTGTTGTTGGACCATGATGTTTTTCCAGAATGCGTTCGCCCTTTGCGAAATGATGTTCTATTTTTTGAATCCATGGCTTTGAGGGGCCGAATTCATCGGAAGAACAAACGCGTTTGAGCCCGGGAAAGCATTTATGAGGGACGACACACCGGAAAGCGAAAGCGCCTCGGCGCTGGCGCCGTTCCGGCACGGCATCTTCCGGGCGGTGTGGTCCGCCAGCCTCGTCTCCAATTTCGGCGGCCTCATCCAGGGCGTCGGCGCCGCCTGGATGATGACGACGATCGCCACCTCGTCCTACCAGGTGGCATTGGTCCAGGCCTCGACCACCTTGCCGATCATGCTGTTTGCGCTGCTGGCCGGCGCTATCGCCGACAGCTTCAACCGGCGCAAAATCATGCTGATCGCGCAGATCTTCATGCTCGTCGTCTCGGCTCTTCTGACCGCCTTCACCTATCTCGACCTGATGACGCCGTGGACGCTGCTCGCCTTCACCTTCCTGATCGACAGCGGCACCGCGCTCAACAGCCCTTCCTGGCAGGCTTCGGTTGGCGACATGGTGCCTCGCACCAAGGTGCCGGCGGCGATCGCGCTCAACTCGATGGGCTTCAACCTGACGCGCAGCGTCGGCCCGGCGATCGGTGGTATCATCGTTGCCGCGGCAGGTACCGCCGCGGCCTTCGCGGTCAACACGCTGAGCTATGTCGGCCTCATCGTCGTGCTGGCCCGCTGGAAGCCGGAACTGCCGGCATCGACCTTGCCGCGCGAGACGCTGGGCGCCGCAATGGGCGCCGGCCTGCGCTACGTCGCCATGTCGCCTAACATCGGCAAGGTCCTGGTCAGGAGCTCCGCTTTCGGCTTCAGCGCCGGCGCGGTCCTGGCATTGCTGCCGCTGGTCGCGCGTGACGTCGTCAAGGGTGATGCCCTGAGCTACGGCATCATGCTCGGCGCCTTCGGCATCGGCGCCGTCGGCGGCGCGCTGATCAGCGTCAGGCTACGGCAGCTGCTGTCCAGCGAAACCATGGTGCGCACGGCATTCGCCGGTTTCGCCGTCTGCGCCGTCAACGCCGCCGTCAGCAATCATGCCTGGCAGACGTCGCTCGGCCTGCTGGTCGGCGGCGCCTGCTGGGTGACGGCGCTGTCGCACTTCAACGTCACCGTACAGATGTCGACGCCACGCTGGGTGGTCGGCCGCGTGCTTTCGGTCTACCAGACCGCGACCTTCGGCGGCATCGCGCTCGGCAGCTGGGTCTGGGGCGTCGTCGCCGACGCGCATGGCGCCGAAGTCGCCCTGATGGCGGCCAGCGTCGCTATGCTGGCGGGAGGTGCCATCGGCCTGCTGCTGCCGCTGCCGCAGCAGGCGGTGCTCAACCTCGATCCGCTCAACCGCTTCCAGGAGCCGCATCTGGCGCTTGATCTCAAGCCGCGCAGCGGTCCAATCGCCATCATGATCGAATATGTCATCCGTAACGAGGACGTGCCGGAATTCCTCGCCACCATGGCCGAGCGCGGCCGCATCCGCCGCCGTGACGGCGCCCGCAACTGGACATTGGCGCGCGATCTCGAAAATCCGTCGATATGGATCGAGCACTACCACACGCCGACCTGGGTCGAATATATCCGCCACAATCGGCGCGCCACCTACGCGGACGCCGTCATCGGCGAGCGTATAAGGGCGCTGCACAGCGGCGACGAGGCACCGCGCGTCCGCCGCATGATCGAGCGCCCGACGACAGCTGGCACGGCGCTGGTCATGCCGAAGGGGCCGATCGAGCATTAGTGGCTGGCGGTGCGTCCAGTTGGACGAGCAAAATGAAATTGCGGCGCCTGGCCCAATCCGCGAATGCACGAACAGGATGGCCATTGTCGAGAGACGGTTATATCAGTTGATGTGACTATGACCAGTAAGGGGAGACGATGCGTTACATACGTCCGCTTTCAATTGAAGACGCCGCAGGCCTGTTGGCCAGTTCGGCCGGCACGACCGCCATCCTCGCCGGAGGCAGTGACCTCTTGGTGAGGATGAAGGGCGGCTTTATCGAACCCGACCTGATCGTCGACATCAAGGCGATCGACGGGCTTGGCGAGATCAGGGAAACAGCCGAGGGCTTCAGCATCGGCGCGGCGGTCCCCTGCGCGGTGCTGGGCGAGAACACGGCCCTGCAGAAGGCATGGCCCGGCGTCGTCGAAGCGGCCAAGCTGATCGGCTCGAAGCAGGTGCAGGGACGCTGCACCATCGTCGGCAATCTCTGCAACGCCTCGCCGGCCGCCGACAGCGTGCCGGCGCTGGTGGCCGCTGGCGCCAAGGCGGTGGTCGTCGGCCCGGGAACCAGGCGCACGATTGCCGTGGAAGCGGTGCCGACTGGGCCGGGCAAGACGTCGCTGGCAAAGGGCGAGATCATCGAGGCAATCCTGCTCGACAAACGTCTGCCGCGTTCGGGCGATGCCTATCTGCGTTTCATTCCGCGCACCGAGATGGACATCGCGGTGGTCAGCGCCGGCGTGAACCTGACGCTCGATGAGCAAGGTCGCGTCAAATCCGCCCGCCTGGCGCTGGGCGCCGTGGCGCCGACGGTGGTTCTGGTCGAGGAGGCCGCCGAGGTTCTCATCGGCTCCAAGCTGGACGAAGCCACGCTGGAAAGGCTCGCCAAGGTCTGCTCGGGCGCCTGCCGTCCGATCGACGACAAGCGAGGCACTATCGAATTCAGACGGAAAGTTGCGGGTGTGCTGGCCAAGCGGGCCGCCACGACCGCCTATGCACGTGCAGGAGGCAAATGATGGCCGGTGTGGCAGTATCAACGACAATCAACGGCGATAATGTCGAGTTCCTTTGCCAGCCGGACGAGACGCTGCTTGATGTCCTGCGCGATCGCCTGGGACTGACGGGCGCCAAGGAAGGCTGCGGCACCGGCGACTGCGGGGCCTGCAGCATCATCCTCGACGATCGGCTGGTGTGCTCGTGCCTGGTGCTCGGCGCTGAGGCCGAGGGCCGGCACCTCGAGACCATCGAGGGCATGGCGCATGGCGACAGGCTGCATCCGCTGCAGCAGAAATTCCTGGAGCACGCCGCACTTCAATGCGGCGTCTGCACGCCGGGCTTCCTCATGGCGGCCAAGGACCTTTTGGCCAAGAACCCCGATCCGACCGAGGAGGAGATCCGCTTCGGCCTCGCCGGGAACCTCTGCCGCTGCACCGGCTATGACAAGATCGTGCGCGCCGTCCAGGACGCCGCCATCGTAATGAAACAAGCGTGATGAAGGGAGCATGACGATGAATTTCGATCCGCGTTACTCCGGACGCAATTTCACCTCTGTCGGCACGCGTCCCATTCGTCCCGATGGTGTCGACAAGGTGACGGGCCGCGCACGCTATGGCGCCGACTTCAACATGGCCGGGCAACTGGTCGGGCGCGTTCTCAGAAGCCCTCATGCGCATGCCACGATCAGGAAGATCGACACGTCGAAGGCGGAGAAGCTCGCCGGCGTCAAGGCGGTGATCACCGCGGCCGACCTGCCCGACCTGACCGACGGCGATGCCGCCATGTACGACATCCTCGACAACTGCATGGCGCGCAAGAAAGCGCTCTATGACGGCCATGCCGTGGCCGCGGTCGCTGCGGTCGATGCCCGCACGGCGAAGCAGGCACTGAAGCTGATCGAGGTCGACTACGAGGTGCTGCCGCATGTCACCGACGTCGACGAGGCGATGAAGCACTCCGCACCCCTGATCAACGACGCCATCTTCACCGAGGGCCTCGAGGAAAAGCCCGTCAAGCCTTCAAACGTCACCAAGCGCACCCAGTACGGCCATGGCGACATCCATGAAGGCTTCGGCCAGGCCGATTTCGTCGTCGAACGCTCCTTCAAGACCGAGCAGACGCACCAGGGTTATATCGAGCCGCATGCCTGCGTCGCCAATGTCAGCTCCGACGGCACCGCCGACCTCTGGGTCTGCACGCAGGGCCATTTCGTCTACCGCCAGCACTGTGCCCAGCTGCTTGGCATGGAAGCCTCGAAGCTGCGCGTCACCTCGTCGGAGATCGGCGGCGGTTTCGGCGGCAAGACCCATGTCTGGGCCGAGCCGGTGGCGCTGGCGCTGTCGCGCAAGGCCGGGCGGCCGGTCAAGCTGGTCATGACGCGCGACGAAGTGTTCCGCGCCTCCGGCCCGACCAGCGCCACCTCGATCGATGTTCGGATCGGCGCCCGCAAGGACGGCACGATCACGGCGGCCGAGGCGACGCTGCGCTATTCCTGCGGCCCCTATGCCGGCATGTGGGCCGAGATCGGCGCCATGACCGCCTTTGCCTGCTACAAGCTCGAGAACGTCAAGACGGTCGGCTACGAAGTGCTGGTCAACCGGCCCAAGACCGCGGCCTATCGCGCGCCGTCGGCGCCGATGGCAGCGTTTGCGGTGGAAAGCGCGGTCGACGAGCTGGCCAAGGAGATCGGCATGGACCCGGTCGAGTTTCGGATCAGGAACGCGGCGCAGGAAGGCACCAGATCGTCCTACGGCCCGGTATATGGGCCGATCGGCATCGGGCCGACGTTGGAGGCGGCGAAGAACCATCCGCACATGAAGGCTCCGCTCGGAAAGAACCAGGGCCGCGGCATGGCCTGCGGCTTCTGGTTCAACTTCGGTGGCCAGACCTGCACCGACCTCAACATCGGCATGGATGGCTCGGTCTCGCTTGCCGTCGGCACGGTCGATGTGGGTGGTTCCCGCGCGTCGCTGTCGCTGGTGGCGGCGGAGGAGCTCGGTATCCCCTATGAGCAGATCAAGACGGTGGTCGCCGATACCTCCAGCCTCGGCTACAACGATATGACGGACGGCAGTCGCGGCACCTTCTCGTCTTCGATGGCGACGATCTCCGCCGCTCGCAACGCCATCAAGGTCCTCAGGCACCGTGCCGCGCAGATGTGGGACATACCCGTCGACGACGTGGTCTGGGAAGAGGGTCACGCGATTGCCAAGGGCGCGACGCACGGCAACCTCTCGCCGCTGTCGCTGAAGGAGATCGCGGCCGCTTCCGGAAAGACGGGCGGACCCATCGCAGGCCATAGCGAGCTCGTCGCCGACGGCGCCGGCGTCTCCTTCGCCACCCATATCTGCGATATCGAGGTGGATCCCGAGACAGGCTCGACCAGGGTGCTGCGCTACACCGTCGTTCAGGACGCCGGCAAGGCGGTGCATCCGACCTATGTCGAGGGGCAGTACCAGGGCGGTGCCGCGCAAGGCATCGGCTGGGCGCTCAACGAGGAGTATATCTACGGCAAGGACGGGCGGCTGCAGAACCCTGGCTTCCTGGATTACCGCATCCCGGTCTGCTCGGACCTGCCGATGATCGACACGCAGATCCTCGAGATCCCCAACCCTAACCATCCTTACGGGGTGCGCGGCGTCGGCGAGACCTCGATCGTGCCGCCGCTGGCGGCGATCGCCAATGCGGTGTCGAACGCCGCGGGCGTGCGGATGACGCATATCCCGATGTCGCCGCCGCGCATCCTGGCGGCGCTCGAGGCTGAACGGGGAGGCTGATGGTCGAAGTAACGCTCTGGGGGTCGCTCGGCGCGATCGCCGGAGGCAAGAGCAAGGTCGAGATCGAGGCCAAGGATATTCGGGAGCTGTTCAGGAAACTGGCTGAACAGTATCCCGGCCTCGAGCCATACATCGATCGCGGCATCGCCGTCGCCATCGACGGGACGATCTATCGCGACACCTGGTCGAAGGAACTGCCGGAAGGGGCGGAGATTTTTTTGTTGCCGCGGTTGGCTGGGGGGTAGGTGAGGTCGTCGGCATTGCCTAGCATCAAGGTCTCAAACGTCGTTGATGGGGCCGACAACGGACCGGCAGCTTCGAGCCCGCGGATATCGAAAGCGGACATTCACGTCGAGTGGGCATGATCATGATCTGACCCCGAACAGACTGGGAGCGAGGTGCCAAAAGCTTCAACGCCGAAGAGCGATGTAGGTCAAATCAGACGATCCTCATTATGACATCGATATTGCCCCGTGTCGCTTTGGAGTAAGGACAAATCTCGTGCGCTTCATCCACCAGAATTTGTACCATATCGCGCTCCAGACTCGGCACGGCAATATCCAGTTGGACGCTAAGAAAGTGGCCGTTTTCTCCGTAGTTCAGATTCACCTCGGCCTCGATGCTCATCCCTGCAGGCAGCGCGATTTTTCGTTCGTGGGCCGCAGATGCGATTGCGCTTGCGAAGCTGGCCGACCAGCCGGCCGCGAGCAACTGCTCCGGATTGGTGCCGATGCGCGCCGATCCAGGTGTCGATAGCCAGATGTCCAGAAGGCCGTCGGAACTGCGCGAGGCGCCATTTTCGCGGCTGCCCGTGGTTGCGGTCCTGGCCGTATAGACAACCCTTGCGATGTGGCTCATTGGCATTCTTTTGCTGGTAGCGGTAACCGCCGCTTGGGCGGTTGCCGCGAACTCCATCAGGCGTCGACTTCGACAACTGCATCGGCAAAGGCCTGCGGCGCTTCCTGGGGCAGGTTGTGCCCGATGCCGCCGGTGACGACCCGATGCGCGTATCTGGCCGGGAACATCGTGGCGTACACGCTGGCGTCCGGATGCGGCGCGCCATTGGCGTCACCTTCGAGGGTGATCGTCGGCACGCCGATGACCGGTGCCTGCGCGAGTCGCTCCTCGAACGCGTCGTATTGCTGCTCGCCGGCGGCGAGTCCGAGCCGCCAGCGATAATTGTGGATCACAACGGCCACGTGATCGGGATTGTCGAAGGCTGCGGCGCTGCGCTCGAATGTGGCATCGTCGAAATTCCACTGCGGCGACGCGAGTTGCCAGATCAGCCTGGCGAAATCCCGTGTGTATTTCTCGTAGCCGGCGCGGCCGCGATCGGTGGCGAAGTAATATTGATACCACCATTGCAGCTCGGCCTTGGGTGGCAGCGGCAGCTTGCCGGCTTGCTGGTTGCCGATGAGGTAGCCGCTCACCGAGACCATCGCCTTGCAGCGTTCAGGCCATAGTGCAGCAATGATGTTCGCCGTGCGGGCGCCCCAGTCGCAGCCGCCAATCGTCGCCTTTTCGATGCCCAGTGCGTCCATCAGGGCGACAATGTCCGCGGCAATCGCAGACTGCTGACCGTTGCGCATCGTCTCGTTCGACAGGAAGCGCGTAGTGCCGTAGCCGCGCAGGTAGGGCACAATCACGCGGTACCCCTTTGCGGCAAGCAGGGGAGCGACATCGGCATAGGTGTGGATGTCATACGGCCAGCCAGGTAGCAGGATGACGGGCGGGCCGTCGGTCGGTCCAAGTTCCGCATAGCCGACGCTCAGCACGCCGGCCTCGATCCGCTTCAAGGGCCCAAAGGACGCCGCAGGCTCGCCAGTCGTCTGTTGCGCTTGTGCCGGGCCGATCAGGCCGAACTGAGTGGCGGCGACAGCCATCGCGGCGGCGCCAAAGAACCGACGGCGATCTTGGTCGATCTCATCCGGGATATTGAGTGAATGCATTTGGGAACCTCTATCCTTGCGCGGGCGATCAGCCGAACGTGAATGCAAAGACCTCCACGCCTGAGTCGAGAAACTCGATCTCGAACTGCCGATCGATGATGGGTTTCGATTGTCGGATCAGTTGGTACAGGCGCTGCTCTGTCACTGCGCCTTCGCCCTTTTCATTGACGTCGATGCCGTGAGCCGTGCCTGGCGGCTGTCCGTCGATCAGCACGCGAAATCTCACAGACGTTCCCGGCGCTGCCGGACCCATGACCAGATGAAGGTCGCGCGCGTGAAAACGGTACGCGATGCGGCCATCGGACTTGTTCAGTACGGCGGTTTCTTTCCTTACCGTCCAACTGCCAGACAGCCCCCACTCATTCAGGCGTAGTCGCGCCGGCACGTCGTAGATGTGCGGCGCGTCCAAGACCGCTTCATCGCCGGAGGCAAAATTCTGGGTGCGTTCGTAGCCGAGATAATTTTCCAGAGACTTGAGGGTCTCCCAATCGGCCGCGGCTTCGATGCCGCGGGCATCCACCGACACAGGCTCACGGTCGAATCCGCCGGCGCCAGCCTCAGTCAGCAATTCCTGGATGACCATTTCCGACTGTTGGTATGAGCCCTCGCCAAAGTGGTGATACCGGACGCGTCCTCGCGAATCGACGAAATAGAGTGCCGGCCAGTACTGGTTGCTGAAAGCCCGCCATATGAGATGGTCATTGTCGACGGCGATCGGGTAATCGATCCCCAGGTCTTTCACCGCCCGGTGCACGTTGTTCAGGTCTTTTTCGAACGCGAACTCCGGCGCGTGGATTCCGATCACCACCAAACCATGCTTCCGGTATTTCTCGTCCCAGGTCTGAACGTAGGGAAGCGTGCGCAGCCAGTTGATGCAGGTGTAGGTCCAGAAATCGATGAGGACGACCTTGCCATGCAAAGCCGACGGCGTCAGCGGCGGCGAATTTATCCACTCGTTCGCCACGCCAAGCGAAGCAAGCTCGGATTGACCCTCAAACTGGAGGGAGAAAAGTCCGTGAAGAAACGGAACCCTCATCGGTGCGGAGGCTATCGGCTGAGCCACATTCGTGTCTCCCAGAAAACTGGCAATCGGAGCCCCGATTGCCAGTGCGAGCGCCACGGCGACGAGCAGCTTGGTTGCTTTCATCGACGACGCCTTTTCAGTTTCGATCGATATCGCCGCGCAGACGATTCGGCGGCGCGCTGCGCGCTGAATCCTTCAAAGCGGAAGCTCTTTGCCGGCCTGCTCAGCCACCATGTATTCCGCGTACCAGTCCGGCCAGTTCTCATCGCGCTGGCCGCCGTTGCGCTTCTCGTGCTCGCCGTGGGCCTCCGACGCGCGTCGCAGCCCGGCAGCAAGATCCGCTCCGGAAGCGTAGGTCGTGACATTGGAGTCGATCCGGCCGGGAAAGCGGGTGGTGATTTCCTGCAGCAGCCATTCGTTGCCGTCCGGGTCCTTGAACGTAGCGAACGAGGAGTAGCTGCGCCGCTCGGGATCGCGCCCCTTGACCGCCGGCCTGCCGGGACCTGTGCGGTGAAACGCCTCGCTGACCTCGGCGCCGTGGCCAATGAGCTCGACGCGCGCCGCCTCGATGTCCGACACGACAAGATAAAGTCCGCTTGCCGAGCCGGGCGCCGCCGTCGTGATCCCCGTGCCGAAGTGGATCGAGGCAGGCGAGCCCGGAGGTGTGAACTGCACACCCCGGAACGTATCGCCGACGACGAAATCGCCGTCGAGCCGCCAGCCCAGGCCGCTATAAAAGCTCTTGGCGCGATCGACGTCCGAGACGGGGATGACCACGACCTCGAGCTTCATGTCGAGCGCCTGCTTTTTGAGGGTCCCGGTCGCAGTTTCGCGCTTTTCGTCATGGGGCGTTTTCATGGTTTGAGACATTTGTCGTTCCTTTCGAGTGAGGTGGTTGTTTGGTTTGCCGCAGCGGCCTGAACGCGGCGCGCAACTCGGCAGAAAAGAGCTCCGGCTGCTCCCACGCGGCGAAGTGGCCGCCTTTGTCGACCTCATGGAAGTAGATCAGGTTGGGGTAGGCGCGCCGGGCCCAGGTCTCGGGGGCCCGATAGCCTTCGCCCGGAAAGACCGTGATGGCCACCGGCAGCGAGACTTCGCTGGTCTTTTCAGCGCCGGCAAAAACGGGACTGCGCCCGCCGCCGTACTCCCAGTAAATTCGCCCGGACGAGGTGGCGGTGTTCGTCAGCCAGTACAGCGTGATATCGTCCAGCACTTCGTCAGGCGACTTTTCAGGGTCGCTTTTGTCGTAGGTCCAGCCCGAAAAGCCCGGATGTCCGAGCATCCAAGCGGCGAGCCCTGCGGGGGAGTCATTGATGGCGTAACCGATCGTCTGGGGCCGGGTGCCCATCATCGTGGCGTAGGATCTGTTCCCCATCTTGGCGGCCATGCTGAGCGCATCGAAGGCCGCGCGCTCCTTGTCCGTGAGCCCCGACGGCGCCGGTCCGCCGGCGGCGAGCACCGCGGCAATCTCTGGCGGTACGACAGCCGGCAGGTTGACATGAATGCCGAGCAGGCCTGCCGGGGCCAGACGTCCCATTGCATTCGAAACGGGAGAGCCCCAGTCGCCGCCCTGGGCGACGTAATCTGTGTAGCCAAGGCGCTTCATCAGCTCTGCCCAGGCTCGTGCAATTCGGTCTGTACCCCAGCCAGTATCTGTGGGTTTGCCGGAGAAGCCGAAACCCGGCAACGACGGCAGTACGAGGTCGAACGCGTCTTCCGGGCTACCGCCATGCGCCGTGGGATCGGTGAGCGGGCCGACGGTCTTGAGCAGTTCGAGCACCGAGCCGGGCCAGCCATGCGTCATGATCAGCGGCAGGGCATTGGGATGTTTCGAGCGAACGTGAATGAAGTGGATTTCCACGCCGTCGATCGTGGTCATGAACTGGGGCAGGGAATTCAGCTTCGCTTCCGCTGTCCGCCAGTCGTAGGCCGTGCCCCAATACTCGACGAGCGGCCTGATCTTCGCGAGCTGTATGCCCTGCGACTGGTCATCGACCGTCTCCCGGTCGGGCCACCGTGTCTGCGCAATGCGACTGCGAAGATCATCGAGCGGCGCTTGCGGCACATAGACTTTGAAGGGCCGGATCGAGCGATCCTCAACCGGGTTGGCGGAGGCGGGCGCGGAAAGGACGCAAAGCCCGAATGCCAGCACGGCCGCCAGTTGGTCGAGCCTCATGGCTGCACCGTCTTGTCCGGAGTGTGGAACGTCACCGTTTGTTTGGTGAAGACTTTGCCTTCTGGATCCACCACCTCGATCAGCACCATGTGCTGGCCGCTTGGCATTCCCACCAAGATGATGGTGTTGCTCTGACCGTAGTCCGCCCACGCCCAAGGCAGGTCGTCGACGGTGACGTGCAGATGCCCGACCCGCGGAGACACGTTGCGCGCGGCCGCCCCGCCCACAGGCAGGATGCGCAAGTTCTCCACCCGGTACGGGATGAACACGACGCCGCCGGCCAGCGGACCCGGAAGCGGCGGCTCCACGATCAGCTTGGGTGCGGGCTCGTTGTCGATGGGAACGACTGTACTCTGGGCAAACGCGCCCGTGGCGAGCACGGTGCAAGCCGCGAGTGCGGCGAGCGTCTTGATGAGAGGGTTCATTGCAGTCGCTCCCTTCGGAGGTTCGCTACGCAGCTATCGCTGGGCGGAAGATGACGCGCGTCCGGCGCGCCATCCCCCGCCAACACGTCATGTCTGCAACGTCTTGAATGTTGCGCGCACCTCATCGGTGAAACTCTTCGGCTGCTCCCAGGCGGCGAAATGGCAGCCCTTGTCCGTGCGGCCATAGTGCAGAAGCTTCGGGAACGCGCGTTCGGTCCAACTCTTCGGTGCGGTGTAGATTTCGCTGGGGTTCGCAGTCGCACCGACGGGAATTGTGATGCCCTTGGCGTCGAAGAAGCCAGCCTTCGCCGTTTGCGTATGTTCCCAATAGAGACGCGCCGACGAGATCGCCGTGTTCGTCAGCCAGTAGAACGTGATGTTGTCGAGGATGTCGTCGCGGGTAAGGCCCTCCGGCTCTCCATCGAAGGAACGGGCGATCAGCGCATAACTGTCCGCATCGTGGTCGAGGATCCACGCCGCCAGGCCGGCCGGTGAATCGACGATCCCGTAGAGAGTTTGCGGACGAAGAGCCATTTCGTTGGCGTAGCCCAGGCCGTTTTTGTAGAAGAACGCTACCTGCTCGTAGGCACGCTTCTCGTCGGGGCCAAGATCGGCGGGGGGCGGACCGCCGGAGGCTAGCGCCTTCACGATCTCCGGCGGAATGGTCCCCGGCATATTCGTGTGGATGGCGACCAGCTCGGGAGGTGCGATCAGGGCCATCTGTTCCGTGATGAGTGCTCCCCAATCGCCGCCCTGCGCGACGTAGCGGTCGTAGCCGAGGCGTTTCATCAGCACGATCCACGCCCGCGCGATGCGCCCCGGATCCCAACCGGTTTCGGTGGGCTTGTCGGAAAAGCCGTAGCCCGGCATCGACGGGATCACCACGTCGAACGCGTCGGCCGCGGTACCGCCGTGCGCAGTGGGATTGGTGAACGGATCGATGATCTTCAGGAGTTCGATGACCGAACCGGGCCAGCCATGCGTGATGATGACAGGCAGTGCGCCCCGATGTTTGGATTTCACGTGGATGAAGTGGATGTCGAGGCCGTCGATCTCGGTGACGAAATTCGGCAGCGCCTTCAACCGCGCCTCGCATTTGCTCCAATCATATTCCGTTCCCCAATACTGCATGAGCTTCTGCATCGTGGCGAGTTGCACGCCCTGCGTTGGCCCTACCGTCGCAGGGGTCGACCAGATCCGCCGGGAGGCCTCGTCGGATACGAGCTCGCCCTCGGGCCAGCGCGTAGCGACGATGCGCCGGCGAAGCTCGGTGAGCTCCTCCTGCGGGAAGCTAACGGTGAAGGGACGGATGTCATCGCTGGTTGATGCGGCGGCCTTGTGTGACGGGAGCAGGCTCGCGGCGCCTGCGGCGGCGATGCCGACCGCGGCAGTGCCCAAGAGTCGCCGGCGATCCTGGTCGATTGTTTCGGAGGTTCTGGTCGTGTCCATGGGACTCTCCTGGGGTTGATGGATGCGATCTGCACTGCTTGACGTACCCCCGGGAGATGGGATTAGCCCGTTATGCGTCGTGAGCTCTTGTTAGTCGCTGCCCGCCAGCCGCTTTTTTGAGCAGGTAGGAGGGGCCAGACAGTGGAGACTCCCTATGGTGCGGGAGCGTTCCTTGACTTAAACTGAGGCGCTGGGTGCAGGCGGCTCCCAAAAGAAGAGACGCCATGACGAGAAGGGCAAGTCAGGCCAAAGACGGATTATCGTTTGGTCCCTTCCATTTGGCTGCGGGTGAAAGGCTCCTGACAAGAGAGGGCGCTCCCGTAGAGTTGGGCTCGCGTGCCCTCGACATTCTTGTCGTCCTGACTTCCGCGCCGAATGAAGTCGTCAGCAAGAAGGATCTGATGTCGCGGGTCTGGCCCGATGTGGTTGTCGAGGAAGGCAGCCTGCGGTTTCACATGACCGGGCTGCGCAAGGCGCTGGGCGATGGAAAGGATGGCGCGCGTTACATCGCGACGCTTCCAGGGCGCGGCTATTGCTTCGTTGCACCGGTCTCGCGATCAAGCACACACGACGAAGCCCCATTCATCGCCGCTGGGTTTCCGCATGCGAATCTTCCAAACCGCTTGAGCAGAATGGTCGGGCGGGATGAGGACGTTCTCAAGCTGTCGGCGCAGCTGAATGCTTCGCGGTTCGTCACCATCGTTGGCGCCGGCGGTGTCGGTAAAACCACCGTCGCGATCGCAGTCGGGCATCATCTGATCGACGCATTTTATGGGGCAGTTCTGTTCGTCGATCTGGGAATGATCGGCGATCCCTGTCTGGTGACGACAGCCGTCGCCTCGATGCTTGGGCTGTCCGTTCAAACAGAAGATGCCACGCCCAACCTAATCGCTTACTTGCGCAACAAGCGGATTCTCTTGATCCTCGATACCTGTGAGCATCTCTTGGATGCGGTGGCGCCTTTGGCAGCAAGCATCGTCGATGCGACGTCACAGGTCCACATTCTGGCAACGAGCCGCGAGGTGCTTCGGGTTGAGGGCGAGCATATCTATCGATTGGATGCGCTTGCCTATCCGCCCGACGAACCTGGACTAACGGCGGCCATTGTCCAGACCTTCCCGGCCACCCAACTGTTCGTCGAACGAGCGGTGGCAGGCGGCGCTCGTTTGGACGTCAGCGATGCGGAAGCCCTGCTCATCGCAAGCATCTGTCGAAAGCTCGACGGCGTGGCGCTCTCCATCGAACTGGCGGCCAGGCGCGTCGAATCCTATGGGCTGCAACAGACCGCCGCGCTTCTTGATCAACGCCTGACACTGCTGTGGCTCGGTTCGCGGACCGCGCCGCCGCGTCAGCAAACCCTGCAGGCGACACTAGACTGGAGCTTGGGGCTCCTGACCGACCTTGAGCGCGTGGTGCTTCGCAGGCTCGCTGTATTCGTCGGTCATTTCACGCTCGATGCTGCACTGGAGGTGGTGACGAGCGCGACCCTCGACCGATCGACCGTCCTTGGCGCCATGGACAGTCTTGTCGCCAAATCGATCGTGGCGACGCGTCCGGTCGGAGCAATGATGCGCTACAGGCTCCTCGATACGACGCGCGCCTACGTTCTCGACATCCCGATCGATGACGCCGAGGCTGCCGATCTGGCAGTGCGCCACGCCGCCTACTATCGGAGATGGCTGGAGCAGACCGGGATCGAGTGGCCAAGCCTGGCGACCGGTGAGGAGCGGGCGCCTCACTTCGCCGCCATCAACAATGTCCGGGCTGCCTTGGAATGGTGCTTCGGCGACAGCGGAAACGCCGACATCGGCGTCGGACTCGCCACCGCTGTCGCGCCGGTTTTCCTGGCAATGTCCTTGTTGCCGGAGTGTCATCGCTGGTCTGAAAGAGCAATATTCGCTTTCGACGATGCCGCCCGCGGCGGACTTGACGAGATGCATCTTCAGGCAGCCCTCGGCGTGTCCTTCATGTTCATGCGGGGAGGACGCGACAGGGCGCGCGTAGCTCTGGAGAGGAGCCTGGCGATCGCCGAGGAGCGCGGCAATCCGCTGGACCGGGTGCGTCTGTTGGGTCCGCTCAACATGTTCCATCTGCGGACGGGCAATTTCGCAACCGCCCTTGAGTTTGCAAGGCGTTGTTCAGCCACAGCCGCGACCTTGGACGACTCGGTCGCCAGCGCGCTGGCACACTCGATCCTGGGCATCTCGCTCCACCTGCGAGGCGACCTCGCGCAGGCCCGCGCAGAGCTGGAGGCGGCGCTCGACCGTGGGCCGCGCTCCCAGCGGACCACGACGATCTATCTGGGGTTCGAAGGCAAAATCCTGGCCAGGGCCATCCTGGCGAGGAACCTTTGGCTACAAGGCCATCCGGATCAAGCCATGGCACACGCCCGACAGGCCGTCGAAGAGGCTGCCGCCATGGATCATTCTCTAACGTTGGCGATCGCGTTGATCTGGGCGATATCGGTCTTCCTTTGGACCGGCGACCTGAAGAGCGCCGAGGCGTACATAGATATGCTCATCGCCCGCGCGGAATCCCATTCCATGACTCCTTACCTGCTGGTCGGTCGGGGCTTCAAAAGCGAAGTCGCGATCCGTCACGGCGATGCAAAAAGCGGCGTCGAGGGCCTGCAGACATCTCTTCAGAAGCTCCACGCGGCGCCTTATGAATTGCTTACGACGCCGCTCAATCTCTCGCTAGTTAGGGGACTGTCCGCGACCGGTCAGGTTGATGAAGCCATTGCGTTGATCGACGAGTCGCTTGGTCAAGTCGAACAGAACGGCGATCAATTGTACCTCCCGGAGTTGCTCCGGATGAAGGGAAGCCTCCTTCTCCAGTCGGAGCGCAACCGTGATGAAGCTGCCGCCTACCTCATGCAGGCACTGGAGTTGAGCCGAAGTCAGCGCGCACGGGCATGGGAGTTGCGAACCGCAACCGACATGGCGACGCTGATGGCCGGGCGAAGGGAGGCGGATAGCGCTCGCGAGCTCTTGCAACCAGTCGTGGAGCATTTCGTTGAGGGCCAGGACACTGCGGATGTTAAGGCTGCCGAGCACCTTCTGGCTACGCTGAGGTAGCAATCGTGACCTCTGCTTTAGGAGTAAAGTTGCTTGTGGCCTGTGAATTTCGTGATGGCCGCTTTTGGCGAAGGACGGCACTGTCGTAGTGACTGGAATTGGGCGCAAAGCGGCCGGTCATGCCCGCCTGAACTGCACTGCAGGCACATGCGATTTCAGACGCCGAACCTCACATACCGAAGGGCACCCCGCCCTACGCCTCCAGCGTCGGCTCCGTATTCACCTCCAGCGCCTCTTCCGGCTCATCGTCCTCTCCCAGAATCTCCCCGTGCACTCCCAGCGCCCGCCCGATCCAGATCGGGTCGACCAGACGGTCGCGGCGAGGGTTGGTGGGCTCAGCCCGCCGCGCCTGTTCAACTCAATCACAGCTTTTCACCGCCTTCAGCGCTTCGGCGCGGGACGGTTTGTCCGCGATCCGTCGAACTGACGCGTAGAACCTTGGATAGTCGCCGGAACACAGGTCGAACAGGCGAAGAAATGCCGGAACCTGTTCGCCGTAGACGGAAGTCGCGGCGAGCTTGGCGTTGTTGATCGGCGTATCGAACCAGCGGTCGTATCCCCGGGATCCGGCCCAGCGCCGGTCGCGCATGTGCCGGTAGCGCAGCCGCAGCGTTTCGATCGCCGCTGCCTTGGCGGCCGCCATCTGCTCCGGGGTACGGGGACTTCGATAGACCTGGGCCAGCTCGTCGCGCGTTTTCGACACCAGTTTGAGAAAATCGGCGCTGCGCTTGCGAGCGACTTCGTAGCGGCGCAATCCGGCCCGATCGCCGGCGGCGCGGAGCCATTTCCTTGTGCCGGTGGTTTCGACGGCAACCGCGAAAGCCTCGTTGAACGCGGAATCGCCCTCCACATAGAGGCGCTGATGCGCCAGTTCATGGAAGACAAGGCTTGCGAGATAAATGTCGTCCTGACGAAGCATGGTGCTGAGCAACGGGTCACTGGACCAGCCCAGCGTGGAATAGGCGGTGATGCCTGTGACGTAGACGTCCAGCCCCTGTCTCTGAAGCGCGACAGCGCTGTCCGTCGCGGATTTCCGGGAGAAGTAACCCCGGTACGGAACGCAGCCGAAAACCGGAAAGCACCATGTTTTCGGCGCGAGCGAGAATTGCGGCGCGGCAAAAACGGCCCAAGTCACAGCGTCCCGGTGGATGTCGACGTAGCTGCGATAGCTGCTGTTGTCAGGCAGAGCCAGTTCATCTGTCGCGAATTGTCTTATGGCGCTCGCCGACGTCAGCTTGCTGCGCAATGCCCTGGGCGTCGAAGGATCACGGATCAGTCTTCCAATATTCTTGCGCGCCGCCATGATCCGTACATGACCCTCCAGCGACTGCGCGTAGTAGGAAATGCTTGTGCAGCCGGCCACCCCGAACGCCATGGTCAGCGCGGCCAGTATTCGAAGAACGCGCCTCACAGTTTGCCCACCGCTTGCTTGTCTGCCCATGCAGCTCCCGTTCTCAAACAGAGCACCGATCTTCGTCAAGCAGACACCGGCCCAAAGTTACCGCACTCTTCGCCCGCCCCGACAACCGCATATGAGATTCTTGCGAGGAGGACCCCACCCTAACCCCCCACAAGGGGGAACGCTGCCGCGCACCTTTACGTCCTCCTTAGCATTGAAAGGGCATGCAATTTGCCGAGGTCAGCGCCAACAGAAGTTTCCCTCCCCCTTGTGGGGAGGGGTTAGGGGTGGGGTACTCGTAGAGCGAAGACCTTGGTTGCCCTATGCCATTGCCCTGCTACACCCCCAACGTCGGCTGCGTATTCACCTCCAGCGCCTCCTCCGCCTCATCCTCCTCGCCGAGAACCTCGCCGTGCACCCCCAACGGCCGCCCTATCCAGATCGGGTTGACCAGATGGTCGCGCTTGGGGTTGGTGGTGTTGGGATGGATGAGGATGCTCAGGCCGCCATGGTTCAGCATCAGCCATGGAACCAGCGTAGCGAAAATCCCGGTGGCGAAGGAGACCTGATACATGGCCTGTTCGTGCGGGCCGACCGGCTCGTCGCGCCAGTTGCCCAGGCGCACGCGGAAACGCTCGCCGATGCGCAGGCGCAGCCATTCGGCATGCTGCCGCTCGGCCTGCCCGTCATAGTAGATATGCGCGTGATAGCTGACAATTTCCGAAAGCGGCCTTGGACTGGCGGCGTCTTCGTTCACCTTGATGCTCTCCTTCGATGATTACCGGCAGACCCGAAGCATGGAAGGTCGACCTTGTCGAGGCTGCGTTGATGCCGCCTCTTGCAGGGGGAAAACCGGGACAACCGTCTCACTACCATTGATGACCAAGACCTAGCCGGTTACGTGCGCTAGCCCTCGCCCGACAGATCGCGCCGCGCCTTGTCGAGTTCCTCGGCATAGCGCCGCATCAGATGGCCTTCGGTCAGCAGCCCGACCACCTTGCGGTCGGTGAAATCCTCGACCACCGCCAATTCCTCGGCGCCGGCGCGCTGAAAAGTCTCGGCGGCCGATTGCACGTTCATGCTCGGCACCAGCACCGCGTCCTTGAACTTGACGAAGGACTTAACCGGCATCTCGTCATCCGACAAATGGCTGTGCAATTCGGCGACGATCAGCACACCGACATAATGTAGGTCGGCGTCGACCGCGATGACGCGCTGCGAGGCACCGAGCGGCACCTGCTTGCGGAATTCCGCAAGCGTCGTCGAGGCGTCGATGGTGCGGACATCCTTTCGCATCATCGAGCCGACAGTCAGGCTGCGCATCCAGCCGACATCATGAGCGCTGCGGATGGTTTCGCCGCGCAGGTGAAAACGCCATGTCGAGAAGGAATAGCCGAAAGTTTCGCGCACCAGGATCGCCGCCATCAGCGAGGCGGCCAGCACCACGCCGGTCAGCGTCAGGTCACGGGTCGATTCCAGCGCCAGGAAGGTCATCGTCAACGGGCCGCCGACGACGCCGACGGCGAGCGAGGTCATGCCGACGACGGCGGCGACGGCCGGGTCGATGCCGGTCGCCGGCGAGACGAATGCCATAGCACCGGCAAACATCTTGCCGAGCAGCGCGCCGAGGAACAGCGAGGCAAAGAACAGGCCGCCGCGGAAGCCGGAGCCGAGCGAGATCGCCGACGCCGCCAGCTTCAGCACGAAGACGCTGGCCACCGCGGCCAGCCCGTAATTCATCGCGAATTCGCGGTGCAGCGCGCCATGGCCGCTGGACAGGACCTGTGGCGTGACCAGGCCCATCAGCCCGACCATCACGCCGCCGATAGCTGGCCGCAGCGAGGCGTCGATCGACAGCCGGGCAAAGACGCGCTCGATCATGCTCACCAGATGCATGATGGCGATGGAAGCGCCGCCCCCCAGAAGCCCGAGCAGCATGTACGGCAAATACTGGCTGACGGTGAGCGCCGGCAGACCGGCGAGCTCCAGCGGAAACGGCACGCCGCCGAACACCTCGGCGGTAAGCGAGGCTGAGATCGCGGCGGCCATTACCGGCGCGACATTGGCGACCGAGTAGATGCCGATGACCAGCTCGAAACCGTAGAAGGCGCCGGTCAGCGGCGCGTCGAAAGCGGCGGCGATCGCGCCGGCGGCACCGCAGCCGACCAGGATGCGGACATCGTTGCGGCGCAGCCTGAACAAGCGCGCCAGCCGCGACGCCAGGCCCGAACCCACCTGCGTATAGCCGGCCTCGAGCCCGACCGAAGCGCCGAAGCCGCTCGAGATCATCGTCTGCCCGGCGATGATGAAGGTATCGGTCAGCGACATGCGGCCGCCGTAAAGTGCATTGGCTTCGATCGGATCGACCGGCGTGCGGAACTTCCGCTTTCTCAGCCAGATCACCGTCAGCCCGAGCAGGATGCCGCCGATCGCCGGTATCAGCGCCTGCTCCGGCCTTTGCAGCGAAAACATCGCCGAAAGCCGACCGCCGGGCTGAACGCCGAACATAAGCCCATGCAGGACCTGCACCAGTCCGCTCATGCCGGTGACCAGCGCACCCGCCATCATCCCGACCAGAGCCGCCAGAATGACCACGGCAATGCCGCGTGCCTCGAGCAGCGGGATAGATCTGATCAGCACCGCGCGCAACCGGCGGGCATAGACTTGCGGTTCGTTTCTGGGCGGTTCTTTTCTGGAAAGCACCGGGCGGCTCGCCGATATCCAAGGGGGAGTGGTGCCTGATACCCTCGGCAACATCGCATGGCAACGTTCCGGTCGCCAAGGTCTCATGCCCGCGTGATGCTGCGGCGATAAACCCCATCTTCATCTCGGAGAGCCGCGTTGACGTAAACGTCAACCCGAAGCTATATGCGCCGGCGACCGTGGCTGCAAAACCAGGCAAGCGGCTTCGCCTAGGTCGAAGCGCCGGCGCGACAAACGCAACGAGACGAGGAGAACCGCCATGAGCGTTCAGGAGATTGCCGACAAGATCAGCGCGCGCGTGGCTAGCGCCGGGTTCGATCGCTCCGTGAAATTCGACACCGGCAGCGACGGCGTCATCGTCATCGACGGCGCCGATGTCTCGACCACCGATGCGCCGGCCGATTGCACCATAAAGCTGTCGCTCGACGATTTGGACTCGCTGATCTCAGGCGATCTCAACCCGACCATGGCTTTCATGTCCGGCAAGATAAAGGTCGAAGGCGACATGAGCGTCGCCATGGCGCTCAGCCAGCTGATCGGCTGATCCACTCCGGTCCGGGATGAAAACGAGCCGCCGTGCAATGGGCGGCTTGTTTCTGATCCGTCACGCAGCGAGCGGCAGCCGCTGTGCCTTCAGTTTGCGCCCGGCCGCCTTCAGCGTGCCTTGCGCGCCGTCGAGCGCGCCTTCCACCAGTTCCAGCGCCAGCAAGCGGTGCCGCTCGTAAGGGCCCGGCATGGCCAGCGAGCCGGTCTTTGCGGCCGAAAACCCGAAGCGCTCGTAATAGGGCGCGTCGCCGACCAGCAGGATCGCCGCATGGCCAAGCCGCTCGGCCTCAGTGACGGCATGGCGCATCAGCGCCGAGCCGATGCCGGCATTTTTCAGCGCCGGATCGACCGCAAGCGGACCGAGCAGCAGCGCTGCCTTGCCGCCCTCGCCCAGCGCCACGTCCCACAGCCGCACGGTGCCGGCAACAGTGCCCGACGCGTCGCGCGCGACAAAGGCCAGCCCCTCCGAAGGCCGGCGGCCGCGCCGCAGCTTTTCCGACGACTTTTTCCGGCGCTTCGGTCCCATGGCGCGATCGAGCAAAGCCTCGCGCGATGCAATATCTGCCGCAGTTTCGGCGACGATCGCAAAAGCGCCGGTTATCTCCCCCCTTGAGGGGGAGATGTCGCCGAAGGCGACAGAGGGGGTTGCCGCGCGTGAAGCGCTGGCCCCGCACAGTCCAAGAGAGGTCGACGCAGCCGAACCGACCCCCTCTGGCCGCTTCGCGGCCATCTCCCCCTCAAGGGGGGAGACCAGCCAGGCGCCTTCAACAATGAAATCTACAATGTCCATTTCCGCGATCCTTCACGAGCGGATTGTTCCACAGGCGAGCCCGGGCGGGCGACAGGCGCCCACCTCGGGGTGATCTGAGGGCCGAAGCCTTCAGATCACGTAGGATCGGAGAGGCTCGAAGCCGTTGAAGGCGACCGAGGCGTAGGTCGTGGTGTAGGCGCCGGTGCCCTCGATCAGCACCTCGTCGCCGATGGTCAGCGACAAGGGCAGCGGATACGGCGTCTTTTCATACATCACGTCGGCCGAATCGCAGGTCGGGCCGGCGAGCACGCAAGGCGCGGTCTCGCTGCCGTCATGCGCGGTGACGATCGGATAGCGGATCGCCTCGTCCATCGTCTCGGCGAGACCGCCGAACTTGCCGATGTCGAGGAACACCCAGCGCACATTGTCGTTGTCGGCCTTCTTCGAGATCAGCACGACCTCCGATTTGATCACTCCGGCATTGCCGACCATGCCGCGGCCCGGCTCGATGATCGTCTCGGGGATGGCGTTGCCGAAATGCTTCCTGAGCGCCGAGAAGATCGCCTGGCCATAGGCCTGCGCCACCGGCACATCCCTGAGATAGCGGGTCGGGAAGCCGCCGCCCATATTGACCATCTTCAGCACGATGCCTTCGTCGGCCAGCGTCGCGAACACCTTCTTGGCATCGGCCAGCGCGCGATCCCAGGCAGTCAGGTCGGTCTGCTGCGAGCCGACATGGAACGACACGCCATGGGCGTCGAGGCCGAGCGCCTTGGCATGGCGCAGCACGTCGACCGCCATCGCCGGCACACAGCCGAACTTGCGCGACAGCGGCCATTCGGCGCCCTCGCCGTCGGTCAGGACGCGGCAGAACACACGGGCGCCAGGGGCGACACGGGCGATCTTCTCGACTTCTTCGACGCAGTCCACCGCAAACAGCCGGATGCCGAGCTGGTAGGCGCGCTGGATGTCGCGCTCCTTCTTGATGGTGTTGCCGAAGGAGATGCGGTCCGCCGGCGCACCGGCGTCCATCGCCATCTCGACTTCGGCAACGGAAGCGGTGTCGAAGGACGAGCCCATCGCAGCAAGCAGGCGCAGGATTTCCGGCGCCGGATTTGCTTTCACCGCATAGTAGATCTTGGAATCGGGAAGCGCCTTCTCGAAGGCGCGGAAATTGTCGCGCACGACATCGAGGTCGACGACGAGGCACGGGCCGTTCGGACGTCGGGTGGCGAGAAAGTCAAGGATGCGCTGGGTAGCCATCGGGTCTCTCCATCAGCGCCTTTCGGCGCGCACAAAGGCTTGCGGACGCGGGCCCTCGGCCTCGCGAACACGCGGTGGACAAAGGCGGGACGTCAAATCCATGGAACCAGCCGGTGGAGACCCCGGAACCATGAAGCGCCGTCTCGCGGCGGTGAACCTTGGCCTTGCCCGGCCTCGGTTCGCTTTGTCTGCCTTGGCTTGGATGGGAGACCCGTCCGCACTGCCGGCAATGAAGGTGTGCCTCTTCAGTAACCCCGGTCTGTGGACGACCGGCAGAACACCAGAAAGGCCCGCACCGTCGTTGCTTCAAGGTGTCCTCGGTTGGCGGTTGGCCGCTAAACCGACTGGAGGGGTTGGCTCCAGTTACCTTACCGATTGCCCTCACCATTCGAGGATCGGCGGACACCCACAGGCACGTGCGACTTTGGGCAAGCGCCATATAAGATCGAAAGATTTCACAATCAATAAAAATCGTATGGCAGGTTGTAAAATTTGTGGCATCGAACAATGCTGCGGCAACCAGAAGAAAAATGCTGCGGCAAGCACATCCGGATATCGAACGCATGACAGGCACTCGCGGCCCGCTGAACGCTTTTCTCGACCTTGATCCAATCCCTGTAGCCAATGCGCAATCCGGCCCGCTTGCCGGCTTGCGGCTGGCCGTCAAGGACATCTTCGACGTCGCCGGCTACCGCACCGGCTGCGGCAACCCGCAGAAGTACCGGGACGCTTCACCGGCCATGGCGACCGCGCCGGCCGTCCAGGCGCTGCTTGATTCGGGCGCGCGCTTCGTCGGCAAGACGCAGACCGACGAACTCGCATTTTCCCTGCTTGGGTTGAACGCGCATTTTCCGTCGCCGGTCAACCCGGCGGCACCCGACCGCGTCACCGGCGGCTCGTCCTCTGGTTCTGCCGCGGCAGTCGCCGGCGGGCTGGCCGACATTGCAACCGGATCGGACACCGGCGGCTCGATCCGAGCGCCGGCAAGCTTCTGCGGCCTGATCGGCCTCAGGACGACGCATGGCCGCATCTCGCTCGACGGCGCCATGCCGCTGGCGCCTTCGCTGGACACGTTCGGCTGGTTCGCAAGCGACATCGTCATCTACGAAAAGGTCGGCACGCTGCTGCTCGGCGACGATCCGCATCGCCACGAACTGAGGCGCCCCATCGCTCTCGATGCACTGGACGGCCTCGTGCTCGGCAGGCTGGAGGCCGCGGAATATCGCTCGATGATCCGCAGTGTCGCGTCCGTGCTGGGCGCATCGCGCACCGTCGGCCCGCTGTCGCATTCCACCGACGATCTCTATTGGTGCTTCCGCAAGCTGCAAGGCTATGAAGCCTGGCAAAGTCACGGCGCCTGGATCGCCGGCGGCGACCGCATGCTCGGACCCGGGGTCAAGGAGCGTTTCGAGCACGGCGCGACCATCGACGCGGCAACCGCACAACGTGAAACGGAACGTCGCGTTTCGTTTCGCATCGAGCTTGCCGGCCTGCTTGGCGATGACGGCGTTCTTGTGCTGCCGACCGCTCCGGGTGCCGCGCCACTCAAGGCCGCGTCATTCGACGATTTGCAGGCCTATCGCGAGCGCGCGCTGAGATTGCTGTGTCTTTCCGGCCTGTCCGGCTTTCCGCAAATCACGCTGCCGCTCGGCAAGGTCGACGGGGCGCCGTTCGGGCTTTCGCTGCTCGGTCCGAAGAACAGCGACCGGCAGTTGATTGCGCTGGCCGCCCGCATCCTTTCAGCCCACCAAGGAGGCGCATGACATGGATACGCTGACCCGCATGCGCGCCTTCATCGACGTGGTCGAGGCCGAAGGCTTTTCGGCGGCGGCGCGCAAGATCGGCCGCTCGAAGGCGCTGCTGTCAAAATATGTGCGCGAACTGGAGGACGAACTCGGCGCGCTGCTGCTCAACCGGACCACCAGGCAGTTCTCCCTGACCGAGGCGGGCCACACCTATTACCGGCGCGCCTCGGAGATCGTGCGCGAGGTCGACAGCCTTGCCGATGCGGTGCGCGAATCCTCCGGCGACGTGCGCGGCAGGATCAAGCTATCGGCGCCGCGCACTTTCGCCGACGCGCCGATCGGCCAGTCGCTGATCGACTTCGCCAAGCAGCATCCCGATATCATACTCGACGTTCAACTCGACGACCGTTTCGTCGATCTGGTCGAGGAGGGCTTCGATCTGGCGGTGCGCATTTCGCGGCTGGAAAATTCCTCGTTGATCGCCAGGCGCCTGGCGCCGTTTTCGGTGCGGCTTTGCGCGTCTCCCGAGCTGATCGCCAAGCACGGCATGCCGGTCAGGCCGCAGGATCTGGCCCGTGTGCCCTGCATTATCGACACCAATGGCCGCTGGCTGACCAACTGGCCTTTCAAGGGCGACAGTGGCGATACGGTGAGCGTTTCGGTCTCCGGCCCGATGGAGGTCAATAGCCCCATGACGGCAAGGGCGGCCGCCGTGGCGGGCTTGGGGTTTTCCATCCTGCCGGATTTCATCGCCGCGCCCGACATCGAAAGCGGCAAGCTGGTGACTGCGCTGGATGACCGCATCCTGCCTGGTGGCGGCATTTTCGCCGTCTATCCGCACCGGCGCTATCTGCCTGCGAAAGTTCGCGTTTTCGTCGACTTCCTGGTGCAGTGGTTCAAGGCGCTGGACAGCGCATGAGCTTTCAGCCGCCTTGCGGTCCCATTTTCGCCCCCTTTCTGGTAACTGTCGGCAATTCACCGAAGCCGATTGAATCGCGACCGAGAATGCACCTGAAACAGCAAGCCATCATGCTGGCTTCGGCCTTGACCGCGACGTTTGCCGCCGTCGGACCGGCTGAGGTGCATCCCCACGTCTTCGCCGAAGCCCGCCTCGAAGTGGTCCTAGGCCCGGATCACCAAACTGTGAAGGCATTGCGCCATGTCTGGCGGTTCGACGATTTGTTTTCGAGCACGGTGATGATGGAGTTCGACAAGAATTCCGACCTGAAGCTCGACGACAAGGAGCTGAAGGATGTTGCCGACACCGTCCATGCCTCGCTTGCCGAATTCAACTACTTCCAGCTCGTCACCGTCGACGGCAAGGACGTGGCAATGACCCCGCCGCCGCATCTGATGGCCAATTTCGATAATGACCAGCTGATCATCCTGTTTGAATCCGAACCGAAGGTGCCGATCAAACTGAGCGGCAAGATAGATATCGGCGTCTACGATCCGACCTTCTACACCGCGATCGATTTCACCGAGGATGCCAATCTGCAGGTCGATGGCTTGCCGCCGGCCTGCACCAGCAAGGTTGTCCGCCCCAACCCGGACGAGGCGATCGCCGAGAACCAGAAGACCCTGACCGAGGCCTTCTTCAACGATCCGACAGGCACCGACATGAGCAAGATCTTTGCCACCAAGCTCGAACTGACCTGTCAGCCGGAAGGATAGATCCAGTGGCGAAACCGTCCCTGCGTTTGGCATTCGGTCTTCTGGCCGCCGCCTTTGTGATGACGCACTTTCTCGGCTCCGCCCACGCCCAGAGTTCGCTGGGCATCGGCACCAATGACGGCATGGCTCCAACCGCCACCGGCCCGTTCGCCCACACCCTGATGTGGATCAATCTGCGCCAGCAGGAATTCTATCATGCGCTTGCCGGCGCGATGAAGGCGATGCGCCAGGACGGCAGCAAGCTGTGGCTGCTCATCGGCCTGTCCTTTGCCTATGGCATTTTCCACGCCGCCGGCCCCGGTCACGGCAAGGCGGTGATCTCGTCCTACATGGTGGCCAATGAGGTGGCGCTCAAGCGCGGCGTCATGCTGTCCTTCGTCTCGGCCCTGCTGCAGGCGCTGACCGCGATCGTGGTGATGCTGCTCGCCTATTTCGTGTTGCGCGGCACCGCGATATCGATGACCGACGCCGCATGGTTCCTCGAAATCATGAGCTATGTCTTCGTCACCCTGTTCGGCGCCTGGCTGCTGTGGCGCAAGGCCGGCCCGGCCATCCTTCGCCTGTTCGGCGCAAGCCCCGGCTACAGCCTCTCGGCTGCCCATGCCGGCCATTCACATGCCGGCCATTCACATTCCGCGCATGCCCATGCGGCACATTCCCACGCGCTTCATCCGCATGACCATCATGACCACGGCGCACACGACCACGCCCATGCTGCGCACGATCACCACAGCCATGCCGCGGGCGAGGTCTGCGAGACCTGCGGGCACTCGCATGCGCCCGACCCGGCGCTGCTTTCCGGCGATCGCTTCGATTGGCGCACGGCCTGGTCGGCTGTCGCTGCCGTCGGCATCCGCCCCTGCTCCGGCGCGCTGATCGTGCTGAGCTTCGCCTTGCTGAACGGGCTATGGTTCGGCGGCATCCTGTCGGTGCTGGCCATGGCCCTCGGCACCGCAATCACCGTCTCGGCTCTGGCGACGCTTGCGGTGACCGCGAAGAACTGGGCGGTGTATTTCGCCGGCGACGGCCGCATGGGCAACCGCATCCATTCCTTCGTCGAGATTGGCGGCGCCGCCTTCGTCTTCCTGTTCGGCCTGCTGCTGCTTTCGGCCAGCCTGACTGGCGCCTGACCTCGTTGCGTCCGATCGGGGCGCTTTAGCTAGGGATATTGCCGCCCAACTCGTCCTCGATATGGACGCGTATGATCTCGTCGAAGCTCGTTTCGGCGGCAAAGCCAAGCTCCCTCGAGCGCCGCGCCTCGAAGCGTGTCGGCCAGCCCTTGACGATCGCCCAGATCGTCTCGTCGGGTTCCTCGCGGATCAGTTTCACCGCCTTGGCGCCGGCGACACGCTCCAGCGCTTCGATCTGCTCGCCGACGCTGACGGCGACGCCCGGCATCGTCAGGTTGCGGCGCGGCCCGACGGCGGCGCCGTCGATCTGAGCCGCATGGATCAGGAAATTCACCGCCGAACGCGGGCTGGCTTGTGTGTGGACGACGGAGCGCGGCACCGGCAGGATCGCTTCATGGCCGCTCAGCGGCTCGCGGATGATGCCGGAGAAGAAGCCCGAGGCCGCCTTGTTCGGCTTTCCCGGCCTGACGCAGATGGTCGGCAGCCTGATGCCGATGCCGTCGAAGAAACCGCGCCGCGTATAGTCGGCAAGCAGCGCCTCGCCGATCAGCTTCTGCGTGCCATAGGAGGTCAGCGGCGTCGGGTGGAACTCGTCCGGAATGACGTCGGGAAACGGTGCGCCGAACACGGCGATCGACGAGGTAAAGACGACGCGCGGCGCAAATCCCGCCAGCCTTATGGCATCGAACAGCGCCCTTGTGCCGTCGAGATTGACGCGGTAGCCGAGATCGAAATTGGCCTCCGCCTCGCCCGACACCACGCCGGCGAGATGAAAGATCACGTCGGGGCGCAGCGCGACCAGATTTGTGGTCGCTTCCGGTGCGGCAAGGTCGCCGGTGTGGAGGGTAATGCTGACACCTTCGAGCACCGGCGCTTGCGGCGGCACGATATCGTGAAGATCGAGCGCGGCGATCTTGCGGCCGCCGAGCGTCCCGTCCTTGGCCAACCTGGCGATGAGTTTGCGGCCGACCATGCCTGCCGCGCCGGTAATCAGAATGCGCATGTCACTTTTCCTTTTTGCGCTGGCTGCGGCTACGCAGCCAGAACACGACGAAGATTGCCACCATGAAGATCGCCGCAACGAGGCCGGCGAGAACCGTCGAGATCTTGCCGACCGCCAGCATCACTGTTGGAAGATTATAGGCTGCGATGCCGAACAGCAGCAAAACCCAGGCGGCGCCGATCGCCGCATTGCGGGTGTCGCGGTCCATCACGCGGCGCCCGGGCGGCGAGAGTCCATGTCGATCGTTGCCAATGCCCAGAACTCCCGAAGTCAGTGATAATGGCCGCGGTGCGGTGCCGTGTCATGCGCATGCTCGTGCTCGTCATCATGCTCATGTCTGTCTGCACATTGACCGAATTCCGGTTCGACCGTGGCATGGGCTATGCCATGTTCCGCCGCAAGCCGCTTCTTGATCGCGCTTACCGCCATATGCGCGTCGACGCCGTCATTGAGGCAGGCATGCAACGTCGCCATGTTGCTGGAGCCGTCGAGCGACCAGACATGCATGTGATGCACCTCGCGCACGCCCTTGATCGAGCCTTCGATGTCCCTCGCGATCAGGTCGCGGTCGAGGCTTGCAGGCACGCCTTCGAGCAGGACGTGGGCAGCCTCGCGCATCAGCGACCAGGCCGTGGACAGAATCAGCAGCGAGACCAGGATCGACAGGATCGGATCGATAGGTGTCCAGCCCGTCGCCAGGATCACCAGCGCCGCGACGATCGCCGCCGCCGAGCCAAGCAGATCGCCGAGCACGTGCAGGATGGCGCCGCGCATATTCAGGCTGCCGCGGTCGCCGCCGTGCAGCACGTAGAACGAGCCGAGATTGACCAGCAGGCCGGCGATCGCGACGACCAGCATCGGCCCGCCGAGCACCGGAGCCGGCGCTAGCAAGCGGCCCCAAGCCTCGTAGACGATCCACAGCGCAATGGCGAAGATGGCGATGCCGTTGGTGTAGGCGACCAGCGTCTTGACCCGGCCGAAGCCGTAGGTGAGGCGCACGGTCGCCGGCCGGCTCGCAAGATGAAAGGCATACCAGGCAAGGCCGAGCGCGACGCAATCGGCAAGCATATGGCCGGCATCCGCCAGCAGCGCCAATGAGCCGGTGAAGATGGCGCCCAGCGTCTCCGCAACCATGAAGCCGGCGGTCAAGCAAGCAGCGATCAGCACGCGCTTCTTGTCGGTCGAGCCGTGCACATGACCTGCGGCATGGCTGTGGTCGTGGCCCTGCGCAGCATGGTCGTGGGTATGCGCCATCTATGAGCTCCTGCTAGAGCCTGATCCATCCCGGCAGACTCGGAACGGAGGCTCTGTCTTCATGTTTGACCATGATCTTATCCGAAAACCGGCGTTCACTTTTCGGGATCATGGTCAGGCGCCGAACTCAGCGCGAAAATCCTCGAGCCGCCGCTTCTGCTGGCCATCGCTGTCGAAATTAGCCGGATCCAGCCACGCCTCATAGGCTCTGCGCAGATCAGGCCATTCCTTGTCGATGATCGAGTACCACGCGGTATCGCGGTTTTCGCCCTTGACCACAAGATGCTGGCGGAAAATGCCCTCGAACTTGAAGCCGAAACGTTCCGCCGCGCGCTTCGACGGCTCGTTGCGGTTGTTGCATTTCCATTCGTAGCGGCGATAGCCAAGCTCATCGAAGATGTATTTCATGAACAGGAACTGCGCTTCCGTCGCCGCCGGCTTACGCGAGATCAGCGGACCCCAATAGATGTTGCCGATCTCGATCACGCCATAGGCGGCGTCGATGCGCATCAGCGTCTGGCGTCCGGCAATTTTTCCGCTGGCCTTGTCGATGACGGTGAAGAACAGCGGGTCCTCGCTGGCTTCGGCCTTGTCCAGCCAGGGCTGGAAGGCGGCACGGGTCTGCGGCGGGTAGTCGGGCAGCCAGGCGAAGCGGCCATCTATGTCGGACACCGAAGATGCTTCAAACAAGCCGTCGCCGTGCTTTTCAGCGTTGAGCGGCTCCAGCCTGACGGTGCGGCCCCCCAGCACCTTGCGTTCTGGCCGCGGGCGCGGTTGCCAATTCTTGAGATTTTCCGACACGCGAAGCTCCGATCCGTTGACTTTTTCGGGCGGACGCTCACAAAAACGCACGCTCGCTGAAAGAACCACACGGACGGGAAAAATGCTCCACACGATTTCGGCCTTCGACCGCCTCGGCGAGGAAAATGCATTCGCGGTGCTCGCGCGGGCGACATTATTGGCCCATCAAGGCCGCGACATCGTCAATCTCGGCATCGGCCAGCCGGACTTCAAGACGCCGCAGCATATCGTCGAGGCGGCGATCAAGGCGCTGCGCGACGGCCATCACGGCTATACGCCGGCCAACGGCCTGCTGGCGACGCGCGAAGCGGTGGTACGCCGCACACTGGCCACCACCGGCGTCGAAGTCTCGCCGGAAGCGGTGATGATCCTGCCCGGCGGCAAGCCGACAATGTTCGCGGCGATCCTGATGTTCGGCGAGCCGGGCGCCGAAATTCTCTATCCCGATCCCGGCTTTCCGATCTACCGCTCGATGATCGAGTTCACCGGCGCTGCCCCCATCCCGGTGCCGATGCGCGAGGAGAACGGCTTTGCCTTTTCGGCTGCGGAGACACTGGCGCTGATCACCCCGAAGACCAGGCTGCTGATCCTCAACTCGCCCGCCAACCCGACCGGCGGCGTCACCCCCCGAGCCGAGATCGAGAGGCTGGTCAGGGGCCTGGAAGCACACCCGGACGTCGCCATCCTCTCCGACGAGATCTACGACGTGATGACCTATGACGGCGAGACGCACTGTTCGCTGCTCACCTTCCCCGAAATCCGTAATCGGCTGATCGTCCTCAACGGCTGGTCGAAAACCTGGGCGATGACCGGCTGGCGCATGGGCTGGTCGATCTGGCCGAACGGCGACAAGGGCGCGCATCTCTATGACAAGGTGCGCAAGCTAGCGGTCAATTGCTGGTCCTGCGTCAACGCGCCGAGCCAGTATGCCGGCATAGCCGCCATCGACGGCCCGCAGGACGACGTCGACAAGATGATGCGCGCCTTCGACCGCCGCAGGAAGGTCGTGGTTGAGGGGTTGAATGCCTTGCCGGGCGTTTCATGCATCACGCCGAAAGGCGCCTTCTATGCCTTTCCCAATGTTTCCAAGACCGGCTGGAAGGCCAAGAAGCTCGCCTCGGCGCTGCTCGAGGATGCCGGCGTGGCGCTGATCGGCGGCCCCGACTTCGGCATTCTCGGCGAAGGCTATGTCAGGCTGTCCTACGCGAATTCCGAAGAGAACATCCTGCGCGCGCTGGAGCGGATCGAGGCGTTCCTGGCGAAGTGAGGACGACGAAAGGAGACGCCAGATGTTCTATGCCATTCTTGCCTATCACGAGGAAGAAGCGATCACGGCGCTGACGCCTGAGCAGGATGCGGCGCTGATGACCGATCTTCTCCAGATCAACGATCGGCTCTACCGTCAAGGCACCCTTGGGCCTGCGGCCCGGCTCGGCGCGACACAAGACGCCTGCACCTTGCGCGGGCCAGGCACCGGAATGGTTATCGACGGCCCCTTCGCCGAGACCAAGGAACAATTGCTGGGACTCTATGTTGTCGACTGTGCCAACCGTGACGCCGCTATCGACATTGCGCGCGACCTTCGCCGCGTCAATCCGACCGCCGTCTACGAAATCCGCCCGATTTCGCTATATTTACCCGGCGTGCCGCTTCCGGTCACCCGGCCCTGATTTCACCGGGTGAGACTAATTTAGCCCCGCCCGACAAATGGCATCTTCGTCGCCATCACGGTCATGAACAGCACGTTGGCGTCGAGCGGCAGGCTGGCCATATGGAGGACCGCATCGGCGACGCGCTCGACATCCATCACCGCTTCGGCGGCAATGGTGCCGTTGGCTTGCGGCACGCCGACCGTCATCGCTTGCGCCATGTCGGTCAGCGCGTTGCCGATGTCGATCTGGCCGCAAGCAATGTCGAAGGGCCTGCCGTCCAGCGCCAGCGTCTTGGTCAGCCCGGTGATGGCGTGCTTGGTCGCCGTATAGGGCGCCGAGCCCGGTCGTGGCGCATAGGCCGATACCGAGCCGTTGTTGATGATGCGGCCGCCCATCGGCTGCTGCCTGCGCATGGCGCCGAACGCGGCGCGAGCACACAGGAACGAGCCGGTGAGATTGACCCCGACGATGTCGTTCCACACTTCGACCGGGATGTCGTCGATCAATGTCGATTTGTAGCTCGTGCCGGCATTGTTGAAGAGCAGGTCGACGCGCCCGAAAGCCGCAGCCACCGTCTCGAACAGATCGTCGACCTGATCGGCCTTGCTGATGTCGCAGGCGAAGGTCAATGCCTTGGCCTGCGTCGGCCCGGCCGCGGCGATCGCATCCTCCAGCACCGGCTTGCGGCGACCGCAGAAGACCGTGTTCCAGCCGGCCTTGAGCAGCGCTGTGGCGACGCTCTTGCCGATGCCCGTGCCGGCGCCGGTGACGATGGCGGTTTTATAGTCGGTCATGGCTGTACTCCCTGAAAGGGATGAGGCATCGCAAATGGCGGGAAACATGGCAAGCCGGCCCAAAGCCTGTGCTCACAAAAAGGGCGGCCGTTGGCGACCGCCGCTGATCCGAACCGGGCATGGGAGGAGGAAAGCCGATCCGACTGCCTGAAATCATGCGCTTCCGCGGTTAACGAGAAGCTAACGCCAACGGCGCCGAGTTCCCAGGCTTCCTCTTTCGAGCTACCAGCGCGAGCCTGCGACCGGCTTGGCTGTGCTGCCCGCTGCCGGCACCTTCGCCGCCGTCACCGTCGCCTCGACATGGTCGACCAGTGCATCCGGCAGGCCGAGACGGCCGGCAAGCAGGTCGAGATAGCCGCGTTCGGCCCGCGTGTCCGGATCGATGGCAAGACGCGAGGCGGTGTAGAGTTCCAGCTTTTGTGCATCGGTCTTGGCCCCGGCGATCAGCACATCCAGATCGAGCGGCGCCTCCAGTTCCGACATCAGGAATTTCTCCGCTTCGGCGCCGACGCCGGCGAGGCTGAGTTTGCCGGCGATCTTCTGCCGCTCTTCGTCATCGACGTGGCCGTCGGCCTTCGCCGCCGAGATCATCGCCCTGACCAGCGTCAGCGTGAATTCGTCTTCACCCTGCGGCGCCTGCGACGGATGGAAGGCGGTATCGGCCGGCGGCGGCAGCAATTCCGGTTCGCCTGCAGCTTGCGTCTCGGCCGGCGCGTTGCCGTTCTTGTAGTTCTGGTAGGCCTTGTAGGCGAGGCCGCCAATCGCAGCCAACCCACCAAGCTTCACCGCCGCACCGGTGACCTGACGGCCTGGGCCGGTTCCGAGCAGCACCGCGGCGAGCGCACCGGCGGCAAGCGGATTGTCCTTGGCCATCTGCACCGCCTGCCCGGCCTTGTCGCGGACGGTCGATCCGGTGCCAGGAATTTGCGAGCCGAGCAGATCGTCGAGGAGCTTCTTGGGATCGAACATCTATGCCTCCAGAATTGGCCCGGCCGAAGGTGCGCGGGCAGGTTTGGACGTCGAAGACCTAGGTCCCGCAGTTTGACATTACAATGACGGGTGCATCCTTTTACCCGCTGCCACGCATGACCCCGCACCGACATCTGCTGGGATTTCACGCGGAACTCAAAGTGCTGCAGCCTCCTGCCGCGCCCAAAAAAACACGCGGCGCTGTGGACATGGGATGTGTCGAAACCGCCCTCGACTTCGGGTAGTGTCGCGGCATGTCGCTTGGAAGGAGCCTGGCATGACCGATGACACAGACCGCCAGCCGGCACGCGACCCCCAGGAACTGGAGCGCCTGCTGATTTCACGGCAATGGATCGGAGACATTGACGGCATGGCCGCGCTTTTCGAGCCGCATGCAGTCATCGACAGCGGTGGCGGACAGCTGACGTTCGGCCGCGAAGCCATCCGGGCGCTGTTCGCGGAGATCGCCGCAACCGGCCGAAAATTTCAATCCGGAGATCAGCGTCCGGCTGTCATCAATGGCGACCTGGCGCTCACCTCGACCCGGCTTCCCGACGGCACGATCACCACCGAGGTTGCGCGCCGGCAGAACGACGGGACATGGCTGTGGGTCATCGATCGCTTCTCTGTTGCTTGACGTGAAGTTGCTTCACGTGAGCTAACTTCCGATGTGGCGGGCGCCGCGTGCTTGTGCCAACTCGACCTGGCGCTGGCGCTCGGCGTAACGGGCGCGATCTTCGTCCGAACGGGCATCGAAGCAATGCGGGCATGAAACGCCGGTAGCATATCTCGGCGACAGCCGGTCTTCTGCGGCTAGCGGATGCCGGCAGGCACGGCAAAGTTCGGCCTCGCCTTCGACCAGCCCGTGCGACACCGAAACGCGCTCGTCGAAGACGAAGCATTCGCCTTGCCACAGGCTCTGTTCGGTGGGGACGTCCTCGAGATATTTCAGAATACCGCCCTTGAGGTGGAACACATCCTCGAAGCCGAGCGACTTCACATAGGCCGTCGCCTTCTCGCAGCGTATGCCGCCGGTGCAGAACATGGCGACCTTGCGCCCGTCGAGCTCGTGCCGATGCTGCTCGACCCAGGCCGGGAATTCGCGGAAGCTGGTGGTGGCGGGATCGACAGCGCCCTTGAAGGTGCCGAGCGACACCTCGTAGGCGTTGCGCGTGTCGATGACGATGGTACCCGTATCCGAGATCAGTGCATTCCAGTCGGCCGGCGCGACATAGGTGCCTGCACCTGCCGGATCGATATTGTCCACGCCCATGGTGACGATCTCGCGCTTCAACCGCACCTTCATGCGGTGGAACGGCATCGTTGCGGCGCTGCTGTATTTGATCTCGAGGCCGGCGAGACCGTCGATGGATTCGAGATGATCGATGAGCGCGGCGATTGCCGTTTCACTGCCGGCGACCGTGCCGTTGATGCCCTCACGCGCCAACAGCAGCGTGCCTTTGGTGCCCCGCGCGCAGCAGAAGGCAGCAAGCGGCGCGCGCAGCGCCTCGAAGGTGTCGAGCCGGGCGAAGCGGTAAAGCGCGGCAACCCGGAAGGCTTGGCTGGGCAGTGTCATCACCATACCACTAAACGCTCACGACAGCCGGATCAAGGCGGAGCCGGGAGTGGTCTGACCGCGGAGGTTTCGAACACCACGCGTGACATCGCGACACGCCGCGTTTCGTGGACAGAAAAACCGCCTTCTGCTAACCGGTCGACTTGATCAACAGAGGAGAGACGACGAATGCCCAGCACGACCGAAAAGCTCCTGTCGCTCCTTAACGGCCAGCCGGTCATACCGGTGCTGAAGATCGCCAATCCCGCCGACGCGGTGCCGCTGGCCCGGGCGCTGGCCCGCGGCGGCCTGGCGGCGATCGAGATCACGCTGCGCACCGCCGACGCGCTGGAGGCGATCCGCCGGGTGGCGGGCGAGGTTGAAGACGCCGTCGTCGGCGCGGGCACCATCCTGGACGCCCGGCAGTTCGGCGAGGCGGCGGCCGCCGGTTCGAAGTTCATCGTCAGCCCCGGCATCACCCGCGAGCTTCTCGCGGCAGCCAAGGACAGCGATGTGCCGTTGCTGCCCGGCGCCATCACGCCGGGAGAGGTCATGGCCGCGCGCGAAGCCGGCCTGCGCTTTCTGAAATTCTTCCCGGCCGAACAGTCTGGCGGCATTGCCTCGCTCAAGGCTTTCGCCTCGCCGCTTGCCGACGTGAAATTCTGCCCGACCGGCGGTATCACCGGCAAGAACGCCGCCGACTATCTCAGCCTGCCCAACGTCATCTGCGTCGGCGGTTCCTGGGTGGCGCCGGACGATCTGGTCAAGGCCGGCAAATGGGACGAGATCGAAGCCTTGGCACGCGCGGCAAGCAAGCTCGGGCGCTAGCATCATCTGCATCAAAAGTCGCCGCCGATTTGGCCGACCTGGTTCGCCGGCTGGTTCCCGCTCATGGGCTCGAACCACGATTCACGCCTTCAAAGGGCGCTGTCCTACCATTAGACGAAGCGGGAGAATGCTGACCGCTGGTTAGCATCCCGGGATGAAGGAATCCAGTGCCGGTGTGGAGGCAGCCGCGCGAGGTGCCCAGTGCGGCCTACTCGGTCTTGAAGCGTGCCACCGACATGAACTTGACGGCCTTGCCGGTGAACCGGTTGGCGTCGGCCATCTCGTTGCCCGGCTGGAAGCCTACCGTATAGACCTCGCTCGGCGCCGTACGGACGAAGTCGTAGGCGTAGCGCGGCGCCGTTGTCGCATCTGAAACGGTTGCTACATACTCACCGCTGTGCAGCGCCCAGCGGGCGGCCTGCGGCGCGGCGGCGACCACCACCGGCTTGGGGCCGGGTTTCAGGTCGCGGGCGGTTGCCCTGGGTTCCTTGCGTGTGGTCTTCACGCCTGCACCGATGACGGCAGCCGGATCGGAGCCGGCCGGGCGGGCAACGATGGCCTCGCGCGGCGATGCCCCGTCGCTCGATGCCCCGTTGTCGTTCGCCGGTTCCTCGAACACCGATGCTTGCTCGGAAAGCGACGCGACCTTGTACTCGTCGGTCGCGCTGACCCTTTCCAGAACGGCCTTGACCTCGTCGGGCTGGGAAGTGTCGGGCCGCGCCGACGGCAATACCGAGAATGCGTCGGTGGCGGTGTTGCTCCGCTCTGCCGCACTCGCCAGCGCCAGCAACACTTGCTTGTCCTGCGGCGCAAGACCCGCCGGCGACAGGTCGGCCGGCAGCGAATGATCGGGCCGCCAGCTCGGCACGGGAATGTTGTTTGCCGCGACCTGCACCGGGCCGGCCGCAGCAGACGCGTCTGCCATGCCGAACGGAACATTTGCCGGCGCCACGCTTGCCGGCGTTTGCGCGGTCGCCACCGCCTGTTCAGTCGATCCAGCCGCATCCGCCACGCCGAACGGAACGTTTTCAGGCGGCTGAGCGCCGACGTCGGTCTTTGGACGCGGCGCAAAATCCGGCAGCGGAATGCTGCGCGCCGGCAATGCCGCGATGATCGTCTCCGGCGTGTCGTTCTCCGGTTCAGGCGCCGGAGCATCGGCGACTTCCGGAATCTCGGCGCGCTTGGCATCCTGAGGCGCCACGATGGCAATACCAGGCAGGTTGCTGCTCTTGGCGGACGGCGCCGGCTTCACGTTACGGGGCTTTGGTGCCGGCTCGGCCATCGCCACATCGGCGCTGTCGTCCGCCTCGTCGTCGCCACCGCCGAACAAGGCTGCCAGGAACCCGTGGGATTTTTTGCCGCCGCTTGCGCTGGCCAGCTCAATGGCCGGCGCGCCGGCGCCCTTGCGGGCTTTGTAGGAGGCGAGCGCCTGTTGATAACCAGGCAGCGGCTTGCCGTCGCTCGGCACATGCAGCGTCTTGCCGTTGGGGAACACGCGCGCCAGTTCCTGGCGGCTGATGCCGGGCCAGTGGCGCACATTGCCGACATCCATATGCACGAAGGGCGAGCCGGAGCTGGGATAGTAGCCGACGCCGCCGCCCTGCATCCTGAGGCCGATATCACGCAGCTTCTTCAATGGGACACCGGGAATGTAGAAATCCATCGCCCTGCCGAGCATGTGCTGGCTCTTCTCGGCGACGCCCCTGCTGCGGCTGCGCAGCATCGAATTCGTGGCCGGCGAACGATAGCCGCAGACGACCTGGATGTAATCGGTGGCGCCGCTCTCCCGGTACGCTTCCCAGACCAGGTCCAGCAGACGCGGATCCATCTTGGTCGGCTCGTTGCGACGCCAGTCGCGCAGGATGATGTTGATCTTTCGCAAGCCCGCCTGGTCGTAGCGGCCGTTGCGCTTGTAGACGATCTCCGCCTTTTCATGCGTGTGGAGATGATAGAGCTTCAGTGAACGTGTCTCGGCGCTGGCGCCGGTTGCCGCCGCTGCAAGGAACCCGACGGCAACAATCACCGCTGCCAGCCATCTCGGCCAGACGCTCATGTGATAATGCCGCCCGTTTTCGTGTCGTTCGATTCTGTTCAAATCAAAAGGCCTTGCAGGCTGCCGTTTTGTCCCCGGATTTGACCAAACGGATGCGTGGTGTGTGCATCCGAATATCGATCCTAATGGTTAATCATCGCTTATTGAAGCCGAAATGCGGTAACACGGTGGCGATATCCCGCCAAAAATATTGCGCCGGATATCTTGGTAAACCGCTGGTTTAGATCATGTTTTGGCGCCAGCTCGAAACACGATCTGTTACCGTCCGCCTTAATACGTGAACACTGTGGCGAACACATCATGTCGAGGCGCAGTTGCGTGGAATGATGTCCGGATGCGAACCCGCTTGGCCCTGTGACTCAGGAAGCGAGCCGTTCGACGCGGCCGGTTTCCGGGTCGATGCCGTATTCCTTGAGCTTGCGGTAGAGCGTCGACCGACCGATGCCGAGGCGGCGGGCGACTTCGCTCATCTGGCCGTTGTAGTGATCGATGGCGAGCTTGATCATTTCGAGTTCGACGTCGGCCAGTGCACGCACATTGCCGCGCTCGTCGAGCGCCCGCAGCGTGCCGAAACGAGGCTTGGCCGGTGCATCGGCGTCGGCGGCTGCGATGCCGCCAGCGGCCGATATGTTGTCGCGCGGCAGGCTCCCCGAAGCCAACCCGGAAGCTGGCCACCCTGAAGCTGGCCCCACTGAATTGGGCAAGGCGATACCCGAATCGAGATTGACGGTGCCCTCGACCTGCGCCCGGATCTGCGGGAATTCCTCTTCGGTCAGCATGTCGCCGTCGGCGAGCACCGAGGCCCGGAAGACGGCGTTTTCGAGCTGCCTTATGTTGCCCGGCCAATCATAGGCCTGCAGCATGGCAAGCGCCGCCGCCGAGATGCCTCGCAGGCGGTGGCGCGGATCGGCGGGCGCCACCTTCTCCATGAAGTGCTCCACCAGATAGGGGATGTCGTCGCGACGGTCGCGCAATGGCGGCACGAAGATTGGATAGACGTTCAGCCGATAGAATAGGTCCTCGCGGAACTTGCCGTCCTTGACCTGCTGCAGCAGGTTGCGATGGGTTGCCGAGATCAGCCTGATGTCGACCCTGACGGTCGAGCGCCCGCCAACCGGATCGACCTCGCCGTCCTGTACCGCGCGCAACAGCTTGACCTGCACGTCGAGCGGCAGGTCGCCGATTTCGTCGAGGAACAGCGTGCCCGAATGCGCTTCGACGAACTTGCCGGTGTGTTTTTCGGTAGCGCCGGTGAACGAGCCCTTTTCGTGACCGAACAGGATCGATTCGACCAGATTGTCGGGGATGGCGCCGCAATTGACGGTGACGAAGGGTTTCGAGCGGCGGTCGCCGCTGCCCTGGATGGCGCGCGCCACCAGTTCCTTGCCGACGCCGGATTCACCCTCGATCAGGATCGGGATGTTGGACGCCGCCGCTTTGCGGCCGAGCCGGATCACCCGATCCATCGCCGGACTGTGAGTGATCATGTCCTTGAACGTCAGATGGCCGCCGCGCTGCCGTGACGAGCGCTTCACTTCGCCTTCGAGCGCTTCGACCTTGAGGGCATTGCCGATCGACGCCTGCAGCCTGTCGGGAGAGGCCGGCTTGACGACGAAGTCGAAGGCGCCGTGACGCATTGCCGAAACGACGGTTTCGATGCCGCCCTGGGCGGTCTGCACGATGACGGGAATGTGGATGCCGCGCTCGCGCATTGCCTTCAGCACGCCGATGCCATCGAGGCCCGGCATCATCAGGTCGAGGATGACCACCGAGACGTCGCGCGCATTGGGCCCGTCGACAACATCGAGACCGGCCTCGCCGCCATCGGCGACGATCGCGGTGTGGCCGAATTTCGTCACCGCTGCCTCGAGCAGCCTGCGCTGCACCGGATCGTCATCGACTATGAGTATGGAAGCTGCCATGACTGATCCGACCGTGCCCGCCCGAGAATGCGCCCTATGGATCATCTTGGCACAGGGTTCTAAATAAGCTTTCAAAAAACCCGGTGAATGAATTCCTTAGGATTTGACCGGCTTCTCGTTTCCTCGAATTTTCGTGTCTGGAAGGATCGGCAATGCGCATGGTTTTTGCTCGAAAGCTGGCGGCGGCGTCCGGTCAGGGCGTGGCGGAGCTTGGCGACCTGCCGGAATGGAATCTGGCCGATCTCTATTCGGGCATGGAAGCGCCCGAGTTGAAGCGCGACATCGCCAAGGCCGCCGCCGATGCCATCGCCTTCGAGAGCCGTTGGAAAGGCACGCTCGCCGCCGAGGCCGGGCGTGGCAGCGCCGGCAGGCTGGGCGAGGCGCTCCAGGCCTATGAAGCGCTGGAGGAGCTGATCGGCCGGATCGTCTCCTATGCCGGGCTTGTCTATGCCGGCAACACGTCGGATCCGCAGCGCGCCAAGCTCTATGGCGACATCCAGGAAAAGATGACCGATGCCAGCGCGCACCTGCTGTTTTTCGCGCTCGAGCTGAACCTCATCGACGATGGCGCGATCGAAAACGCACTCGCCGCCGATCCGGCCTTCGCCCACTACCGGCCCTGGGTGCTCGATCTGCGCAAGGACAAGCCCTATCAGCTCGAAGACCGCATCGAGCAGCTCTTCCATGAAAAATCGATCACCGGGCGCGGGGCCTGGAACCGCCTGTTCGACGAGACGATGACCGATTTGCGCTTCGACGTCGACGGCGAGGAGCTGACGCTGGAGCCGGCGCTCAATCGCCTGCAGGATGCAGACAGCGAGGTGCGCCGCCGGGCGTCCGAGGCGCTGGCCACGACCTTCCGCAAGAATTTGCGCGTCTTTACTCTGGTCACCAACACGCTGGCCAAGGACAAGGAGATTTCTGACCGCTGGCGCGGCTTCGAGGACATTGCCGATTCCCGCCATCTCGCCAACCGCGTCGAACGCAGCGTGGTGGATGCACTCGCGGCCGCGGTTCGCGACGCCTATCCGCGCCTGTCGCATCGCTATTATGCGATGAAGGCGCGCTGGCTCGGTATGGAGGTGATGAACCACTGGGACCGCAATGCGCCCCTGCCGGAGACCCCGCAGGCGGTCATCGGCTGGGACGAGGCCAAGAACACCGTGCTTTCCGCCTACCAGCGCTTTTCGCCCGACATGGCGGAGATCGCCAGAACTTTCTTCGACCGCAACTGGATCGATGCACCGGTGAGACCCGGCAAGTCGCCTGGCGCCTTCGCGCATCCGACCGTGCCTTCGGCACATCCCTATGTGCTGCTCAACTACATGGGCAAGCCGCGCGACGTGATGACGCTGGCGCACGAGCTCGGCCACGGCGTGCACCAGGTGCTGGCCGGCGGCCAGGGCGCCTTGATGGCGTCGACGCCGCTGACGCTGGCCGAAACGGCATCGGTGTTCGGCGAGATGCTGACCTTCCGCTCGCTGCTCGAGCAGACCACCGACAAGCGCGAACGCAAGGCCATGCTCGCCCAGAAGGTCGAGGACATGATCAACACCGTCGTGCGCCAGATCGCCTTCTACGAGTTCGAGCGCAAGGTGCATGCCGAGCGCAAGAGCGGCGAATTGACCTCCGACAAGCTCGGCCAGTTCTGGCTGGAAGTGCAGGCGGAAAGCCTCGGGCCGGCGATCAAGCTGCGCGAGGGGTACGAGGTTTTCTGGACCTATATTCCGCATTTCATCCACTCGCCTTTCTACGTCTATGCCTATGCATTCGGCGATTGCCTGGTGAACTCGCTCTACGCGGTCTACCAGAACGCCGAGCGCGGCTTTCAGGAGAAATATTTTGCCATGCTGCGCGCCGGCGGCACCAAGCATCATTCCGAGCTTCTGGCACCGTTCGGCCTTGACGCGGCCGACCCTGCCTTCTGGCAAATCGGGCTTGGCGTGATCAGCGGACTGATCGACGAGCTGGAAGCACTGGACAATTGATGCGCAACACTGGGTGATGCGCAACACCGTGTGACCGGGTTTTCCAGAACAGTTTAGCTGCAATGCATATTGGCGGTGGTTCTATTCTTGTCTTGGTTATTTGTTCTTAAATAACTTTCCATGGAAGTTTTCCGTTAGATTCCCGTAAGCTGTATGATAGCGTCCGCCCTCAAGCTCACCCGGGCACGAATGGATCTGGTCGGAAAGTCCCGACCGGTCATGGCGTGTCGGCGGATGCGACAATGGCTGTTGGCCAGGGGCAAACCGGTCGCCGACAGCTCGATCGAAGCCGGCTGTTCTGCAAATTGCGGAACCACCATCGAATGGTCCTTCGCCGAGGTCATGGCTCTACAGGCCAGGGCGGACGGATCGGACTGGAGAGAGAAAGACAATGGGCACTTTTTTCTACATGCTCCTGGCGTTCCTGGTAGGTGTGTTGGTTGGCTGGTTCATTTGGGGACGCCTGCGTGGCGAACTCGACAGTTTGCGCGGCGATCTCGATCGCACGCGCAGCGAACGTGACAGATTGCGGGCCGATAGCGACCGTCTGACCGGCGAGTTGGATGCATGCGGCCGCGCCCGCGCCGATCTCGAACGCCGGCTGGGCGAGCAGGCGCCAACCGGAAAGGCGGCAACAGCCAAGGCGCCAGCCGCCAAGACCGGCGCGACCAAGGCGGCGATGCAGGCGCCGTCAACGCTGATGTCGACATCCGCACCAGCCAAACCGGCGCCGAAGAAATCTGCAACGGCCAGGGCTGCGACCGCGCCACGCGCAAGTGCCGCGAAAACGGCAACGCCGAAACCGCCTGCATCGAAAGCGAGCGCGCCCAGGACCGCGCCGGCGGCAAGCAAGGCTGCAAGCAAGGCCGCACCAGCTGCAAAGAAAGCCGCGACCGGCAAGGCAACAGCCACCGCGGCAGGCAAAGCCAACGATCTGCGTCGCCTGATCGGCATCGGCCCCACCAACGAGCGGCTGCTCAAAGGGCTTGGGGTCACGACCTATGCCCAGATCGCCGCCTGGACGCCCGACGATGTCAAGCGGATCGAGGCGACGCTGAATTTCGACGGCCGCATCGAACGTGAACGCTGGATCGAGCAGGCGAAACTGCTTGCCGCCGGTGACGAGAAGGAATTTGCGCGTCGCTTCCCGACCGCGGGGGAAGCCAGCAACACCTGATCCATCGCAAGGTGGCATTTTGGAACAAGGCGGCGCCCACTGGCGCCGCATTTGTTTTTGCCCCGCGCCTTTGCGTCTTGAGACGCCGCTCCCTCGATTGCACACGGTCGAGCCCCCATATAGATCGATCGCTGGTGACCGCAGCATTCGAGCCTTATGCCCCTGCCCTTTGCAATTTTCCGGAACGACGAGACCGCGCGTCAGCTCGTTTTCGACCGGCCGGCCGAGATAATCGCAGCGCATGGCGAGGCGGACTTTTTGCCGGCCCTGGAAGCCGCGCAGGCAGCACATGACGGCGGCAAATGGCTGGCCGGCTATTTCTCCTATGAGGCCGGTTACCTGCTCGAACCCAAGCTCGTTCCGCTGCTGCCGGCCAGCCGCCGCGCCCCGCTTTTCTGCCTCGGCGTGTTCGACGCGCCAGTCGAAGAGACGATCGCGCCAGGCGATCTGCCGGCTAGCAACGGCCCAATCTTCGACCCCAAGGCAGCCTGGTCTTCGGACGACTACGCCAAACGCTTTGCCAGGCTGCATGACCATATCCGCAAGGGCGACTGCTACCAGGGCAATCTGACCTTTCCGGTCCACGCACAATGGTCGGGCGATTCACTGGTCGCCTTCAACGCGCTGACTGAACGCCAGCCGGTGAAGTATGGGGCGCTGGTCGCGCTCGGCGATCCGATCGTCTTGTCGCGTTCGCCCGAACTGTTCTTCGAGGTGGACGCGGAAGGCATGATCGAGACGCATCCGATGAAGGGCACCGCGCCGCGCGGCGCAACAAAAGCCGAGGACGATCGCCTGAAAGCATTCTTGCGCAACGACGAGAAGAACCAGGCCGAGAACCGGATGATTGTCGATCTCCTGCGCAACGACATCTCACTGATCAGCGAGGTTGGCACGCTCGATGTGCCGGAGCTTTTCCGCATCGAGAGCTACCCGACCGTCCACCAGATGGTGAGCCGCGTGCGGGCGAAACTCTTGCCCGGCCTCACCATCCGCCAGATTTTCGCCGCGCTGTTCCCCTGCGGCTCGATTACCGGCGCACCGAAGATCCGCGCCATGGAGATCCTGCGCGAGCTGGAAGGTGGCCCGCGCGATGTCTATTGCGGCGCCATAGGCTGGATCGCGCCCGGCGGCCGGATGCGCTTTTCGGTGGCGATCCGCACCATCTCGCTCTTTGCCAATGGCGAGGCGGTCTACAATGTCGGCGGTGGCGTCGTCTTCGATTCGACAGCCGAAGAGGAGTATCAGGAGTGTCTGCTGAAAGCCCGTTTCGCGACGGGAACACTGCCGATTTCGAACTGATCGAAACAATGCGCTGGGAACCCGGCTCGGGTTTCCTCCGTTTCGACCGCCATCTCGCGCGGCTTTACGGCTCGGCAAACGAACTCGGCTTCGCCTGCGATCCGCAACGGGTCGGCGAAGCGCTGATGAATGCGGTCGGCCGCCAGCATATCGCGTTGCGCACCCGCCTCGTCCTGTCGCGCAATGGCGAAGTCGCGGTTTCGGTGCAGCCCTACGAGCCGCTCGCCGCAGACAAGGTCTGGACCCTGCAGCTGGCACGGGTGCGGCTTGATTCGAGCGACACGCTGCTGCGTCACAAGACCAGCCGCCGACAAACCTATACGCGCGCCCGCGCCGAATATCTGGCCGGCCGGGCCGACGAGGTGCTGCTCGCCAATGAGCGCGGCGAAATCTGCGAGGGCACGATCACCAACGTCTTTGCCGATTTCGGCGACGGCGTGCTGGCCACGCCGCGGCTCGATTGCGGCCTGCTGCCTGGCGTCCTGCGCGGCGAACTGCTGGATCAAGGCCGCGCCGGTGAAGCGGTCTACACGTGGAACGAACTGAAATCGGCCAAGGCGCTGTTCGTCGGCAACTCGCTGCGCGGATTGATCCCGGCGCGGCTGGGCTGAAGCATCGGGAGACAACAATGTTCGTGGTTTCGCTGAACTACAAGGTGCCGCTGACCGAGATCGACCGCCTGCAGCAAGCGCATGTCGAGTGGCTGAAGGCCTGCTATGCGCAAGGTATCTTTGTCGCCTCCGGGCCAAAGCGGCCAAGGACCGGCGGCATCATCATCGCGCGCGGTCCACGCAAAGTGCTCGATGCCAGACTGGCGGATGATCCCTTCGCCAAGGCAGGTGCCGCCGATTATGAAATCACCGAATTCACGGCGAGAATGGCCGCTGCCGCACTGGAAGCCTACAAAGAAGCATGAGTTTCCGCCCACCGACTCACACACCCTATGACGGCTCCTCGAAACTGTTCACCATCGGGTTGAAGCCGCTCAGTCTCGATAGATGGATCGAGGTCGACGAATATCTGCTGCCCTATCTTGCCGAGAAACGCCGGCTTTACACGGAAATTCCAGACAAGGTTTTTGTCGAGGAGCAAGCAACGCGCGACGCCCAGCGCGAAGTGCTCGATCTGCTCGGTGCGCATCTGGCGGCGAACTTTCCTGAAACCCACAGGCGTACCGACAATGCGATCGAGGTGATCGACGGCATCGACAATCTCGAGGGTTCAGGCACCTCAGCTTCTTTCAGCGATGCGCCGCTTGTCGCGGCCTCGTTGCTCGTCCAGGAGGATTTGATCCTGATGCGCCGTGACGAGAGCGGCTGGCGTCTGGCGGCCGGCTCGCTCTGCTTCCCGTCGTCATGGTCGCTGATCGAAAAATTCGGCAAGCCGCTGCAGCAGATCCATGCGCCGGTACCGGGTTTCGGTCCAGGCACACGCCCGGCCGATCTCATCAACCGCATGTTCGATGGCCTCCAGGGCCAAGCCGTCGAGCGCTACAACTGGTCGATCCAGGCCGGCGACGCACTCTACCATCCGCTCTCCAACATCGAACGCATCGACCGCGCCAGCAATCGCCCGTCGAGATTCCCGGACGGCGACATCGACGCTCATGCTTTCATCCGCGTCGAGCGTCAGACGCTGAGAAAGCTCCCGGTCTCCGGCGACATACTCTTCACCATCCGCATTCATCTCGACCCGCTCGCCCTGCTGGAGCGCCACCGCGACCGCGCGGCGCTCGCAGCGTCCTTTGCCGAACAACTTCTGGCGCTGGACGAGGCACAGCTCGACTACAAGGGGATGACCGCCGACCGTGACCGGTTGGTCGAGCGGCTCGGGGCGCTGGCGCTGTCCTAGAGCAGTTCGTCGTTTCACGGAAACGCCGAACCGCTCTATCTCTTTGTTCTTGCGCAATTCCGGACGGAAAACCGTTTCACACTTTTCCTCGGATTCCCTAAATCGCAGCCACGCCCAGCAGCAGGATCGCGGACATCGCGGTAAAGACGGTGACGTTGACATCCCACCGCCAGCCCGCCGGTCCAAACGGCGGCCGGAACGGCAGATAGCCGTTCTCGTCATACAGCACGCCGCCGTAGATCGGCCGCGAGAGCATGGCCGCGAAGAATGCTCCATACATGGCCGCGGCCAATCCCCCCGCGAGATAGAGCCGCTCGGCTTCGAGTTGCCCCTTGATCCAGATAAGCCGAGCGCAATCAGCGCCACTCCGGTGTAGCTGAAACGGGCGGATGCGGCAGCCGCACCAGGGGCGGCGTCGCAGCTTTTTTCGCTGAGCAGCGTCTGGTGCTGGACGAGGCACAACTTGACTACAAGGGCCTGACAGCCGACCGTGACTGCTGGCGGACGACAACTCTAACTTGTGGCTTGGGGGAACAATGATCCAGCATCTTAGCAGGCCGGTCACGTTCATGGCCGCGATCCTGGTACTGTCGACAGCAGCCGAGGCAGAGCCGGTGACTTATGCCGGCAAGCTTGGAAAGAGCGATATCGTCGTCGAATTCACCGACGACCCCGCGGCGCCCGGCAGCCCGCTGGCCGGCCGCTATTTCTACCGCTCGAAGGGCGTCGACATCCCGCTGCAGGCCCGGTCCCAAAAGGGCAGCAGGTTCGAACTGGCCGAGGAGGAGGCATGCGGCGCCGACAATTGCGATGACGGAAAGGCCGCGCCGATTGCCGCCGTGTGGCGCCTGGCCTCATCCAGTAACGGCAAGACCCTTGAAGGCAGTTGGAACGGAAAGAGGGCGCTGCCGCTCAGATTGGAGCGGGTCGCAAGTCGGCAGGTGACCGGGAACGAGCCCGGCAGCCCGCTCGATCTCTACGATTTCAGCTTCATGAAGTTCTTCGCCAATGACACGCCGATCACCATGGAGACGTCCCCGTATGACTATCTGCGGCTGAACACTCAGCTTGATAACGGCAAGACGACTGGCTGGCCGGACGCGACCTACCGCTATGTCGTCGACCCCCGCACCAAATTCGCCACGCCGCGCATTGTCGAACTGTCCGGCAACGTTCCGATCGAGGCCGCGAATGCTCTGCTGCAAGACAGGCACTGGCGCGCAAACATCGGCGCACTGGGCTGCGTGGCGGCGCAAGATGCCGGTTTCAACGAAGGCGGGCCGATTGACGGCGTGAACGACGGCACGCTCGGAGGCTATGCGGACAGCACATTCGAAGTGAGCTCGCTGACGCCGCTGCTGATGAGCTGGCGGGAGTCCGGCAGCATCTTCTGCGGCGGAGCGCATCCGACCAACTATTCGGACGCCTACATCATGGATGTGCGGCGCGGCGTCCTGCTTGGCCTTCAGGACATTTTCTCAGATACGGTGGATGGCAAGCCCGGTCCTTCCCTCGTCTCCTTGGTCAAGCAGCGGCGCAAGAAACCGACCGATCAGACCGATATTGATCACGAAGCTGAATGCGGTATGGACGATCTCGTCGGCGAATATTTGGCGGTCAGCCTCTGGCGTGAGGGCGACAAGCAGGTTCTGGTGTTCGGGCTCCAGACCCTACCGCATGCCATCCAGGCCTGCGCCGACGATCTGCTTGAACTGCCGGTCTCCGAGGCACATGCCCTCTTCAAGCCTGAATTCGCAAGACTGGACGAGCCGTAGCCGGAATGGCGCGGCGTGAGCCCGGCCGTCCGCTTTTCGCTTTATTGTGACAATGATCTATGGTTTGTCGCGCCGCGGCCAAGCCGCTGTTCCGAAGCGTTTTTTGAGGGAGTAATCGATAAATGGCGAATGAAAACTGGCCCGTTTACGGTGAGATCACCGGCCCTGTCGTGATGATCGGCTTCGGCTCGATCGGACGGGGAACGCTGCCGCTGATCGAGCGCCATTTCAAATTCGACAAGTCGCGCATGACCGTTATCGACCCGCGCGACGCCGACCGCAAATTGCTCGACGAGCGCGGCATCACTTTCATGCAGGATGCAGTGACCAAGAAGAACTACAAGAAGCTGCTGACGCCGCTTTTGACCAATGGCAGCGGCCAGGGCTTCTGTGTCAACCTGTCGGTCGACACTTCCTCGCTCGAGTTGATGAAGCTCTGCCGCAAGCTTGGCGTCCTCTATATCGACACGGTGGTCGAGCCCTGGCTCGGCTTTTATTTCGACGAAAAGGCCGACAACGCCTCACGCACCAATTATGCGTTGCGCGAAACGGTGCGTACGGAAATCGCAAAGAATCCGGGCGGCACTACCGCGATCTCATGCTGCGGCGCCAATCCCGGCATGGTCTCGTGGTTCGTCAAGCAGGCACTGGTCAACCTCGCCACAGATCTTGGCCTCGACTTCGCGGAACCCGCGCAGCACGATCGCGAAGGCTGGGCCAAGCTGATGAAGAAGGCCGGCGTAAAGGGCATCCATATCGCCGAGCGCGACACCCAGCGCACCAAGAAACCCAAGCCGATGAACGTGTTCTGGAACACCTGGTCGGTCGAAGGCTTCATTTCGGAAGGCCTGCAGCCGGCCGAGCTCGGTTGGGGCACGCACGAGGCGTGGATGCCGAAGAACGCCAAAAAGCACAAGAACGGCTCGAAGGCCGCTATCTTTCTGGAGCAGCCCGGCGCCAACACGCGCGTGCGCACATGGTGCCCGACGGCCGGTCCGCAATACGGCTTCCTGGTGACGCATAATGAGGCGATTTCGATTGCCGATTTCTTCACCTTGCATGGCAAGAAGGGCAAGGTGCAGTACCGGCCGACCTGCCATTACGCCTATCATCCCTGCAACGACGCCGTGCTGTCGCTGCATGAGATGTTCGGTGCCGCCGGCAAGGCCCAGCCCGCGCATCACGTGCTCGACGAAAACGAATTGGTCGATGGCATCGACGAACTCGGCGTGCTGCTCTACGGCCACGCCAAGAACGCCTACTGGTACGGCTCGCAGCTGTCGCTGGCCGAGGCGCGCAAGCTGGCGCCCTATCAGAACGCTACCGGCATGCAGGTCACGTCGGCGGTGCTGGCGGGCATGGTCTGGGCGTTGGAAAATCCGGAGGCCGGCATCGTCGAAGCCGACGAGATGGATTACAAGCGCTGCCTCGACGTGCAGAACCCCTATCTGGGGCCGGTCAGGAGCTATTATACGGACTGGACACCGCTCGACAATCGGCCTGGTCTGTTTCCCGAGGACCTCGACACCAAAGACCCGTGGCAATTCCGCAACATCCTCGTTCGATAGCAGCGTTGCCTCGACACTCCGCCAGCTTGCAATCGCCCGGAAATCGGGCGATTGAAGAGGGGCGGCCTAGAGCGACGTGCGTCCATTTGGACGCACAAAGTACGCTCCAGCACTTTGAATGTGCGCATCGTGCTTTCCGAAAATCGGATCGATTTTCGAGCCGATGCGAGAGGAGAGGATCTTGATGATGACGATTGCGCAAAGACTGCTTTCGGCTGGCATTGCCGCGGCCGCTGCCGTCACGTTGGCGGCCTGCACCACCACCGGCCCGGGCGAGCCACCGGTGATCACCGCCAAAGGGGTCGAAGGCTCCTGGATCGACGCGCAGGGCACCGGCTTATCCACCTTCAAGGGCGGCAGCTTCGCGACCGTCGCCACCGACACCGGCCAGAAGCTTGCCGATGGCAGCTACACCATGACCGGCGGCACCTCGGTCGAGATCCATGGCACTTCGCTGATCCGCCAGACGCCGATCAGCTTCAACTGCTTGATGGTCTCCACCAGCCAGCTCAATTGCACCAGCGCGAGCGGACAAAATTTTGTGCTGACCAGGCGCACCTGAAGTTCGATTCCGAATTGACTTTGCACAAGGGCGGCGGCTTCAAGCCGCCGTCTTCTTGCGCCGGCAAAGCTGATGCCGATTTCCGCTTGCATCGACTGAAACGCGATGTGAACATGGCCCGAGAGGGCTGTTACATCCAAGTCAAACAAGAGCGTTAAACGCGTCTGCGCATGACCCCGAAAATCGGAGTCGATTTTCGGAAAGGATCATGCGCAAAATAAAAATGGTACAGCGTCCTTTGCGCGTCCCAAATGACGCGCGGCGCTGTACTCGAGTCATCCGGGAGACGAGAATGAAGAAGATCGCTGCCATCGCCGCGCTGTCGGCATCGGCACTTGGCCTGTCGGCAGGGGTATCCTTTGCCGACTACACGCTGAACATCCTGCACATCAACGACTGGCACAGCCGCATCGAGAGCAACAACAAGTACGAATCGACCTGCTCGGCCGAGGAAGAGACCAAGGGTGAATGCGTCGGCGGCGCCGCCCGCCTCGTCACAGCGATCGCGCAGGAGCGCAAGCAGCTGGAAGGCCAGAACGTGCTGCTGCTCAGCGCTGGCGACAATTTCCAGGGCTCGCTCTTCTACACGACCTACAAGGGCAAGACAGAAGGCGAATTCCTCAACCAGATGAAGTTCGATGCCGAGGCTCTCGGCAATCATGAGTTCGACGATGGCGAGTCGGCGCTGGCGCCGTTTCTCGACATGATCCAGTTTCCGGTGCTCGGCGCCAACGTGAAGGCCAATGCGCAATCCAAGCTCGGCGACCGCGTCAAGCCATCGATCGTGGTCGAGGTCGGCGGCCAGAAGATCGGCATCGTCGGCGCGGTCACCAACGACACGCCGGAGCTTACCTCGCCTGGCCCGAACATCGCCATCGAAGACGACGTCAAGTCGATCACCGCCGAGGTCGAGAAACTGAAGGGAGAGGGCGTCAACAAAATCATCGCGGTCACCCATATCGGCTACAAGCGCGAGCGCGACGTGATCGCCAAGATCCCGGGCGTCGACGTGGTGGTCGGCGGCCACAGCCATTCGCTGCTCTCCAACACCGACCCCAAGGCGGAAGGCCCTTATCCGACGATGGTCGACAATCCGGACGGCTACAAAGTGCCGGTCGTCCAGGCGGCGTCCTATTCGAAATATCTCGGCGAGTTCAAGGTCGTGTTCGACGACAACGGCGTTGTCAAAGAGGCCAGCGGCGATCCCATCCATCTCGACAAATCGATCACGCCCGACCCCGCCGTGCTTGCCCGCATCAAGGAACTCGGCGCGCCGATCGAGGCTCTGAAGAACAAGGAAGTTGCCGAGACCACCAAGGCGATCGACGGCAGCCGGGAAAACTGCCGCGCCCGCGAATGCGAGATGGGCAATCTGGTCTCCGACGCCGTCCTCGACCGGGTCAAGGGCCAGGGTGTCGAGATCGTCATCTCAAATGGCGGCGGCTTGCGCGCCTCGATCGACCAGGGCACCGTCACCATGGGTGAGATTCTCACCGTTCTGCCGTTTCAGAACACGCTGGCGACCTTCCAGATCTCCGGCAAGGATCTGGTTGCCGGCCTCGAAAGCGGCCTCAGCCAGGTCGAGGACGGCGCCGGGCGCTTCCCGCAGGTTGCCGGCATGAAATATGCGTTCGACAAATCGGCGCCGCCTAACGGACGCGTCAAATCGGTCGAGGTCATGGAAGGCGGCGTCTGGACGCCGATCAAGCCGGACAAGGACTACCTTGTCGCCACCAACAACTATGTCCGCCAGGGCGGCGACGGTTATAAGGTGTTCGCCGAGAAGGCCAAGAACGCCTATGATTACGGCCCGGGGCTGGAACAGGTCGTCGCCGACTACCTCGGCGCGCACCGGCCCTATACGCCCAAGCTCGACGGCCGCATCACCGAGATCGCCGCGACCGTGGCCCCGGCCGCGGAACCGGCCAAGCCTGCCGAACCGCCAAAACCTGCTGAGGCTGCGCCGGCAAAGCCTGCTGAACCGGCAATGCCCGAAATGCCGGCCGGCTCAGGCGACATTTCCAAGACGCCGCCGGCCGTCCCGGCGGAAACCGCGCCGGTGGCACCCGCACCCGCCGAGCCGGCCCAGCCGGCGGCACCTGCGGCTCCGGTCACACCGGCTCCGGCGACCCCTGCTCCGGCTGAACCGGCCGAGACGGCGCCTGCCCCGAGTCAGCCGGCCCCGAGTCAGCCAGCCCCAAGTGAACCGGCGCCAACCGAGCCGGCAAAACCTGCCGAGCCCGCCAAGCCGGCTGAGCCGGCACCGGCCGAAGGCAGCCATATAATCGTCGCCGGCGATACCTATTGGGATCTCGCGGTGAAGGCCTATGGCGACGGCACCAAATGGAAAATAATCTCCGATGCCAACAAAGCCTACGAGCCACGCCGGCTGCCGGTCGGCGCAACTTTGACGATCCCGGCGGCGTCGAAGTAATCCGGCCGCAGGAACGCAATGCACCCGCCCGGCAGACCGGGCGGGTGTTGCATTTCTGGGATAAGGTGCGGCCAGACGCAGCATTTGAAAACCGGCGCGGCATCGCTACTTTCGCCGCGGCACCGTTGGTTCGCGGTGTTGGAGAACCTCATGACGCTTGCCAACCCTGCTGAAATCAAAGCCGAGAAGACCGCCGCCTCGCCGTCGGCAGGGCGCCCTCCGGTCAGGACCGGCAAGGTCGGTGTCATGCTGATCAATCTCGGCACCCCCGACGGCACCGGCTTCAAGCCGATGTGGCGCTACCTCCGGGAGTTCCTGTCCGATCCACGCGTCATCGAGCTAAACAAGGCGATCTGGTATCCGATCCTCTACGGCCTGGTCCTCACCACCCGGCCGAAGAAGTCGGGCGCCAACTATGCCAGGATATGGAACCGGGAGCGCAACGAGTCGCCGCTGCGCACCTACACCCGCGGCCAGGCCGAGAAGCTCGGGCTCGCGCTCGGCGACCTCCCCAATGTCGTTGTCGACTGGGCGATGCGCTACGGCAACCCTTCGACCGCGAGCGTGGCCAAGAGACTGGTCGAGCAAGGCTGCGAGCGCATCCTGTCTTTCCCGCTCTATCCGCAATATTCGGCGACGACGACTGCGACTGCCAACGACCAGCTGTTTCGCGCGCTGATGAAGATGCGCCGCGCCCCGGCCATTCGCAGCGTGCCGCCCTATTACAACGAGCCGGCCTATATTGAGGCGCTCGCCCGTTCGATCGAAAAGCATCTGGCGAACCTCGACTTCGAACCGGAAATTGTCATCGCTTCCTATCACGGCATTCCGAAACCCTATTCCGACAAGGGCGATCCCTACCAGGCCCATTGCCTCGAGACGACGCGGCTGCTGCGCGAAAAGCTCGGCTGGGGGGAAAACAAGCTGATCACCACCTTTCAGTCGCGCTTCGGCGCGCAGGAATGGCTGCAGCCCTACACCGACAAGACGGTCGAAAGACTAGGGCGCGAAGGCGTGAAATCGATCGCCATCGTCAACCCCGGCTTTTCCGTCGACTGCATCGAGACGCTGGACGAGATCGGCAGGGAAGCGGCCGAGACCTTCCACCATGCCGGCGGTGAAAAGTTCGCACACATCCCTTGCCTCAACGACAGTACCGAGGGCATGGCGGTGATCGAGGCAATGGTGCGGCGCGAGCTGTCCGGCTGGGCCTGAACAGATCACCCGTCTATTCACCGGCAATCCATGATCACCTGATTGTAACGTTGCTGAAACACACTTAAGTGTTTGATCAAGCCGGCCGCGTGGAACTGTCCGGCATGGCCGGCCTTTGAGGGGAGAGCCAAATGGGTTTCAGTGGTTTCGATATCGCGCTTCTTGTTCTTGTCGCCCTTGTCGTGCTGGTGCTTTTCAAAGGCATCCGGACAATTCCGCAAGGCTATAATTATACCGTCGAACGCTTCGGCCGTTACACCAAGACATTGAGCCCGGGCCTCAACCTCATCATGCCCTTCGTCGACCGTATCGGCGCCAAGATGAACATGATGGAGCAGGTGCTCGACGTCCCGACGCAGGAGATCATCACGCGCGACAACGCCACTGTTGCCGTCGACGGCGTCGCCTTCTATCAGGTGCTGAACGCGGCGCAGGCCGCCTACCAGGTCGCCGGCCTGCAGAACGCTATCCTCAATTTGACGATGACCAACATCCGCACCGTCATGGGCTCGATGGACCTCGACGAGCTGTTGTCGAACCGCGACGCCATTAACGAGCGCCTGCTGCGCGTCGTCGATGAGGCGGCGCATCCCTGGGGCATCAAGATCACCCGTGTCGAGATCAAGGACATCAACCCGCCGGCCAATCTCGTCGAATCGATGGGCCGCCAGATGATGGCCGAGCGCAATAAGCGCGCCCAGATCCTCGCCGCCGAGGGCCTCAAGCAGTCGCAGATTCTGGAGGCCGAGGGGCGCAAGGAAGCCGCCTTCCGCGACGCCGAGGCGCGCGAGCGATCGGCCGAGGCTGAAGCACGCGCCACGCAGGTGGTGTCGGAGGCGATTTCCAAGGGTGACGTGCAGGCGCTCAACTACTTCGTCGCGCTGAAATACACCGAAGCGCTGACCAGGATCGGCTCCGCGACAAACAGTAAACTCGTGCTGATGCCGATAGAGGCTTCCTCACTGATCGGCACGCTTGGCGGCATTGGCGAAATCGCCAGGGAAGTTTTCAAGGGCGAAGGCACCGCCGGTCCAGCACGACAGGCCCGCCCGCCCGTGGTTCGTCCCAGCGAGACCTGAGGCCATGTTCGACCGCATTGTTTCCGAACTCGGCCCGTGGAGCTGGATGGTCCTCGGCCTCATCCTGCTGGTGATGGAGGTCATCGCGCCCGGCATTTTCATGCTGTGGATCGGCATTGCCGCACTGTTGATCGGCGTCGTCTCGCTGCTCATCTGGGGCGCCGGTTTCTGGACCTGGCAGGTCCAGGTCGTCGCCTTCCTCGTGCTGTCGCTGGTCTCGGCTTATGTCGGCAAGCGGCTGGTGGGCGGACGCCACGATGAGACCGACCAGCCCCTGCTCAACCGCCGCGGCGCACAGATGGTCGGCCGGACGGCGACCCTTGCCGAGCCGATCAAGGACGGGCGCGGCCGCATCAAGCTGGGCGACACCTTGTGGCGTGTCTCCGGCCCCGACCTCCCGGCCGGCACGCAGGTGCGCGTGACGGGTGCCGCTGATACCGATCTGGAACTGACGGTCGAGGCGGTCTAGAAAACTCGCTAGACTAGGCAGCACCGATACGCAGCAGGTCGTGCAGATGGACGAGCCCGATCGGCCGCCTGCCTTCGACCACCATCAGGCTGGTAATGGCCGAGTCGTTGATCGTCTGCAGCGCCGTCGCCACCAGCGTGTCGGGCGCGGCCATTTTTGGCTCTCTGGTCATCACCTGATCGACGCTCATGGCCAAGAGATCGCTGCCGATATGGCGCCTGATGTCGCCATCGGTGATGATGCCGATCAGCTTGCCGTCCGCGGCAGTCACCGCCACGCAGCCAAACCCCTTGCGCGACAATTCGAGGATTGCCTCGCGCATGCCGGTGCCGGACGACACCAGCGGCAGCCTATCGCCGACATGCATGATCTCGCGGATCTGCGTCAGGTTGGCTCCGAGCTGGCCGCCGGGATGGAACGTGCGGAAATGGTCCGGGGTGAAGCCGCGGGCCTCGAGCAGCGCGATGGCCAGCGCATCGCCCATCACCATTTGCAGCAGCGTCGAGGTCGTCGGCGCAAGCCCGTGCGGGCAGGCTTCCGGTGCTCGCGGCAGCAGAAGCACCACGTCGGCCGCACGCGCCAGCGCCGATTTTTCGCCCGCGGTGACCGCGACCAGCGGGATCGAGAAGCGCCTCGAATAGGCGATGATGCCCTTGAGCTCGAGGCTTTCCCCCGACCACGACAGGGCGATGATGGCGTCGTTCCTGGCGATCATGCCGAGGTCGCCGTGATTGGCTTCGGCAGGGTGAACGAAGAAGGCTGGCGTGCCGGTCGAGGCGAGCGTTGCGGCAATCTTCGAGCCGATATGGCCGCTTTTGCCGACCCCGGTGACGATGACGCGGCCATCGATCTGCGACACCATGTCGACGGCCCGTGCGAACGGCTCGGCCAGCCCGTTTTCGAGCGCGTCGGCCAATGCCGCGACGCCGGCCTGCTCTGTCGCCACCGTTCTCAGCGCCGAGGCAATCGCGGCCTGCCCGTCGTGCCGCTTCCTGTCTGGGGATTTCACGTCCATGGACGATGCGATTAGCGCTTCGGCGCGCGCCTGTCCAACGGAATTGCCGCCCCGAACACCCTGGCGGGCCATCCCTCAACGCTCCGTTAACCATCCCCATTTACGGTTTCGTAAGTATGGCGCGCGTGCGCCGCGCAAGCAGTGGTGCCGATGTCCGGGTTTCAGCCTCAAAACAAAACGGGACGAAAGGGCAAGGCGGTTCGCGCATTGCTGCTGGCAACCACTGTCTTTGCGTTGTCGCGTCCGACACTGCTTTGCGCCCAGGAAACCGAGCTGCGCGGCGAGGTTTCGGAATCGACAATCCTGGACGACCAGCAGTACAAGATCAGGCAAACGAGCATGGCTGGAACCCAAGCCGCCCAGGCGGCTGCAACCCCCAACGACAATACGCCGCTGCCTACCTATCGTCCGGCCAGCCAGGGGGCGTTGCCTGACGACGGCACGGGCAAAGCGGCCGCAACCGGCGGCACTTTCGATCCGCCGGCGGCCAGCGGCGACCCATTTCCCGACAACCCTCCTCCGCCGCCGCGACGGCGGCCAAGCGCAACGCGCGCCGCCAACGCGGCCAACGCCGAAGCCGAGACCACGGACAGCCATACGAGCAAGAGAACCGCGACTGCAGCGACGACCAATGACACCGACGCCGCCGCCATAGACGAGCAGGATACGGCCAACCGCCGTGCGGTGACCATCGATTCCGCCGAAAGGCTCAGGCTCGACCCCGGCGCCGAGCGCACCGAAGCCATCGAAGGCCAGAACAAAAAGAACGAGGACGACCCGTTCGCCGCCACCGGCATCAAGCTCGGCTCGTTCGTGATCCGGCCGACGCTCGAGCAAGGCCTGACGTCTTCGACAAACGCCGATTCGAGCAGCCTCGGCAAGCCGGCCCTGCTGTCGGAAACGACGCTGCGCTTCAACGCCGTCTCCGATTGGCGGGAGAATTCGGCGACGGTTGAGGGCTATGGCATCTTCCGCGAAACCTTGTCCGGCTATGACATTCACGAGGCGCAAGGCCACATCGACGGCACACTCAACATCGATCTCGACAATGATCTGCGCGCCATCGCCAAGCTGGGCTATGAGGCCGTGCCCGAATCCGCCTCGGCGCCGGACGCAGTCGTCGGCGCCGTTGGCCAGCCGGTGCGCCAGACAGTGAACGGCAGTCTCGCCGTCGAGAAGGATGCCGGCAAGATGCGCTTCGCGCTGACCGGCGCGGTCGAGCACGACATCTTTGGCGACGCTAAGCTTTCGTCGGGCGGATCACTGTCACAGAAGGGCCGCGACTCGACGCTCTACACGGCGATTTTGCGCACTGGTTACGAGATCTCGCCTGCCATCACGCCGTTCACCGAAATCGAGATCGGCCGGCGCGCTTATGATTTGCGCGTCGATCCAAACGGCTTCCAGCGCTCCTCGACAAGGCTTGGCGCACGGGCCGGCGTCGAGCTCGATCTCCGCGAGAAGCTTACCGGCGAGTTCTCGGTCGGCTGGCTGCGCGAAGCTATCGACGACGACGCCCTGCCGGCGATTTCGGGCGCGACGGTCAATGCCGATCTCAAATGGTCGCCCGAACGCGGCACCACGATCGGGCTCACCGCACAGACGACCGCCGAGAACACGACGAATGCGGGCGAAAGCGGCTCCATGCTCTATTCCGGCAGCCTCACGGGCGAGCGGCAGATCCGCGCCAACCTGACCGGAAATGCCGCGCTCGGCCTTGAATGGCGCGACTATACCGGCTCCGACGATCATGATTTGACGCTGAGCGCCGAGGCAGGGCTGACGTGGTGGCTGAACCGCTACACCGGGCTCACCACCCGCGCCAGGACTGAAAAACTGACCAGCAACCTGGTTGGACGCGACTACACGGCCAATAGCATTTTCGTTGGCGTGAAGTTGCAGCGCTAAATGCATGTCGCGCAAAGGTGTGCAGCGGTTTTGCGATAACGACTGGCATAAAACAAGAGCCTAAGCGCGTCGCATGAGGCCGATCGAACGCGGCGCGCTTTCGCCGACCAGCGCGGCAACCGGTGCTGACACTACAAGGCTAGGCCGCGGCGCTCTGACGGCGCGAGTTCGTCGAGAAGCGTGCGAATGACGCCGGCCATGCTTCCATTCATGTCGCTGCGCCACAGCGCGAAGGCAACGTTGGCCTCGACGAAGCCTTCGGGCGAGCCACAGTCGAACGTGCGCCCGCGATAATGATAGCCGTAGAAGGGCTGTTGTTTCTGCAGCTTCAGCATTGCATCGGTGAGCTGGATCTCGTTGCCGGCGCCTTTTTCCTGGCCTTCGAGTATCTTGAATATCTCAGGCTGCAGGATGTAGCGTCCGTTGATGTAGAGGTTCGACGGCGCCGTGCCGGTCTTCGGCTTTTCCACCATGCCGGTGATGCGGAAACCGTGATGTGCGTCATCGCCGCGGCCGACAATGCCGTATTTGTGCGCCTCGGCCGGATCGCATTCCTGCACGGCGACGATGTTGTTGCCGGTCTCGGCGTAAAGCTCGACCATATCCTTCATGCAGCTTTTTTCCGACTGCATGATCATGTCGGGTAACAGCAGCGCAAAGGGCTCGTCGCCGACAAGCTCGCGCGCGCACCAGACGGCGTGACCAAGGCCGAGCGGTACCTGCTGGCGGGTGAAGCTGGTCTGCCCCGGCGCCGGCTGCAGCCGCTGCAGGCGGGCGAGCTGGTCGTCCTTGCCGCGCTGCGCAAGCGTGTCGTAGAGCTCGAACTGGACATCGAAGTGATCCTCGATGACCGCCTTGTTGCGGCCGGTCACGAAGATGAAATGCTCGATTCCGGCATCGCGCGCCTCATCGACCACATACTGGATGACCGGCCTGTCGACGACCGTCAGCATTTCCTTGGGAATGGCCTTGGTAGCAGGGAGAAAGCGCGTGCCGAGACCGGCAACCGGGAACACTGCCTTGCGAACTCTCTTCATGTGCCAATTATCCATTTGCATGCCTGTTCGGCAATCCCGATTCGAGACATTTTCATGCCGAAATCGAGGATTACTGAACGGCGGGTCATAAATCTCAGCTGATAAAGCATTGACGCATCTTTTCACCCCGCACGGCACCTATGGTAAACCAAATGCTAACCGGGTTCGGCGATGAATAGTCTTCCTGAGATGAAGAAGGAGGAAAAGATGTCCGTTCGCAACGCCGCAAGGCGCTTCACCAGCGTCCTGACGGCCGCCAGCCTCTCGCTTGCTTTGCTCATGCCCAGTGGGCCGGCTTTTGCCGATGCCGGCTTCCGCCAATGGGTCGCCAGCTTCCGTGCTACCGCCGTGGCGAGCGGCGTTTCCGGCTCCGTCTACGACCAGGCATTCAAGGGCATCAACGATGCTGATCCGGTGGTGCTGGAAAAGGCTCGTACTCAGCCCGAATTCACCGCACCCGCCTGGGATTATTTCGACAACCGCGTCCATGACCAGTCGGTCGCCGTCGGCCAGCAAATGGCAAGGAAATGGAAGCCTTGGCTGGACAGGATCGAGGCAAGATACGGCGTCGACCGCTACATCCTGCTGGCGATCTGGTCGATGGAATCGAACTACGGCGAAACCCTCAAGCGCGATGATATCATGCGCAATGTCGTGCGCTCGCTGGCGACGCTTGGTTATGCCGACCCCAAGCGAGCGAAATTTGCCCGCACCCAGCTGATCGCGGCGCTGAAGATCCTGCAGACCGGCGACATCGACGAAAGCCATCTCAGCGGCTCATGGGCCGGCGCGATGGGCCATACCCAGTTCATCCCTACCAGCTACCTGTCCTATGCGGTCGATATGGACGGCAACGGCAAGCGCGACATCTGGAATTCGATTCCCGACGCACTGGCGACAGCCGCCAATTTGCTGCGGAAGAACGGCTGGCAGGCAGGCAAGACCTGGGGCTATGAAGTCAGCCTTCCGGACGGCAAGAAGCTGCCCGGAGGCTCGAAGTCGCTGTCGCAATGGCAGGCGCTGGGCGTCACCCGTGCCAACGGCAAGCCGTTCAAGAACGGTGCCGACAAGGCGACGTTGAAGTTGCCCGGCGGCCGCGGCGGGCCGGCTTTCCTGATGATCAAGAATTTCTCGGTCATCAAGCGCTACAACAATGCCGACAAATATGCGCTCGCCGTGGGCCTTCTTGCCGACGAAATCGCCGGCTATGGCGGGCTTGTGCAGGACTGGAAGCGACCGTTTACCAAGCTCTCCTTCGAGGAAAGGCAGGAGCTTCAGAAGCGACTTTCCGAGCACGGCTTTTACGACGGCAAGTTCGACGGCAAGATCGGTGACGGATCGAAAACCGCCATCATGGCCTTCCAGGCAAAGGCCGGCTTGACCCAGGACGGGTATCCGAGCAAGGAAGTGCTCAAATGGCTCAGGCAGAACTAGAGCCGGGTACGGGATGGAGAGGGTGATTGGTTTCGGCTGCGCGCATCCGGTTAATCGTTCGTCGCGTGCCGATTCTGGTTCTGGCGATCGCCGTTCTGGCAGTCGGCGCCGCCAGTGCCTTTCATACCTCGGCCATGGCGCAGGAGCCGGAAAGTCGTGGCTGGTCGCTGCGCGACCTATTGTTTCCGCGCAGAAGCGAGCGGTTTGAGCAGCCGCCGCCCGAATTCCAGAGAGAATTCCAGAGAACAAAGCCCAGGCCCAAGCTGAGAAAGCCCCGGTCAGTTCGCCGGCCGCCGCCGGCCGAGCCGACAACCCCAGTGGCCGAGAAGGCGCCGGATGCACGCGTCGTTCTGGTGGTCGGCGATTTCATGGCGTCTGGGCTGGCTGAGGGGCTCGACGCCGCCTTTGCCGAAAACACCGGCGTCAGGATCGTCGTCCGTGCCAACGGATCGTCCGGCTTCGTGCGTGACGATGTCTACAACTGGCCAGAACAGGTCAAGTCGCTGATCGCGGCCGAAAAACCGGCAGCCGTCGTCGTCATGCTCGGATCCAACGACCGGCAGCAGATGCGCGTCGGCGATGTGCGCGAGCAGCCGCGATCCGAGAACTGGACCAAGGAATACGAGCGCCGGACCGATGCGTTCGGCAAGGCCATCGCCGCAACCAAGGTGCCGTATTTGTGGGTTGGCATGCCGGCCTTCCGGGTCTCGAAAATGACTTCCGACATGCTGGCCTTCAACGATATCTTCCGCTCGTCCGCCGAAAGCCACGGCGGCGAATTCGTCGACGTCTGGGACGGGTTTGTCGACGAGAACGGCGCCTTCATCACCAGCGGACCGGACATCAACGGCCAATCGGTGCGCCTGCGCTCCGATGACGGCATCAACATGTCGAAGGCCGGCAAGCGCAAGCTCGCCTTCTATACCGAAAAGCCGCTGATGAAGATCCTGGGGCTGGCCGCGCCGGGAAGCGTGGTGACGGCTTCTGCCCCGGCCGGCGCTCCCGTCGAGGCGCCGGCACCTGCTGCCGCGCCGATAGCTGTCGATCGCACCGTGCCGATGCTGCTCAGCGATCCGGCGCTGGACGGCGGTTCGGAACTTCTCGGCGCCGCCCCGCCGGCAAAAGCTGACAAGAATTTGCCGGGCGAAAGGCTGATCGTCGAGGGCAAGGCGCCCGACGCCTCACCGGGCCGCGCTGACGATTTCTCCTGGCCACCCAAGGCACAGCCTGCGACGGCGGCCGCATCCGATACGACGACGGCGATCCGGCAGTAAGCTGGCGCCTCTTTCTGGAGAGTTTCGGAACGGGCTCAGCGCGGCAGCACGCTCGATCCCATCAGCGCCTCGTCGATGGCACGCGCCGCCTGGCGGCCCTCGCGGATCGCCCAGACGACCAGCGACTGGCCGCGCCGCACGTCGCCCGCCGCATAGAGCTTTTCGACGCTGGTCCTGTAGTCCCGGTCATTGGCCTCGACATTCTTCGAGCGGCGGCTGTCGGTGACGATCTTCATCTGCCCGTCGAGTTCCGAGACCGGCCCGCGAGCGGCTGGCCCGGCAAAGCCGATGGCGATGAACGCGAGATCGGCGCGGATGACGAATTCCGTGCCCGCTATCGGCTTGCGCTTTTCGTCGACTTCGCAGCATTTTACCCCGGTCAGCTGGCCGTCTTCGCCGATGAATTCAAGCGTCGCCACCTGGAATTCGCGCTCGGCGCCTTCGGCCTGCGAGGATGACGTGCGCATCTTGGTCGCCCAGTAGGGCCAGACCGACAGCTTGTCCTCCTTTTCCGGCGGTTGCGGCCGGATGTCGAGCTGGGTGACGCGCACCGCGCCCTGGCGGAAGGCGGTACCGACGCAGTCGGAGGCAGTGTCGCCGCCGCCGACGACGACGACGTGCTGGCCGCCGGCGACGATCGGGCGCGACGGCCATGCCACCGACTGGATCGGCTCGCCGCCGATACGCTTGTTCTGCTGAACCAGATACGGCATCGCGTCGTGCACGCCGTCGAGATCGTCGCCAGGGATGTTGGCCGGACGCGGTGTTTCGGAACCGCCGCAATAGAGGACCGCGTCATATTCGGCGAGCAGTTCGGCTACCGGCTTGTCGACGCCGACATTGACGCCACAATGGAAGCTGACACCTTCGCCCTGCATCTGCTCGATGCGCCGGTCGATATAATGCTTCTCGATCTTGAAGTCGGGGATACCATAGCGCATCAGCCCGCCCGGCCGGCTCTCGCGCTCATAGACGTGAACGTCATGGCCGGCGCGGCCGAGTTGCTGGGCAGCCGCCATTCCCGCCGGCCCCGAGCCGATGATCGCGACGCGCTTGCCGGTCTTCCGTTCCGGCGGATAGGGCCGGATATGGCCGGTCTCATAGGCTTTGTCGGCAATCGCCTGCTCGATCGTCTTGATGGCGACCGGAATATCCTCGAGGTTCAGCGTGCAGGCTTCCTCGCAAGGTGCGGGGCAGATGCGGCCGGTAAATTCCGGAAAATTGTTGGTCGAATGCAGGTTGCGGATCGCGTTTTCCCAGTCGCCATTATAGACGAGGTCGTTCCAGTCCGGGATCTGGTTGTGGATCGGGCAGCCGGTCGGTCCATGGCAATACGGAATGCCGCAATCCATGCAGCGCGCGGCCTGTTTCTCGACCTCCTTGTCCGACATCGGCAGCGTGAACTCGCGGAAATGCCGGATGCGGTCGGAAGCCGGCTGGTACTTGTGCACCTGCCGGTCGATCTCGAGAAACCCTGTTACCTTGCCCATAGTCCAGTCCCTGCTGTCCGGAAGGCACGCCTGGCGACGCACCCGTTAACCTCATAAGGCAGCCGTGGCAACCTTCAGTCCGAGGTCAGGATTGTTGATGAAGATGGTTGCCAGGACGCATGGCCTCCCGGCAATTTCCAAATCTATTCCGCCGCCACGTTCATGCGCATCCGCTCCATCTCGATCAGCGCGCGGCGGTATTCGACCGGCATGATCTTCCGGAATTTCGGCCGGAAAGTCGCCCAATCGTCGAGGATTTCGCGACCTCGTACCGAGCCCGTGTAGTGGACGTGGTTGGAGATCAGCTGATAGAGCCGCTCCTCGTCGTGGCTGGTCATATCGCCCGATACGTCGACACGGCCCTTATGGTCGAGATCGCCGCCATGGTGGAGCAGCTTTTCCATAAGGTCGTCCTCTTCCGGAACCGGCTCCAGCTCGACCATCGCCATGTTGCAGCGTTCGGCGAAATCGCCCGCCTCGTCGAGCACATAGGCGACGCCGCCCGACATGCCGGCGGCGAAGTTGCGGCCGGTCTGGCCGATGACGACGACGATACCGCCAGTCATGTATTCGCAACCATGGTCGCCGACCCCTTCAACGACCGCGGCGACACCCGAATTGCGCACGGCAAAACGCTCGCCGGCAACGCCGCAGAAATAGGCCTCGCCCTCGGTTGCGCCGTAGAGCACGGTATTGCCGACAATAATGGACTCGGCAGCAACGATTTTCGTGTTCTCCGGCGGGCGGATGACGATGCGGCCGCCCGACAGACCCTTGCCGACATAGTCATTGGCAGCGCCCACCAGTTCGAACGAAATCCCGCGCGCCAGAAAGGCGCCAAAGGATTGGCCGGCCGTGCCGGTGAGCTTCACCGAGATCGTGTCCTCGCGCAGGCCCTTGTGCTTGAAGCGCTTTGCCACTTCACCCGACAGCATGGCGCCCGTCGAACGGTCGACGTTGCGGATCGGCAGTTCGATGCTGACCGGCTGCCTGGCTTCGAGCGCCGGCTTTGCCAGTTCTATCAGCTTGCGGTCGAGCACGTCGTCGATCGGATGCTTCTGCCGCTCGGTCCAGTGCACCGCCGCGTGTGGCGCATCGGGCTTGTAGAACATCTTGCTGAAGTCGAGTCCCCGCGCCTTCCAGTGCTGGATCAGCTCGCGCTTTTCCAGAAGGTCGGTGTCGCCGATGATCTGGTCGAGGTGGGTGTAGCCCATCTCGGCAAGCAGCGCCCGCACCTCTTCCGCCACATAGAAGAAGAAGTTGATGACGTGCTCGGGCGTGCCCTTGAAGCGCTTGCGCAGCACCGGGTCCTGCGTCGCGACGCCGACCGGGCAGGTGTTGAGATGGCACTTGCGCATCATGATGCAGCCGGCCGCGATCAGTGGCGCGGTCGAGAAGCCGAACTCGTCGGCGCCGAGCAGCGCGCCGATGATGACGTCACGCCCTGTGCGCAGGCCGCCATCGACCTGCAGCGCGACGCGCGACCTGAGGCCGTTGAGCACCAGCGTCTGGTGCGTCTCGGCAAGGCCCATCTCCCACGGGCTGCCGGCATGCTTGAGCGAGGTCAGCGGCGAAGCGCCGGTGCCGCCGTCATAGCCTGATATGGTGATGTGGTCGGCACGCGCCTTGGCGACGCCGGCCGCAACCGTGCCGACGCCGACTTCCGAGACCAGCTTGACCGATACGTCGGCCGCCGGATTGACGTTCTTCAGGTCGTAGATGAGCTGCGCCAGATCCTCGATCGAATAGATGTCATGATGCGGCGGCGGCGAGATCAGGCCGACGCCCGGCGTCGAATGCCTGACCTTGGCTATGGTTGCGTCGACCTTGTGGCCCGGCAGCTGGCCGCCCTCGCCGGGCTTTGCCCCTTGCGCGACCTTGATCTGCATCATGTCGGAATTGACCAGATATTCGGCAGTGACGCCAAAGCGTCCCGAAGCGACCTGCTTGATCGCCGAGCGTTCGGGGTTCTTGCCGCCGCCCGGCAGTGGCAGATAGCGGTCGGCCTCTTCGCCGCCCTCGCCGGTATTCGACTTGCCGCCGATGGCGTTCATGGCGCGCGCCAGCGTCGTATGCGCTTCCCTGGAGATCGAGCCGAAGGACATCGCCCCGGTCGAGAAGCGCTTGACGATTTCGGCCGCCGGCATCACCTCGTCGAGTTCGACCTTCTTGCGCCCGGTCTCTTGCGCAAGCTTGATCTTGAACATGCCGCGAATGGTCTGCGCCTGCGCCGTCTCGCTGTCGATCTGGGCGGAATAGTCCTTGAACGTCTCCCACGAGCCCTGGCGCACAGCGTGCTGCAAGGTCGCCACTGCGTCGGGCGACCAGATATGGGCCTCGCCGCGCATGCGGAACATGTATTCGCCGCCGACCTCGAGGCTGTTGCGCAGCACCGGGTCGTTGCCGAAGCCGTCGGTGTGGCGGCTGACCGTTTCGGCGGCGATCTCGTCCAGCCCGACGCCTTCGATCAGCGTCGCCGTACCGGTGAAGTACTTGTGCACGAACTCCGACTTCAGCCCGATGGCATCGAAGATCTGCGCGCCGCAATAGGACTGATAAGTCGAGATGCCCATCTTGGACATCACCTTCAGGATGCCCTTGCCGATCGACTTGATGTAGCGGGAGACGACCTCGTAGGCATCGACCTCCGCTGGCAATTCGCCACGCTTGTGCATGTCGAGCAGCGTGTCGAAAGCGAGATAGGGGTTGATCGCCTCGGCGCCGTAGCCGGCGAGACAGCAGAAATGATGCACCTCGCGCGGCTCGCCGGATTCCACGACGAGCCCGACCGAGGTGCGCAATCCCTTGCGGATCAAATGATGATGCACGGCCGCCGTTGCCAGCAGCGCCGGAATGGCGATGCGGTCCGGGCCGAGCTGACGGTCCGACAGTATGATGATGTTGTAGCCGCCGGCGACCGCCGCCTCGGCGCGCTCGCATAGCCGGTCTATAGCGCCCTGCATGCCGGCCGCGCCTTCATTCGAAGCATAGGTGATGTCGATCGTCTTGGTGTCGAAACGGTCCTCGGTGTGGCCGATGGAGCGGATCTTTTCGAGATCGCCATTGGTCAGGATTGGCTGGCGTACTTCGAGCCGCTTGCGGCGCGAATTGCCGACCAGGTCGAAGATGTTGGGCCGCGGCCCGATGAAGGACACCAGGCTCATCACCAGTTCCTCGCGGATCGGGTCGATCGGCGGGTTGGTGACCTGGGCGAAATTCTGCTTGAAATAGGTGTAGAGCAGCTTCGATCTGTCCGACATCGCCGAAATCGGCGTGTCGGTGCCCATCGAGCCGACTGCTTCCTGGCCGGTGGTCGCCATCGGCGACATCAGCAGCTTGGTGTCTTCCTGGGTGTAGCCGAACGCCTGCTGGCGGTCGAGCAGGCTGACGTCCCTGCGCAGGGCGCGCGGCTCGACCGGCTTCAAATCTTCGAGGATGAGCTGGGTGTTGGCGAGCCAGCTCTTGTAGGGGTGCCTGGTCGCGATCTCCGACTTGATCTCCTCGTCGGAAACGATGCGGCCCTTGTCCAGGTCGATCAGCAGCATGCGGCCGGGCTGCAGCCGCCACTTCTTGACGATCCTTTCCTCCGGCACCGGCAGCACGCCGGCTTCCGAGGCCATGATGACGCGGTCGTCATCGGTAACGATGTAGCGCGCCGGCCGCAGCCCGTTGCGGTCGAGCGTGGCACCGATCTGGCGGCCGTCGGTGAAGGCAACCGCCGCCGGCCCGTCCCACGGCTCCATCAGGGCTGCGTGATACTCATAGAAGGCTTTGCGGTCCTGACCCATCAGCTTGTTGCCGGCCCAGGCTTCCGGGATCAGCATCATCATGGCGTGGGCGAGCGAATAGCCGCCCTGCGTCAGGAATTCGAGCGCATTGTCGAAGCAGGCGGTGTCCGACTGCCCTTCGTAGGAGATCGGCCACAGTTTCGAGATGTCGTTGCCGAACAGTTCGGAATCGACCGAAGCTTGGCGCGCCGCCATCCAGTTGACGTTGCCGCGCAACGTGTTGATCTCGCCATTGTGGGCAACCATGCGGTAGGGATGCGCCAGCTTCCACGACGGGAACGTGTTGGTCGAGAAGCGCTGGTGGACCAGGATCAGCGCCGTCTCGAAACGCGGGTCGGTGAGGTCCTTGTAGTAGGCTCCGACCTGATAGGCCAGGAACATGCCCTTGTAGACGATGGTCCGCGACGACATCGAGACGACATAGAAGCCGTTGTCGACGCCTTTGGTCTCCTCGTGGATACGTCCGGAAATGACCTTGCGCAGGATGTAGAGCCGCCGCTCGTAATCGTCGTCGTTCTCGATCTCGGCGCCGCGGCCCAGGAACACCTGCCGGTGCACCGGCTCGGAAGCGGCGATGTCGGGCGCCTTGGACAGCGACGAATTGTCGACCGGCACGTCGCGAAAGCCGAGCAGCGGCTGGCCCTCGAGTTGCGCCACCTCGGCGATGATGCCTTCGATATGCGCCTGCAGCTCCGGGTCGCGCGGCATGAACACCTGGCCGACGGCATAGTGGCCGGGCTTCGGCAGTTCGACCCCTTGCTTGGCCATCTCCTCACGGAAGAAGCGGTCCGGCAGTTGCACCAGCACGCCGGCGCCGTCGCCCATCAGCGGGTCGGCGCCGACCGCGCCCCGATGCGTCAGGTTTTCGAGCACGGCAAGGCCGTCCTCGACGATCTGATGCGACTTCACGCCCTTCATATTGACGATGAAGCCGACGCCGCATGCATCATGTTCGTTGCGCGGATCATAGAGGCCGTGCGCGGTATAGCCGGTGTTGGTTCGCCGTATATTGGTCAGGGACGGATTTTTGACGGCTGCCGCTTTCGTCTGCGCGGCCTTCGTCGCAGATGGCGTCATGTCCGTCATCGTCCTGTCCTCCGTTCCGTCCCCTTCGGGCGCTGGTTTCCGTCGGGAAGCGCGTGGCTCCCCTTTCAATCTTGCGGCACGTCTTGCGAAATTCTTGCCGACCGTGCGGCTTTCCGCATCGTTCGCATATGGTATTCGTACAGGCCAGAGCCAGGCTGTCTAGCTGTCGCTCGCGGCAATGGCGGCAGAGGCGCAATCATATGCCAATGCGGCTAGTTTTGTGCGACAAAATAAGACAGCACTACTGTCCTAAATTTTTATGACAGAAATTTTGGATGCACACAAGACCGATTCACAAAATTCTTGAAGCTTTCGCGACAGAAAATTGCGCGGAACGCGGTATCAGCGTAACCTTTCGTCGCTGCATGTACGCTCATGCGTTTCGCTGGCTTTAGCGGATTTTCGGTGTCTGCCCCTTGCGGCCGGCATGCGAAAGCGGCCAAGCTCGCACCGATTTCCCCAGCATAGGCAGACGCATGATTTTCGCTTCCGACAATTGGGCAGGCGCCCATCCCCGTATCGCTGCCGGCCTCTCGGCCCATGCCGACGGCTTCTCCACCGCTTATGGCGACGGCGTCCTCGACAAGGCAGTTTACCAGCGCTTCAATGAGATCTTCGAATGCGAAGTCGCGGTGTTTTTCGTCGCCACCGGCACCGCTGCCAATTCGCTGTCGCTGACTACCTATAACAAGCCAGGCGGCATTTCCTTCTGCCATCGCGAATCGCACGTCATCGAGGACGAATGCGGTGCACCGGAATACTTCACCGGCGGTTCACGGCTTTATACAGTCGAAGGCGCGCTCGGCAAAATCGATGCCGGCAATCTGGAACGGGCGGTGGACCGTTTCGCACCCGAAAACGTCCATTCCGGGCGGCCGGTTGCCGTTTCGATCACTCAGTCGACCGAGGTCGGAACCGTCTACACGCTGAACGAAATCGCCAGGATTTCGGCGATCGCAAAGCAGCATGGACTGCCGCTGCACATGGACGGGGCCCGCTTTGCCAATGCGCTCGTCGCGCTGGAAACGACGCCGGCCGAAATGACCTGGAAGCACGGTGTCGATATCCTCTCCTTCGGCGGCACCAAGAATGGCTGTTGGTGCGCCGAGGCGATCGTGCTGTTCGACCTCGAGCGAGCGAAGGAATTGGCCTTTTTGCGCAAGCGCGCGGCTCAGCTGTTCTCGAAATCGCGCTTCATCGCCGCGCAATTCGATGCTTATTTCAGGGGTGGGCTATGGCTCGATACGGCACGGCACGCCAATGCGATGGCGGCTCGGCTTGCCGCGGCGATAGAAGATTCCCCTTCCGCCCGGCTGGCCTGGCTGCCGCAGGCGAACGAGGTCTTCGCGGTCATGAAAAAGGCCGAAGCCGAAAACATGCAAGCGGCAGGCGCGGCCTTCCATGACTGGCACAGGCCGCTCGGCTACGACGGCCACATCGGCGAGGACGAAGCGCTCTATCGCTTCGTAACCAGCTTCGCGACCACGCCCGACGAGGTCGACCGTTTCGGCTACCTGCTCGCCGGATAGCAAGCCTTACCCAGCAAAAAGGCGGCGCATTGCTGCACCGCCCTTTTTTCCCGGGGAGTTGGCGTCCCCGGAGAACTTAGCTGCCTGGCTTAGGCGGCAGTCTTGGCCTCGATCTGCTTGGCCTTGGCCGGAGCCGAGGTGATCGCGATCTTGCGCGGCTTCAGCTCTTCGGGGATGTTGCGCTTGAGGTCGACGGAGAGCAGCCCGTTCTTCAGCGCGGCGCCGACAACCTCGACGTGATCGGCAAGCTGGAAGCGGCGCTCGAAGGCTCGGCTGGCGATACCGCGATAGAGCAGTTCGGAGCCTTCGCCATTGCCTTCCTCCTTGCGCTCACCCTTGACGGTCAGCACATTGCGGTGAGCTTCGATCGAAATCTCATCTTCCGAGAAGCCGGCCACAGCCATCGAGATGCGATAGGCATCCTCGCCCGTGCGCTCGATGTTGTAAGGCGGATACGTCTGGCCTTCCGGCTGCGCAAGCGAATCGAGCATGGTGAACAGCCGGTCGAAACCGACGGTCGAACGGTAGAGCGGGGAAAAATCAACGTGACGCATGATGTGTTCTCCTGTTGAGCAACAAGGTTGCGTATGGCCGGTGCGAAACCCGTAACAGCGTTTCGGATGGGCCAGCGGCCCCGACATTGGCGACCGCATGACAAATTTGGGAAGCGGACGACGGCATTTCAAGATTTTCCCGCGTCCAAACGGGACTGGTCTCGGCCGACGTCCCAATGCCGATGAACGGCAGATGAACCGTGGCTTCGGCGAGCGTTCAGCTAGGCGGCATTAAACTGTTCTCGAGATAACGAACAGGTCGCGAAAAAGGCGACACGACGAGGCCGAACCGGGTGCAACGTCCCTTCCTCCCGGGTCGACAGAGGCCGGAAGTACGCCCAAGGCTGCTTCCGGCCTTATTTCTTCGCTGCCTGTCGACCTCCCCGGCGTCCCGAATTCCTTTGCTTTTGGCGCATGGGCGTTTATGCCTGACTTGCGCCCGTCGGCACCGACACCAGCCAAACACCGTATGACCGATCTTTTCCACCAGACCCCCGTCTTCCACGAAACTCCGGACAATCCGCTGCCGGAAAACGCAGCCGGTGGCTTCTTCACCACGCGCGACGGCAAGAAGATCCGCTATGGGCTGTTTGCCGCTGTTGCCCGCCCCATGAAGGGCACCGTCGTCGTCCTGACCGGCCGCAACGAGTGCATCGAGAAGTATTTCGAGACCATTCGCAACCTTGCCGACCGGGGCTTTGGCGTGGCCACCCTCGACTGGCGCGGCCAGGGCGCTTCCGACCGGATGATCGGCGACCGACAGCGCGGCCACGTCCAGAGCTTCTTCGACTATACCGGTGATCTGGAGCAGTTCTTCGAAGAGATCGTGCTGCCCGATTGCCGAGGACCCTACTACATACTGGCCCATTCGGCTGGCGCGGTGATTGCGCTGCTCGCCGCGCCCTCGATGGCGAACCGCGTGCGCCGCATGGTGCTGATCGCACCGTTCTTCACAGTGCCCGACCTGCCGGTTTCGGTAAAAACCGTTCGCCGCATCTGTTCGCTGTTCTGCCTTCTCGGCCTCGGCCGGCTCTATGCCGCATGGGGGCCGCGGCCGAGGGAATCGGTGCCCTTCGCGATGAACAAGCTGACCAGCGACCCGGCGCGCTATCGGCGCAATACGCTGATCTACGAAACCTATCCGCAGCTGGCGCTCGGCGGACCGACGATCCGCTGGCTGAAGGCGGCCACGGAGGCATCCTTGATCGTCAGCGACCCGGATTTCATGGCCAAGATCCAGGTGCCCTTGTTGATGATCGCCGCCGGCGCCGACCAGGTCGTCTCGACCAGGGCAGTCGAAGCCTATGCGAGACGTCTGCGCGTCGGCTCGCTAGTGATGATCGACGGCGCCCGCCATGAGATCCTCCAGGAAGCCGACCTCTATCGCGAGCAGTTGCTTGCGGCATTCGATGCCTTCATCCCCGGAACCGGCGACGCTGTTTGACCGCTTCGCCAGCGCCCGCCGACAAGGCCCGCACGGGTCGCTTGTCCGGCGCAGCGTGCCCCCCTTATTCCCGTTCAGGCATCGAGCGCTAGCTTGCTGCCAAAGAGGTTGGAGGCCATTCGCCGGGAGAAAAACGACCATGAACGCATCGAACACGCTGTCACGTCAGGGGCATCGGCTACTGCAGATTGGCGTCGCGCTGCTGCTGTTTTCGTCATTCGAAGGGTTTGCAATACCGTATCTCGCCGCACCGCGGCTCGGACTGTCCGCGCACACGCTCAGCGCCCTGGAGGGCGTTCTCTTGCTGGCGCTAGGCCTCACATGGTCTAGGCTCAATCTCGGCGCGGCGACGTCGCGGATTGCATTCTGGCTGCTGATCTATTCGGACGCTTGGCCTGCCGATAGCTAATGCATGTCGAAGGTGCGCAGCGGTTGTACGATAACGACATACAAAAAATGCGAGCGCGCCCCCATTCAACGCGCGACGCACTTTGGAACCGTACCGCGGTTTCCGTCGGATTTGCGCAAAACCAGACGCGCGGGTGCACCAGATGCTAGCCGCGCAGCGCCGCCATCGCCGCCGCGTGCAGTTCCGGTGTCGCCGCCGCCAGGATGTCGCCGCCCTTTTCCGCCGGTCCGCCCTCGAAAGTGGTGACGACGCCGCCTGCCTTCTCGATGATCGGGATCAGTGCGACGATGTCGTAGGGTTTCAATCCGGGATCGGCGACGATATCGACGCTGCCCGCCGCCACCATGGCGAAGGCATAGCAGTCGGTGCCGTAACGGGCGAGTTGGACCTGTTGCTCGAACAGGTCGTAGCGCAGGCGCGCGTCTCCCTTGAACAGCGCCGGCGTGGTGGTGAACAGCGTCGCCTCGGCGAGATTCGTCGTCTTGCGCGTTGCGAGTTTTCGGGGGCCACCGGGACCTTCATAATGCGAACCGGAGGCATTGGCGTAGAACAGCTCGCCGGTGAAGGGCTGCGACATCATGCCGGCGACGGCATCGCCGTCGACCGTCAGCCCGACCAGTGTTCCCCATACCGGCAGGCCGGAGATGAAGGCGCGTGTTCCATCGATCGGATCGATCACCCAGACATGCCGGCTGGAGATGTTTTCGCTGCCATGCTCCTCGCCGAGGATCCCATGATCAGGGTATTGCGCGTTGATCAGCGCGCGGATGACCCGCTCGGCCTCGCGGTCGGCTTCGGTGACGGGGTCGAAGCTGCCGCGCTCCTTGTTGGTGACCGCGCCCTGATTGCGGAAGCGCGGCAAGGTCTCGGCCGCGGCGGCATGCGCAACGCGCCGCATGAACTCGATGCTGACGTCCAACTGATTCTCCCGCTCCAGCATGTTTGAGATGCCCGTTAGCCCACGGTTTTATGCCGAAACAAGGGCGTTCGGAGCCTTTCGCTGGACGCTAACTGTTGCTCGAATGCAACGCAATCATCGTGGAAATGCAATTTCCACTTCACAGTGAATTAAAAAAGCCGGAACGCGCCTTGACATTTGTGCAGCGCACAATACGTTTGTTCTCGGACAGGGTTCCTGTCCATGCCCTCCTTGGGCGTTTCCTCCCTAGACTTCGACCGTGTCGTGCAAACGATGCGGTCTTTTTTTGTGCCGCCGCATGAGCGGCGAGTGCCGCGATTCCGGCGCTATTCTGCGGCCAGAGGCAGATCCATGAAATTGTGATCGGGCATCGCCATCAGTTCGGCTGAAAACCGCGCCAGATCGTCCGCCAGGGCGTCGAAACCAGATGATCTCTGGAACGTCCGCTCATTCATGTAGAGCCCCCGATTGACCTCGATCTGCAGCGCATGCAGATGGCGCACTGGGCGGCCATAGTGCTCCGTGATGAAGCCTCCGGCATAGGGCTTGTTGTAGGCGACGCTGTAGCCCATGCCGGTGAGCAGGCCGATCGCGGTTTCGGTCAACGCCGCCGCGGCCGAGATGCCGAAACGGTCGCCGACGATGAAATCCGGCCGCAATCCGCTGTCGCCGACCCTTATGCTTGCCGGCATCGAGTGGCAGTCAATCAGCACGGCATAGCCGAAGCGCGCATGGGTTCTGGTCAAGAGCCGTTTCAGCGTCTCGTGATAGGGCTTGTAGACCGCTTCGATGCGCGCCACGGCTTCCGCCAGCGGCAAGCGGCCGGAATAGATGTCGAGCCCCTCGCCTACAAGCTTGGGCACGGTGCCGAGTCCGCCGGCCACCCGCGCTGAGCGGATGTTGCAGAATGACGGCACCGGTTCGGCGAACATGCGCGGGTCGAGTTCCCACGGCTCCCGGTTGACGTCGAGATAGGCACGCGGGAAGTTTGCCGCCAGCATCGGCGCCCCTAGCGCGACGGCACCGCCGAACAATTCCTCGACATAGCAGTCCTCGGAGCGACGGATCGCGTTGCGGTCCAGCTTGGCCATCGCCATGAACCGGTCCGGATAGTAGCGGCCGCTATGCGGCGAGTTGAAGAGGAAGGGAACGCGCTGTTCGGCGCCCGATCGGATTTCGAAGGGTGGAACGACCGAAAAATCCTCGGCTGCCGTTTTCAATTTGAACGAACCCGGGAATACCAATGCATCATGATAGGAAAGTGCCACCTCGCCGCCCGCATGTCCAGCCGCCGAAGCGCCAGCCAAATCAGGATTGTGCGCCCAACGTTCACTTGATGTTTACCGTCACCTCCTCATATACAGCATGGTTAACGGGCTTGCCGCACGGCATTGTCGGTTGGGTGATTCGGACGGGACAAGATGGCACGCATTCTGCTGGCGGAAGACGACGACGACATGCGCCGGTTCCTCGTCAAGGCGCTGGAGCGCGCCGGTTATCAGGTCAGCGATTTCGACAATGGCGCCAGTGCCTATGAGCGGCTGCGCGAGGAGCCTTTTTCGCTGCTTTTGACCGACATCGTCATGCCCGAGATGGATGGCATCGAGCTCGCCCGCCGCGCCACCGAGATCGATCCTGACCTCAAGGTGATGTTCATCACCGGCTTCGCCGCCGTCGCCCTGAACCCTGATTCCAAGGCGCCGAAAGACGCCAAGGTGCTATCGAAGCCGTTCCACCTGCGCGACCTCGTCAACGAAGTCGAAAAGATGCTGCAGGCCGCCTGACGCGCTTTTTGTCGCGTCTTGACCGACGCCGCAAGCCAGCCATTCTTTCCCCTTTCCCGCTATTGACGTGCAGAACCAAAAATGGTGTATGCGCGGCTTCGGATGGGCGTGTAGCTCAGCGGGAGAGCACTGCATTGACATTGCAGGGGTCACAGGTTCAATCCCTGTCACGCCCACCATCCAGACAATCCCTCAATTGGCCGCCGGTATTCTCATCGGCTGTCGTTCTCGGCCTCATCCAATCCTGATGCCGAGCTCGCCAATTCAGCCTCAGGCCGCGCCGAGGCGGAGATCACCGGTCTCGACGTGCTGGAGAAACCACGTATAGGTCTGTTCCAATCCGCTGCGCAGCGAGTAGCGCGGGCGCCAGCCGGTGGCGAACAGGCGCGATACGTCCATCAGCTTGCGCGGCGTGCCGTCCGGCTTCGTCGCATCGAATGTTATTGCGGCATCGGCGCCGGCAACCGACACGATGGTGCGGGCAAGGTCGGCAATGGTGATGTCTTCCCCCGAGCCGACATTGATGTGGCTGTCGCCAGAATAATTCTTCAGCAACCAGACCAGCGCGTCGGCGGCGTCGTCGACATGCAGGAATTCACGCATCGGCGTGCCTGACCCCCACACCTCCAGGCTCTTGCGGCCGGCGCGCTTGGCCTCGTGCGCCTTGCGCATCAGAGCGGGCACGACATGGCTGGAATTGAGGTCGAAATTGTCGCCCGGACCGTAGAGATTGGTCGGCATCGCCGAGATGTAGTCGACGCCGTGCTGGCGCCGATAGGCCTGACACAGTTTCAGCCCGGCGATCTTGGCGATCGCATACCATTCGTTGGTGGGCTCGAGCGGCCCGGTCAGCAAGGCGTCCTCGGAGATCGGCTGCGCCGCGAATTTGGGATAGATGCAGGATGAACCGAGAAACATCAGCTTCTGCACCTCGTTGCGGAAGGCGCTGTCGATGACATTGTTCTGCATGACGAGATTGTCCTGCAGAAAATCGACCGGAAGCCTGTTGTTGGCCAGGATACCGCCAACCTTGGCCGCCGCCATCACCACTGCATCCGGCTTGCAGTCGGCCATCCAGCGCCGCACGCAGGCCTGGTCGAGAAGATCGAGGTCGGCGCGCGAGGCGGTCAGGATCTCGCAATCCTCGTCGGCCAATCGGCGCAGGATGGCCGAGCCGACCATGCCGCGATGTCCGGCCACGAAAACACGCTTGCCCTGAAGGTCGAAGGTCATCAGCTTACCCCAATGCAGAACGGCAGCTATGCCAGTTGGCCGGCGGAGCGCCGGATCGGCTTCTCTGTTGCCGGACGCATACCGCATACAGATTTGCCCAGACAAGGCAAATCGCAAAGCCACCCGATGCAACCTTTGGATCGGACGCTGTAGCGCTCGCGATCAGACGCCCGCTACCGCGCAGAGGCTTGTCATTCTGGCAATGGCAAGCTCGGGGTCGGCCAGCAACCCTGCCTGGTCGGCAAGGCGAAAGACATCGGAATAGTGGCGGATGCCGCGCGCCGATTGCATGCCGCCGATCATCGAAAAATGCTCCTGGTGGCCGTTCAGCCATGCCATGAAGACGATGCCGGCCTTGTAATATTCGGTCGGCGCCTCGAAGATTTTGCGCGACAGCGGCACTGTCGGCGCCATCAGCGTGTCATAGCCGGCGCGGTCGCCGTCGGCCAGCTTTGCCAGCGCTGCATTGGCGACCGGCGCGATCGCATCGAAAATGCCGAGCAGCGCGTGCGAATGTCTGTCGCCGTCGCCGGCGATCAGCTCGGGGTAATTGAAGTCGTCGCCGGTGAACATCACCACGCCCTCGGGCAGCCGGTCCCTGAGCGCGATCTCCTTGCCGGCATCGAGCATCGATATCTTTATGCCCTCGACGGTGCCGGCGTGACGTTCGATGATCGCGATCACCGTCTCGAGCGCAGTTTCGAAATCGCTGCTGCCCCAATAGCCTTTCAGCGCCGGGTCGAACATGTCGCCCAGCCAGTGCAGGATGACCTTGCCGGATGCCTGGGACAGGATGCGGTCGTAGACGCTGGCATAATCGTCGGGGCCTTTGGCGATCGCCGCAAGCGGGCGGCTGGCCATCATGATCACCTTGCCGCCAAGCCCTTCGATGAACCCGAACTGCTCCTCGTAGGCCGCGATGACATCGTCGAGCGTGCTCGCCGCCCCCGCCGTCAGATGGTCGGTGCCTGCGCCTGACGCGAGAGCGGCGCCCTCGACGCTCCGCGCCTCGGCGATCGAGCGGCGGATCAATTCCCTGGCATTTACCCAGTCGAAGCCCATGCCGCGCTGCGCGGTATCCATCGCTTCGGCGACACGGAAGCCGAGCCGCCAGAGGTGATGGCGAAACGCCATCGTCTTGTCCCAGTCGACCGCCGGCCTCGACCATGGATTGGTCATGGCGAAAGGATCGGCGACGACGTGGGCCGCGGCGTAGGCGATACGCGAGAACCGCGCGCCGGCCACAGGCTGCACCGGCTGGCCGATAAGCCGGTAGAGGATGCGGCCGCCGCCTTCCCCGGGCAAGGTGATGTCCATGGCTTTCTCCTTCCCAGCGCCTATTAAGTGGAACGTTCCAATAAATCAAGAGACTTTGCCGCCCTGCCTCGCGCAACTCAAATTGCTGCATCGCAGCAGGTGAAAGCCGTGCTTACCGGACGATTGTGCCCACTGAGCCGCATTTTTCTCGGGTTCGCAAAAACACGATTGACTCAAATGCCTCGCAGAGATTAGATCGTTCCAATAAAAATCGCATAAGAAACCTCCGGGAGGACAGATCTGGATGGCCAGCCGGGCCAAGGCAACGATACTCGACATCGCCCGTGAGGCGGGCGTGTCCAAATCGACGGTATCGCTGGTGTTGCAAGGCAGCCGGCTGATCCGGCCTGAGACCGCGCTCAAGGTGCGCAAGGCGATCGAGGATGTCGGCTATGTCTACAACCGCGGCGCCGCCAATCTGCGCAAGGCCCATTCCAACGTCATCGGCATGGTCATCAACGATCTTACCAATCCGTTTTTCGCCGAGATGGCGGTCGGCATGGAGCGCGTCTTCCAGTCGGCCGGGATCGTGCCTTTCATCGCCAACACGGCGGAGAGCCCGGTGCGCCAGGAAGAGGTTCTGAAATCGCTGATGGAGCAGGGTGTCGCCGGGCTCGTCGTGTCGCCGGCGCGCGGCACCACGCCGGGCGCGTTCCGCCGCCTTGAGACCGCAGGCGTTCCGGTCGTTTTCGTCATGCGCCGCCTCCCCGAAAGCCGCATCCCGGTGATCACGCCCGACAATCATCGCGGCGCCTATCTTGCCACCGCCCATCTGATCGGCAAGGGCCACTGCCGGCTGGCCTTCTTCGGCGGCTCGTCCGACCTTGTCGTCTACCACGAGCGGCTGGGCGGCTTTCGCGCGGCCTGTGAAGCGCTCGGCATCGCACCAGCCGACAGGCTGGTCTTTGAGGGCGAAACCAGCCGCAAGGGCGGCATAGCCTGCCTGGAAACCGCGCTCGCCATGGCCGCGCCGCCGACCGCGGCCCTTTGCTTCAACGATGCGGTCGCCTTCGGCGTCTTGCTGGCGCTGCGCAAGCGCGGCCTGGAACCCGGCGCGGACTTTGCCGTCGTCGGCTTCGACGACGTCGCCGAGGCCGAGCACTACATGCCGGCGCTGACCAGCGTCGCGGTGAACACCGCCGGCCTCGGCGAGCGCGCCGCCCATGTCGTGCTGAAGATGATCCAATCGCGCACCACGCGCGCCGAGGATCATATCGGCGCCGTCAACCTCGTGGTCAGGGAAAGCTGCGGCCCCGATCGCAAGGAGCATGGCTGCGCAGGAATGGGAGACGCGGCATGACCGTCAGTTGGGGGCTGATCGGCGCCAGCACGATCGCAAGACAGTTCATGATCGGCGCCATCCGCGCGCGGCCGGACGGCGAGATCGCCGCAGTGATGAGCTCCAGCCCGGAGCGCGCCGCCACCTACGCTCGGGAAAACCGCATTCCGGCGGCGGTCTCGACGCTTGATGAATTGCTCGGCTCCGACATCGACGCCGTCTACATCTCGACCACCAACGAATTGCATCTCGAACAGGCACTCGCCGCCATTGAGGCGGGAAAGCATGTGCTTTGCGAAAAGCCGCTGGCGCTGACCAGCGCCGACGCCCGCAAGATGGTCGCGGCGGCCAGGGCCGCCGGCGTCGTGCTCGGCACCAATCACCATCTGCGCAATGCGGGCTCGCATCGGGCGATGCGCGAAGCGATCGCTGCCGGCCGCATCGGCAGACCGATCGCCGCGCGCGTCTTCCACTCCGTCTATCTGCCGGAAAACCTGCAGGGCTGGCGCATCACCAGGCCGGACGCCGGCGGCGGCGTGGTGCTCGACATCACCGTCCACGATGCCGACACGCTGCGCTTCGTGCTCGGCGACGATCCCGTCGAGATCTCGGCGTTCACGCAATCGGCCGGCATGGCCGCCTGCGGGCTGGAAGACGGCGCCATGTGCCTCTGGCGCTTCGCATCGGGCGTCATCGCCCAGTCGCATGAGGGCTTCACCACCAGATTCGCCGGCACCGGCTTCGAGGTGCATGGCAGCGAAGGCTCGCTGATCGCCAGGGATGTGATGACGCAGAAGCCGGTCGGCTCGGTGTTGCTGCGCACGGCACAGGGCGAGGAGGAATTGAGCTTCGACCGCGAAGATCTCTATGCCCGTTCGCTGCGCCAATTCCACGCGGCGATCCGTGGCGAGGGCCAGCCTTCCGCCACCGGCGAAGACGGCGTCTGGTCGCTGACATCAGCCGAAGCGGCATTGCAATCGGCCAGGTCCGGCAAGGCCGTTGCCATCGACCCGAAGCTCGGGAGTGCTGGATGAGCAAGCTCGTGTCCGCGGCTGAGGCTGCCGGCCTGATCAGGGATGGCGTGGTCGTTTCCGTGTCGTCGTCGAGCGGCCTCGGCTGCCCGGATGCGGTGCTTGCCGCGATCGGCGAGCGCTTCGACGCCGAAGGCCATCCCAAGGACATCACGACGCTGCACCCGATCGCCGCCGGTGACATGTACGGCATCAAGGGCATCGATCACTTAGCCAAGCCCGGCCTGTTGAAGCGCACTTTGTGCGGTTCCTATCCTTCCGGGCCGTCATCTTCCGAACCACCGCAGATCTGGAAGATGATCGGCGACAATTCGGTCGCTGCTTACAACGTGCCGTCCGGCATCCTGTTCGACATGCATCGCGAAGCCGCCGCCAAGCGTCCCGGCGTGCTGACCAAGGTCGGGCTCGACACCTTCGCCGACCCGCGCCACCAGGGCTGCGCCATGAATGCTGCCGCCAGCGAGCCGATCGTTTCGGTGCAGCAGTTCGATGGCGAGGAGTGGCTCTATTTCCGCGCGATCGTGCCGCAGGTCGCGGTCATTCGCGCCACCACCGCCGACGAGCGCGGCAACCTCACCTATGAGCATGAAGGTGCCTATCTCGGCGGCCTCGAACAGGCGCTGGCCGCCCGCAACAATGGCGGTATCGTCATCGCGCAGGTCAAGCGCGTCGTCGAGAACGGCACGCTGAAGCCACACGATGTGCGCGTGCCCGGCGTGCTGGTCGATCATATTGTCGTGGCGCCCGACCAGTTGCAGACGACGCTGACGCCCTACGATCCGGCCATCTCCGGCGAGATTTTCCGGCCGCTGTCGAGCTTTCGCAACGCCGAGATGAACGTCCAGAAGGTCATCGCCCGCCGCGTCGCCATGGAGCTTGCCGACGGCATGGCGGTCAATATCGGCTTCGGCATCTCGGCCAATGTGCCGCGTATCCTGATCGAGGAAGGCCAGCACGGCAAGGTCACCTGGGTCATCGAACAGGGGGCGGTCGGCGGCGTGCCGCTGCTCGACTTCAAGTTCGGCTGCTCGTCCAATGCCGACGCCTTCATGCCCTCTCCGCACCAGTTCATCTATTTCCAGGCCGGTGGCTTTGACGCCTCGCTGCTGTCCTTCCTGCAGATCGACCGCCACGGCTCTGTCAACGTCTCGAAGCTTTCGGCGCGGCCCCACGTCACCGCCGGCGCCGGCGGCTTCGTCGACATCACCGCGCGAGCGAAGAAGATCGTCTTTTCCGGTTTCTTCAACGCCGGTGCCAAGCTGTCGCTTGCTGATGGCGGCATCCGCATCGACCAGGAGGGCAAGGTCAAGAAAGTCGTCGGCGAAGTCGAGCATATCTCCTTCTCGGGCAAGCGTGCCGTCGCGCAGGGGCAGGACATCACCTATGTCACCGAGCGCTGCGTGATGAAGCTGACGCCGGCGGGGCTGATGGTGACGGAGCTGGCGCCGGGCATCGACCTCGAGCGCGATGTGCTGGCGCAGGCCGAGATCCCGCTCGCCGTCGCCAACGACCTGAAAATCACACCGGATGCGCTCTACCGGGACCGGCCGATCGGCCTGTCGCTCAATGGCGGCGCCTCGCTTGGAGGCGCCCATGGCTGAGCGCCTCGTCACCTTTGAAACCGACGGCGCCATCGGCACAATCACGCTGCGCCGGCCGGAGAAATTCAACGCCCTCGACATCCCGATGCTGCGAGCGTTGGAAGCAGCACTCGACGAAGCCGAGGCGGCGGACGGCATCCGCGTCGTGCTGATCTGCGGCGAAGGCAAGGGCTTTTGCGCCGGCGGCGACGTCGAGGCATGGGCAGAAATGAGCGCCGCCGATTTCCAGGTGCAATGGGTGCGCTACGGCCACCGCGTCTTTGATCGGCTGGCGCGGCTGCGGCAGCCGACGATCGCCGTGCTTGCCGGCCATGCGCTGGGCGGCGGGCTGGAACTGGCGGCGGCTGCAGACTTCCGCGTGGCGGAAACACAGGTGAAGCTGGGGTTCCCCGAAACCTCGATCGGCGTCGTTCCCGGCTGGTCCGGCACCCAGCGCGCCGTGCGCCGCTTCGGCGCGCAGGCAGTGCGGCGGATGGCGCTCGGCGGCGAAGTGTTTCTGGCTACCGAGGCTCTTGCTCTGGGGATTGTCGACCGGGTGGTCGAGACCGGTAAGGCGTTCGCCGAAGCCAAGGCCTGGGCCGGCAAGATCGCCGAGCGCGGCCCGCTCGCGACCGAAGCCGCCAAGCTGATGATTGCCATCGCGGAGGGCGAAGAGAGTGCTGCCGCGACCGAAGCGCTGGCCAGCGGCTTCATCGCGCTGACAAGCGATCTCAGGACCGGCGTCGAGGCTTTCAGCGCCAAGCAGAAACCGGCGTTCTCAAGATCTTAGGAACCTGAAACTCACATGAACGCACCTCTCAACATCGCCATGCCCGCCGAGGCAGCCGCAGCGCCGAAAAGCTACCGGCTGCTGATCGGCGGCAAGTTCGTCGATGCCCAGGACGGCCGCACGCTGGAGCGCCGCAGCCCCGGCCACGGCTTCACCGTCTCGCGCTATGCACAGGCCGGCGCGGCGGACGTCGAGACGGCGGTACAGGTTGCCCACAAGGCCTTCGAGACCGGCCCCTGGCCGCGCATGAAGGCCGCCGAACGCGCCGCGATCCTGCTCAAGGCTGCTGACCTGATCGAGGCGCGGCTGGACGAGATTGCCCGGCTCGACGTGCTGGAATCCGGCAAGCCGATTGCCCAAGCGCGCGGCGAGATCGGCGGCGCCGTCGACATCTGGCGCTATGCCGCGGCACTTGCCCGCACGCTTCACGGCGAAAGCTACGCCAATCTCGGCGACGCCATGCTCGGCGTCGTGCTGCGCGAACCGATCGGCGTCGTCTCCATCATCACGCCGTGGAATTTCCCGTTCCTTATCGTCAGCCAGAAACTGCCCTTCGCGCTCGCCGCCGGCTGCACGGCGGTGATCAAGCCGAGCGAGATGACCTCGGCCTCGACTTTCGTGCTCGGCGAGATCCTGATGCAGGCCGGCCTGCCGGATGGCGTCGTCAACATCCTTGCCGGTCTGGGCGCCGATGTCGGCGCACCGATGGTCAGCCACCCGCTGGTCGAGATGGTGTCGTTCACCGGCTCCACCCGGGTCGGTAGGATGACCATGGCCTCTGCTGCCAACTCGCTGAAGAAAGTCTCGATGGAACTCGGCGGCAAGAACGGCCAGCTTGTCTTTCCCGATGCCGACCTCGAAGCCGCTGCTGACGCGGCGGTATTCGGCGGCTTCTTCAACGCCGGCGAATGCTGCAATGCCGGCAGCCGGCTAATCGTCCATGAGGCGATCGCCGACGACTTCCTCGGCGCCGTCAAAGCACTTACTGCCAAGATGGTTGTCGGCGACCCGCTCGACGACCGCACCAAGGTCGGCGCGATGATCTCCGCCGACCATGTGGCCAAGGTCACCGGCTACGTGACGGCAGCGGAAAACGACGGTTGCCGGATCTATTGCGGCGGCAAGCAGCGTGCTTCAAGCGCCGGCCAGTACCTTGATCCGACAATCGTTCGCGACGTCACCGAAGACATGGCCATTGCGCGCGAGGAAGTGTTCGGGCCGGTGCTCTCGGTGCTGACTTTTGAATCGATTGAAAGGGCGTTGCGCATCGCCAACAACACGCCCTATGGTCTGTCGGCCGGCGTGTGGAGCGCCAGCATCGATACCTGCATGTCGGTGGCGCGGAATGTGCGTTCGGGAACCGTTTGGGTGAACACGTTCATGGAAGGTTATCCCGAACTGCCTTTCGGCGGCTACAAGCAGTCCGGTCTGGGACGCGAACTCGGCAAGCGCGCCGTCGAGGATTATACCGAGGAAAAGACAATCCAGTTTCATCGCGGCCAGCGCACCGGATGGTGGGTCGGCTGAGTTGGGAAGAACCCGGTGGCCATCCGCCGGTCGTTGTAAGTTCAACAAGGGAGGAAGTACATGTTGCGCAAACTGCTTATCGGGACGGCTCTCGCAGCGGGCGTTGCGTTCGCGGCCCATGCCGAGGACGTCAAGGAAGTCCAGATGCTGCATTGGTGGACGTCGGGCGGCGAAGCTGCCGCTCTGAACGTGCTCAAGCAGGATCTGGCCAAGGAAGGCTTTGCCTGGAAGGACGTGCCGGTGGCCGGCGGTGGCGGCGACGCCGCCATGACCGCGCTGAAGGCGATGGTGGCGGCCGGCAACTACCCGACCGCCTCGCAGATGCTTGGCTATACCGTGCTCGACTACGCCGCGGCCGGCGTCATGGGCGACCTGACCGAGACGGCGATAAAGGAAGGCTGGGACAAGTCCGTTCCCGCCGCCCTGCAGAAATTCTCCGTCTATGACGGCAAGTGGGTCGCGGCTCCGGTCAACGTCCACTCGGTCAACTGGCTGTGGATCAACAAGGCGGTGATGGACAAGATCGGCGGGACCGAGCCCAAGACCTTCGACGACTTCATCGCGCTGCTCGACAAAGCCAAGGCGGCGGGCGTCATCCCGCTCGCGCTGGGCGGCCAGAACTGGCAGGAAGCGACCATGTTCGACTCGGTCGTGCTGTCGACCGGCGGACCTGAGTTCTACAAGAAGGCCTTCAACGACCTCGACGAGGAATCCCTGAAGTCCGACACGATGAAGAAGTCGTTCGACAATCTCGCCAAGCTCGTCACCTATGTCGACCCGAACTTCTCGGGCCGCGACTGGAACCTCGCCACCGCCATGGTCATCAAGGGCGACGCCTTGGTACAGGTGATGGGCGACTGGGCCAAGGGCGAATTCAACGCCGCCAAGAAGGTCCCGGGCACCGACTTTCTCTGCTATCGCTTCCCGGGCACCGACGGCAGCGTGATCTACAACTCCGACATGTTCGGCATGTTCAAGGTTCCGGAAGACCGCAAGGCCGCCCAGATCGCTCTGGCCACCGCAACTCTGTCGAAGAGCTTCCAGTCGGCCTTCAACGTGGTCAAGGGCTCGGTCCCGGCCCGCACCGACGTGCCGGACACCGACTTCGACGCATGCGGCAAGAAGGGCATGGCCGATTTGAAGGCCGCCAACGAAGGCGGCACCCTGTTCGGCTCGCTGGCGCAAGGCTACGGCGCCCCTCCGGCGGTTGCCAACGCCTACAAGGATGTCGTCTCGAAGTTCGTCCACGGCCAGATCAAGACCTCGGACGAGGCGGTGACCCAACTGGTCAGCGCGATCGAAGACGCCAAGTAAGCACCCGCCCATGTGAACGATCTCCCCGGCGCAAGCCGGGGAGATCCCCTGCGGAGGGGTTTTGCGGTTGCGCTGACCGGCACGCTTCGTGCCGCAGAGGCCGCGACGACAGAATTCCGGACCCGCGATACGGAATGGATCGATGAGCATAGTTGCTGAAACCAGTATCACGCTGACGCCGGAGCACGACGCCCGTCCGGGCGCTTCGGTGCGCTCGCGCCTGCAGGATGCGCTGCCGAAGCTCGTGCTGGCGCCGAGCTTCGCCGCCACCATCGTCTTCGTCTACGGCTTCATCCTGTGGACGATCTATCTGTCCTTCACCAATTCCAAGACCTTTCCCTCCTATGCGATCACCGGGCCACGCGCCTATCAGCGGCTGTGGCGCTGGACTTTCGAAAGCGATCCGCCGTCCTCCTGGTACACCTCGATCACCAATATGGGGATTTTTGGCTTCCTCTATATTTCCATCTGCCTGGCGCTCGGGCTGTTCCTGGCGATCCTGCTTGACCAGAAGATCCGCGGCGAAGGCATGTTGCGGCCGATCTATCTCTACCCGATGGCACTGTCCTTCATCGTCACCGGCGTTGCCTGGAAATGGTTTCTCGACCCCGGCCTCGGCCTCGAGCAGACGCTGCACCAATGGGGCTGGACGAGCTTCCATTTCGACTGGATCAAGAACAAGGACTTCGTCATCTACACTGTGGTCATCGCCGGTGTCTGGCAGGCGTCAGGCTTCATCATGGCGATGTTCCTGGCCGGCCTGCGCGGCATCGACGGCGAGATCCTGAAGGCGGCGCAGATCGACGGCGCCACCACCTTCCAGCTCTACCGTCGCATCGTCATCCCGCTGCTGCGGCCGATCTTCCTGTCCGCCTTGATCGTCCTCGCGCATCTCGCCATCAAGTCCTACGATCTGGTCGTCGCGCTGACCAGCGGCGGGCCGGGCGGCTCGGCCTGGCTGCCGTCGAACTTCATGTATGAGTACACCTTCAAGCGCAACGAAATGGCCGTCGGCTCGGCCAGCGCCGTGATCATGCTGATGACTATCACCGCGATCATCGTTCCCTATCTCTATTCCGAGCTTCGGGAGAAGCCGCGATGAGCGCCATAGCCACTCCTGCTCGCCAGAGCACTGGCGGTATCAGCGCCAGGACGGTCAACCGTATCGTCATCTACGGGCTGCTGGCGCTGTTTGCGCTGTTCTATCTGATGCCGCTGCTCGTCATGCTGGTGACCTCGTTCAAGACCATGGACGAGATCCAGAACGGCAACATGCTGGCGCTGCCGCAGGCGCCGACCTTCGCACCCTGGATAAGGGCATGGAGCGAAGTCTGCTCGGGTCTCACCTGCGTCGGCATGAAGGGTTATTTCTGGAACTCGATCAAGATGGTGGTTCCGGCGGTCATCATCTCGACCCTGCTCGGCGCGCTCAACGGCTATGTGCTGACGAAGTGGCGCTTTCGCGGGGCGACGCTGGTGTTCGGGCTGATGCTGTTTGCCTGCTTCATCCCGTTCCAGTCCGTGCTCTTGCCGATGGCAACGATCCTCGGCAGCCTCGGCCGGTTCGGCGTCAAGCTGCAGAACGCGACCGGCTTCACCTTCGGCTTCGGCAATCCAACCGTGAACCTGGTGTTCGTTCACGTCGTCTACGGCATCGGCTTCACCACCCTGTTCTTCCGCAATTATTACGAAGCGTTTCCGAACGAGCTGGTGAAGGCGGCGCAGATCGACGGCGCCAGCTTCTTCCAGATCTTCCGGCGCATCATGCTTCCCAACTCGCTGCCGATCATCGTGGTGACGGTGATCTACCAGTTCACCAACATCTGGAACGACTTCCTCTTCGCCTCCGCTTATGCCGGCTCAGGCGACGTGATGCCGATGACGGTGGCGCTGAACAACGTCGTCAACACCTCGACCGGCGTCGTCGAATACAACGTCAATATGGCGGCGGCGATGATCGCCGCGCTGCCGACGCTCCTCGTCTATGTGCTCGCTGGCCGCTATTTCGTGCGCGGCCTTATGGCCGGCGCCGTCAAAGGATAATCGCATGGCTTTTCTGGAAATTGACGGGCTGAAGAAGCGGTTCGGAGCGGTCGAGATCCTGAAAGGCATCGACCTCGACCTGGAAAAGGGCGGCTTCCTCGTGCTGGTCGGGCCTTCCGGTTGCGGCAAGTCCACGCTGCTCAACACCATTGCCGGCCTGGAAACCATCACCGAAGGCGAAATCCGCGTCGACGGACGCACGATCAACGATCTCCACCCCTCCAAGCGCGACATCGCCATGGTGTTCCAGAGCTACGCGCTCTATCCGAACATGACGGTGGCCGGGAATATTGCCTTCGGCATGGAGATGCGCGGCGTGCCGGCCGATGAGCGCCAGAAAGCGATCGACAAGGTGGCAAAGGTCCTGCAGATCGGCCATTTGCTGAAGCGCAAGCCAAGCCAGCTTTCCGGCGGCCAGCGCCAGCGGGTCGCCATGGGTCGGGCGCTGGTGCGCGATCCAAAGCTGTTCCTGTTCGACGAGCCTTTGTCCAATCTCGACGCCAAGCTGCGCGTCGACATGCGCATCGAGATCAAGCGCCTGCACGCCACCACCGGCACCACCATCGTCTACGTCACGCACGACCAGATCGAGGCGATGACGCTGGCCACCAAGATCGCGGTGATGCGCGACGGCGAGGTGCAGCAGTTCGGCACACCTGCTGAAATCTATAACAATCCGGTCAACCTGTTTGTTGCCGACTTCATGGGCTCGCCGGCGATGAACCTGATCCCGGCGACGATCGGCAGCAACGGATCCGGCTTCTCCGTCGTCATGGAGCGCGAGGCGCGCCAGCCGATCTCGCTGCCGCTGGCCAATGCGCCGGCCGGCCTGTCGGCATTCCACGGAAAACCAATCATCTTCGGCGTCCGCCCGGAAGCACTGACCGATCCCGAAGGCGCCGAACGCAACGCCTCGAACATCGCCCGCGCCGACTGTCACATCGAGGTCATCGAGCCGGCCGGCTCGGATACGTTCGCGGTTACCAATCTCGGCGGCAAGGCGGTGGTGGCGCGGCTGCGCGCCGATGCCAACATCCAGCCCGGCACGGTCACGCCGCTCGCCTTCAACCTGACCAAGGCGGTGTTCTTCGATCCGGCGACCGAGAAACGCATCGTCTGACGGCCATGACAAATCCAGACATCGTCATCATCGGCTCCGGCATCGGCGGCGCCACGATCGCCTCCGGCCTTGCCGGCAGTGGCGCCTCGATCCTGATGCTGGAACGCGGCGAAGCCCTGCCGGCAACCCCGCACGCACGCGACACCCGCGCAATCTTCGTCGATGGCCACTATAGGCCGAAGGAGATGTGGCTCGAGGCCGGCGGAGCGCCTTTCAACCCGGGCAATTACTACTATGTCGGCGGCAATTCGAAATTCTACGGCGCGGTGCTGATCCGCTACCGCAGGGAAGACTTTTCGGAGATGGAGCACTATGGCGGCATCTCGCCGGCCTGGCCGTTTTCCTACGAGGAATTCGAACCCTGGTATTCCAGGGCCGAGCAGCTGTACCGCGTGCGCGGTGCACTCGGCGAAGACCCGACCGAGCCGTTCCACTCGATGCCCTACCCTTTCGGGCCGGTGCCGGACGAGCCGCCGATCGCGCGTGCCCGCGCCGAGCTCAGGAGCCTGGGCCTGCACCCGGCATCGCTGCCGCTCGGCGTCGACCTCGAAGCCTGGCTGAAAGACGGCAGCACGCCGTGGGACGCTTTTCCCAACACCGGCGTCGGCAAGGTCGACGCCCAAACGGGGCCGCTGACCGCCGCCCTTGCCGACCAGAACATCAAGCTCGAGACCGGCGCCCACGTCGAACATCTCGAGGCATCGCCGGATGCGAGGACAATCGCCGCCGTCCATTATCGACAGAACGGTACGCTGAAGAAAGTCGCGCCGAAGTTGGTCATCCTATCGGCCGGCGCAGTCAATTCCGCCGCCATCTTGCTGCGCTCGCCCACCCCTCAGGGCAGAGGCGGTGGCAAAGGCCTGGCCAACCGCTCCGACCAGGTCGGCCGCAACTTCATGAACCACAATTCGAGCGCCATGCTGGCGATCGATCCACGCCGCCGGAACAAATCCGTCTACCAGAAGACGCTGATGCTGAACGATTATTATCTGTCCGACGGCAGGGGCGGCAAGCCGCTCGGCAATGTCCAGCTCCTCGGCAAGATCGACGGCAATATCCTCAAGGCCAATGTCAGGCGCGCGCCCAAATTCGCGCTCGATTTCATGGCCGGCCACGCCGTCGACTGGTATCTGATGTGTGAAGACCTGCCCGATCCCGAGAGCCGCATCATGGTCGACGGCAAGGACATCGTCATGCAGTGGCGGCGCTCCAACATGCAGTCGCTCGACGGACTGACCAAGGTGATGCGCGAGAATTTCCGCGCCTGCGGCTATCCGATCGTCCTGTCGCGGCCGTTTGACAAGCGCACGCCCTCGCATCAGTGCGGCACGGTGAAGATGGGCAACGATCCAGCGACCTCGCCGCTGGATCCGTTCTGCCGCTCCTTCGACCACAGCAATTTGTTTGTCGTCGATGCCGGCTTCCTGCCGAATTCGGCCGCCGTCAATCCGGCGCTGTCGATCGCCGCACAGGCGCTGCGCGTCGCCGACCACATCCGCAAGACGGAGCTTGCAACATGAGCCGCCCGGCAGCCATCGTCACCGGCGGCGCGCGCGGCATCGGCCTTGCTTGCGCCGAGGCGCTGGCCGATGCAGGCTTCGACATCCTCGTTGCCGACCTTGCCGGCGAAGCCGCCGACGAACTCGCCGCCGACATCACCGGGCGCGGCGCGAAATTTGCCTATGCCAGCAGCGACATCGCCGACCTCGACGGCCATGCAGCGCTGATCGATGTCGCGACAAGCGCCTTCGGCCGCATCGACTGCCTGGTCAACAATGCTGGCATCGGCACTGTCCTGCGCGGCGATCTGCTCGAGCTCAAGCCGGAAAATTTCGACCGGGTGCTCGGCATCAATCTGCGCGGCACGGTGTTCCTCAGCCAGGCCGTCGCCAAAGCGATGCTAGGCCTGCCGGGCGATGGTGCGAGATCGATCATCACCGTCACCTCGGTCAGTGCCGCTATGGCCTCGCCGGAACGTTGCGACTACTGCATTTCCAAGGCCGGGCTTTCGATGTGGGTGAAGAACCTGGCGCTGCGGCTTGCCACCGAAAACATCGCCGTGTTCGAGGTGCGGCCGGGCATCATCCGCACCGAGATGACCGCGGGTGTCACCGCCAAATATGACGCGCTGATCGAGAGCGGGCTGGTGCCGGCGATGCGCTGGGGCGAGGGCCAGGATATCGGTGCCGCCGTGGCGGCGCTCGCCGGCGGCAAGCTCGGCTTTTCGACCGGCTCGGTCATCAATGTCGACGGCGCGCTGTCGGTGCCGAGGCTATGAACAGGTGATGCCATGACCGACTTCATAATCGTCGGCGCCGGCCCGGCCGGCTGCGTACTCGCCAACCGGCTGAGCGAAGATCCGTCGCATCAGGTGCTGCTGCTCGAAGCCGGCGGCAAGGACTGGCATCCGCTGATCCACATGCCGGCCGGTTTTGCCAAGATGACCAAGGGCATCGCCGCCTGGGGCTGGTCGACTGTGCCGCAAAAGCACATGAACGACCGCGTCTTCCGATACACGCAGGCCAAGGTGATCGGTGGCGGCTCGTCGATCAACGCCCAGATCTACACGCGCGGCAATGCCCGCGACTACGACGCCTGGGAGAAGGAAGAAGGTCTTGCCGGCTGGGGCTATCGCGACGTGCTGCCCTATTTCAAACGCGCCGAGAACAATCAACGTTATGCCAACGATTTTCACGGCGACCAGGGCCCGCTCGGCGTGTCGAACCCGATCGCGCCGCTGCCGATCTGCGAGGCCTATTTCCGCGCCGGGCAGGAGATGGGCATCCCCTTCAATCCCGACTTCAACGGCGCCAGCCAGGAGGGCGTCGGCTATTACCAATTGACGCAGAAGGACGCCAAGCGCTCCTCCGCCTCGGTCGCCTATCTCAGGCCGATCCGCGAGCGCAAGAATCTTACCATCAGGACCGGCGTTCTGGTGACGCGCATCGTCGTCGACAAGGGCCGCGCCATCGGCGTCGAAATCGTCGACAGGCCGGGCGGCCAGCCAGCGATCCTGCGCGCCGAACGCGAGGTGATCGTCTCGTCCGGCGCAATCGGCTCGCCGAAGCTTTTGATGCAGTCGGGCATCGGCCCTGCCGACCATTTGAAGGCGGCCGGCGTGACGCCTGTGCACGACCTGCCAGGTGTCGGCTCCAATCTGCAGGATCATCTCGACCTGTTCGTCATCGCCGAATGCACCGGCGAGCACACTTACGACAACTACGCCAAGCTGCACTGGATGGCGTGGGCCGGCCTTCAGTACCTGCTCCTGAAGAAGGGCCCGGTGGCCTCCAGCCTGTTCGAGACCGGCGGCTTCTGGTACGCCGATCCGACCGCCGCCTCTCCCGATATCCAGCTGCATCTCGGCCTCGGCTCCGGCATCGAGGCCGGCGTCGAGAAGCTGAACAATCCGGGCGTGACACTGAACTCGGCCTTCCTGCGCCCGCGCTCGCGCGGCACGGTGCGGCTGAACAGTGCCGACCCGGCTGACCGCCCGCTGATCGATCCGAACTATTGGTCCGATCCCTATGACCGCGACATGTCGATCAAGGGGCTGAGGCTGGCGCGCGAGATCATGCGGCAGAAGGCGCTGGCCCCCTATGTGCTGCGCGAGGTACTGCCGGGACCCGACCTGCAGAGCGGCGACGAGCTGTTCGACTACGCCTGCCGCAGTTCCAAGACCGACCACCACCCGGTCGGCACCTGCCGCATGGGTTACGATGCGATGAGCGTGGTGACGCCGGAGCTCAGGTTACGTGGCATCGATGGCCTGCGTGTCTGCGACGCCTCGGTGATGCCGCTCATCCCCTCCTCGAACACTAATGCCCCGACGGTCATGGTTGGTGAAAAGGGCGCCGATCTGATCCTTGGCCGCGAGCCGCTGCCGCCGGCGGTGTTTTCCACCAACCGAGCGGCATGAGGGACAAGGAATGATCCGGCACTGTGTTTTCGTCAGAGTCCGCAACGATGTCGCTAACGCCGAGCGGGCGGCGATCCATGCCGATCTCGAAGCGTTGCGGTCGATGATCGACGGCATGGGCAAGGTCGAATTCGGCGCCAACACCAGCCCCGAACCCTTCGCCCGCGGCTTCACATACGGCTTCACCATCGACTTTCGCGATGCCGCCGCACGCGATGCCTATCTCGAGCATGAAGCGCATCAGCGAGCCGGCGCAAGACTGGTCGCGGCGCTCGAAGGCGGCACGGACGGCCTGATGGTGTTCGACCTGGAGATCGCGTGACTATCCCATTCTCAGCGCAACCACGCCGGCAACGATGCTGAGCACCGCGGCACCCCGCCATGCCGTCATCTTCTCGCCGAGAGCGAACACCGAGATCATCATGGCGAACAGGATCGATGTTTCGCGCAGCGACGCCACCGAGGCGATCGGCGCCTTGGTCATCGCCCACATCACGATCCAGTAGGCGCCGCCGCTGAGCACGCCGGTATAGATTCCTGCCTTCCAGTCGCGGGCCAGCACCGGCAGCGCCTGTGGGCCGCGAAAGACGACGCAAAGCACCAGCGCCCACAGCGCATCGCAGACGAACAACCAGGCCGCATAGCTCGATGCGGTGGCGGCCAGCCGCGCGCCGCTGCCGTCCGACAGCGTATAGCTGGCGATGAAGATGGATGTGCCCAACGCGAAACCGACAGCGCGCAGGTTCAATTTCTCCAGATGCGCGCCGCCGCGAAACGACAGCACCAGCGTGCCCGCCGACAACAAGAGAATGCCGAGAATGGCGAGCGGCGCCGGCATCTCGGCAACCACCACAACGCCCCCCAAAGCGGCCAGCAAGGGCGCGGTGCCGCGCGCCAGCGGATAGGTCTGGGCGAAATCGCCGGCCTTGTAGGCGCCGATCAGGAACGTCCTGTAGCCCATGTGGAAGACAACCGAGGCGAGGATGTATGGCCACACTTCCGGCTTCGGCACCTCGACGAAGGGCAACGTCACCAGTGCGGCGGCGCCCATGCCGAGCGTCATCAGCGTTATCGACAGGAAACGGTCGAGATGGACCTTGACCAGCGCATTCCAGATCGCATGCATGGAAGCGGCGGCGAGCACCGCGAAAAAGACAAACAGGCTCATCGGCGGTTCATCCGCCGCCCGTCCCTATGGCGATAGGCGTCTCCAGGTCGATATCGACCCAGAGCGGAAAATGATCGGAGGCGACTTGGCCGATATCGGCGCTGACCGATCGCACGCGCCCGGCAAACATGCCGCCGACGAAGCAATGGTCGAGCCGGCGCTTTGCGATCCTGCCGTCGATGGTCTTCACATGGGTGTGGAAGTCCGACGTCGGTTCGCGGGCGACGGCGGCGGCGTCGACAAAACCGTCGAGATAGGCGGCACCGCGATGATAGGGCGCGCTGCCGACGATGCGGCGGTACTCGGCGCTACCCGGCTCCATATTGAAGTCGCCCAACCAGATCGCCGCTACGGGGTTTTCTGGCTCCTGTTCGCCATTGCTCCAGTTGCGCGCCGGCTCGTCGTCGGCGCCGCTCCATGGGCCGCCCTCGGACCGCGCGCGGCGATGCTCGGCCAGCAAATAGTCGATCTGCTCCAGCCGCTCCTCGGCCGCGATATGCGCCAGATGCAGCGAAAAGAACCGCACCGGGCCGGCAGGGGTGCGGATCATGCATTCAAGTGCGGCGTTGCGGGTGTTGAGCGGCCGCAGCGTGCGCCTGAGCGGCAGCGTGTGCAGCCGCGACCAGACAATCGGCAGCTTAGACAGAACTATGGTGCCGAATTGCCGCCGCCGGTTGACGATGCGGCCGTCACGCCGCTGGCTGGCATCCATGTCGAAGGCCGGGCCGTAGACCCAATGGTAGTCGGGCAGCAATCGCGAAAGAAGTTCCGGCTGGTCGTCCTCGTTGCTGCGTAACCAGTGCCGCTCGACTTCCTGCAAGGCGATGACGTCGGCGCCGGCGACGACCTTGGCGCAACGCGCCAGATCGTAGCGGCCATCGCCGCCGAAGCCGTACTGGATGTTATAGCTGACCAGCTTCATTGCTTATCCGGCTCAGTTTCCTGCTGGCAGTAGCCGTTCGGTGGATTGGTTGCAATGTGCAGCCGAACGGAGGGAGCTTGGGCCAGATGCTAAGTCGTCAGTGGCTGGAACCGCCCGGGCGGGGATGCAGCCAGTTCCGACCAGTCGATCTCTTCCTCGAGGCGGTGGTAGGCCTCGTCGCCGATCGTTCCGTCGATGCGCAGGCGCTCCAGTGCATCGCGCTGGCTTTTGATGGCATAAAGACGCAACCTGTCATACTCGGTCGCCGCCTGGGCATCCTCCGGGTTCTCGGCGATGGCGCGCTGGGCGGCATATTGCTCGCGCACCGCCCCCGCGGCGCTCGACGTCTTGCCGCTGAGCACGTCGAGCGCAGCCTGCATGATGGCGACGCGCGCCCGCGCCACCTCCCGGTCGACCGTCTGGTCGGGCTTGAGATTGAGCACACTCAGCAACGGCTTCAGGCTGACGCCTTGCAGCACCAGCGTGCCGAGCACGACCGTGAAAGCGGCGAGCACGATCGGATCACGGCCCGGAAAGTCGGCCGGCAAGGCGAAGGCTGCCGCAAGCGTCACCAGGCCGCGCATGCCGCACCAGCCGATAAGCACGCCGCCGCGAAATGTCGGCGCGTCCTTCCGCCTGTCCTCGTCGCCCAGACGTGCCAGCGCTCTGAGGATCGCGCCGCAGCCCAGCACCCAGACGAGCCGCGATACGATGACAATGGCCAGCACCGCCAGGGCAAAGACGAACGCCTCGCTTTGTCCTTGCTCGGCAAGTCGACCGACAATCGATCGCGCTTGCAGGCCCATCAGGACGAAGGCCAGGACGTTGAGCACGAACACCGCCGTCTCCCAGACCGAGTAGGAGCTGACACGATTCCTTGCCGGCATGCGGCGCGGCGATGTACGGGCGATCGTCATGGCATAGACGACGATCGTGATGATGGCGGACAGCCCTATCCTGTCGGCCAGGATCCAGACGCCAAAGGTTGAGGCGAATTGCACCACGGTGCCGCTCGCCGGATCGTCGATACGGCCGAGTATGGCGAGAGACAACCGGCCTAGCACATAGCCTGCGGCAAGGCTGCCGACCGTCGACAGCAGGATCATTGGTATGGCACTGCTCAATAGGATGGAGCCGGCGGCTGCGGAAACCGACATTCGGTAGATCAGCAGTGCCGTCGCGTCATTGAGAAGGCTCTCGCCTTCCAGGATGGCGGTGATGCGGTGCGGTACCTTGAACTGCCCGAGCACGGCCGCCGCTGCCACCGCATCGGGCGGCGCCACAATCGCGCCAAGCGCTATGGCGGCGGCGACGGGCAGGCCTGCCATCGTCCAGCCCACCAGAGCGACCGCCACCGTGGTGAAGATGACGGCGCCAAGCGCCAGCAGGATGAGCGAAACCTTGTAGCGGTTGAGATCGCGCAGCGACGTGTCGTAGGCCGCGTCGAGCAGAACCGGCGCGATGAACAGAGCGAGCGCCAGCTCCGGGTCGATCTCGATGGTCGGGGCAAACGGCAGGAAGGCGATGCCAGCGCCGGCCAGCGCCAACAATGAAGGATAGGGAATCTGCAGACGCCGCGACAGCGCGGTCAGGACGACCGCGATGAGAAGCAGGACAAGGGTGAGTTCAAAAAGCGCCATGCCTTATCGTAGCGGTGAAGCCGGGCGATTGGCACTGCAAAAACGGCAACGGCTTTGGCTGCTCGTGAATGGTGAATGGCTGCGTGCAGAGGAATTTCGGCGCGTAAAGCGCTTGCTCACCATTCACTATTCCCTCTTCCTCTAATGCAGCACCAGCATGTCGCCCGACGAGAACGAAATCTCGGCCTTTTCGCCGACGGCTGGCGGCGGCGTGGCCGGGCTGTTGAACGTGTCGAGCGAGACCGTGCTGCCGCCGATACCGACGCGCACCCGGATGACCGAGCCGAGGAAATGCACCTCGGCGATTTCGCCCGAAAGGCTGGAGTCGCGGCCGGGGTGGCGGCCGAGCGAAATCGCTTCCGGACGCAGTGCCAACGACAGCGTGTCGCCGGGTTTCGAGCCGTTGAGCTTGCCCTTGAGCGAAACCTCTTGCGAATTGACGCGCACCTTGCCCGAAGCCGCGTCGGTGACCGTGCCTTCAAGCACGTTCAGCGTGCCGACGAAATTGGCAACGAATTTGGTTGCCGGCCGGTTGTAGATCTCGAACGGCGTGCCTACTTGCTCGGCCTTGCCGCCATACATGACGGCAATGCGGTCGGAGATCGACAGCGCCTCTTCTTGGTCGTGGGTGACGAAGATGGTGGTGATGCCGAGCTTCTTCTGGATCGAGCGGATTTCCTCGCGCAGCGACACGCGCACCTTCGCGTCGAGCGCCGATAGCGGCTCATCGAGCAGCAACAGCTTCGGCTTCGGCGCAATTGCCCGCGCCAGCGCGATGCGCTGCTGCTGGCCGCCGGAAAGCTGGTAGGGATAGCGGTCGCCCATCTGCGGCAGCTTGATGATATCGAGCATTTCGGCAATGCGCCTGTCGGCATCGGCCTTTGGCATGCCGGCGACCTTCAGCCCGAAGCCGATATTCTGCGCCACGGTGAGGTTCGGAAACAGCGCATAGGCCTGGAACACCATGCCGACATTGCGCTGATTGGGCTTCAGCCGGGTGATGTCCTTGCCGGCCACGACGATCTTGCCGGCGGACGGCTCTTCGAAACCAGCGACCATGCGCAGCACCGTCGTCTTGCCGCAGCCCGATGGCCCAAGGAAAGAGACGAATTCGCCCGGCTCGACGTCGAGGTTGAAATCCTGCACCACGGTGATGGGGCCGAAGGATTTTCGCACATGCTGGATTGAGAGGAATGGCTCGGCCATGGCTTTCTTCTTTCGGGTCAGTTCGGCCGGTTCGCCGATCGCGGCGCGAAACGCGACAGGATCTGGATCAGCGACATGCAGCCCCAGGTGATGGCGAAGGCGATGATGGCAAGCGCCGCCGGCTCGTAGGCCCGGTTGGCGCCGACGTTCTGCAGATAGGGTCCGAAGGCAGGCCGGTTGAGCAGGCTGGCCATGGTGAATTCGCCTATCACGATGGCGAAGGTCAGGAAGGCGCCCGACAGCACCGCGATCAGCACATTGGGCAGGATGACCCGGGTGATGATCGTGCCCCAGCCGGCGCCGAGAATCTGCGCCGCCTCGGTCAGTGTCCGCACGTCGATCGTGCGAAGTCCGGTGTCGACGGCGCGATACATATAGGGCAGCGCCAGCGTCGCATACCCGATGACCAGCAAGGCATTGGCTCCTGTCTCGCTGCCCAGGAACGGCAGCGGTGAGTTCGACCCGTACATTCTAATGTAGCCGAAGACGATGACGATGGCGGGAATGACCAGCGGCAGCAGCGTGATGAACTCGACGACGGGCCTGAGCTGCGGCATCCGCAGACGGATCCAATAAGCGGTAGGCACCACGATCAGCACGCCGAGAATGATGGTGAAAACAGCAGCGAGTACGGAATAGCCGAAGGTCGCCTGGAAACGGGGGTCGCCAAACACGACTTTGTACGCATCGAAGGAATAGGCGCCGCGCCGCATGCGCATGGAAAATTCCACGGTCGCGATAAGCGGAATGAAGAAGTAGGCAGCGCCCAGCGCGAAGACGACCCAGGCCCAGAAACGTCCGCTCTTCATTTAAGCCACCTTTCCGAGCGCGTCCGGAACCAGATGTAGAAGACATTGGCAAGCCCGGTGATGACGATCATACCGAAGGCAATGGCATAGCCGAGATGGGCATTGTGCAGCACGTCCCCGCGGATCTGCGCGTAGAGCAGGATAGGGACGATGTTAAGCGAGGAGCCGGTCAGAGCGTAAGCGGTGGCGATGGCACCGAAGGCGTTGGCGAACAAGAGGATGACGGTGCCGAGGAAGCTTGGCCAGATCACCGGAATGACGACCATACGCCAGAACTGCGCCTGGGTCGCGCCAAGCGTTGCCGCCGCTTCGCCCCATTCCTTCTTCAGCCCGTCGATCGCTGGCACGATGATCACCACCATCAGCGGGATCTGGAAATAGACATAGGTCAGTGTCAGGCCCCAGAACGACAGAATGTTGAAACCATGGGCATAAATGTTGAAGCCGACCAATACGTTGAGCAGCACCGTGGCGAGCCCGAGCCGGCCGAGCGTCGCGAGAAAGGCGAAGGCCAGCGGCACGCCGGCAAAATTGGAGGCCACGCCGGAGAATGTCAGTGTCGCCGAGCGTATCCACTCCGGCAGCCCGCCGCGCACGATGGCGATGGCAATGGCAAGCCCCGCGAAAGCACCGATCAGCGACGAGGCGAGGCTGACCTTGATTGAGATCCAGTAGGCGGCAACGATCGACGGCTGCGCCAAGGCCGCTATGTTCTCGAAAGTGAATTCGCCGGCATCGTTCCGGAATGCGCCCAGCATCAGATAGAGCGTGGGCAGGATCAGGAACATGATGGCGAAGATGAAGAAAGGCGCAACGCCAAGCCATTGTGTCGGCAGCCTCATGCTGCGGGCGTCGGCAGGAGGCGCGGTCTTCCCGGCAACAGCGTGATCGGACAACGAGATATCGGTCATGCGCCGGCTACCGTCCTGGAGGTATGCCGGGCGGCGATCTAAGCCGCCCGGCTGATCTCAAGTCTTACTTGACGTTGGCGCCGACGACGGCATCCCAGTTCTTGGTGATGGCTTCCTTGGCCTTGCCCTGCTCGTCGAGTGTCGGGAACACCGCGGCTGCATAGGACTCGGCCGGCGGCAGCTTGGCCATCACGTCAGCCGGGAGCTTGCCATTCTTGGCGAGGTCGTTGAAGCGGATCGGGTGACAATAGCCCTTCAGCCAGCCGATCTGGCCTTCGTCGGAATAGAGATATTCCAGCCATAGCTTGGCAGCATTCGGGTGTGGCGCATAGGCGCTGATCGCCTGAACATAGACGCCGGCGACGACACCGGTCTTCGGCACGACGACGTCGACCGGCGGATTGCCCTTCAGCGTATCGCGGCCGGCAAGCGCGTTATAATCCCAGGTCACCAGGATTGGCGTCTGGCCTTGGGCAAGCGTCGCGGGCTTGCCGATGACCGGCACGAAATTGCCGGCGGCGTTGAGCTTCTTGAAGAAGTCGAGACCAGCCGTGCCGGCGGCTTCGCCGGCGGCCGCACCGCTGGAAAGGCCGGCGGCATAGACGGCCTGGATGGCCTGGTTCGAAGCACGCGGGTCACCGGCGAGCGCCACGGTATTGGCAAATTCCGGCTTCAGCAGGTCGGCCCAGTCGGCCGGCGCTTCCTTGACCAGGTCCTTGTTCACCAGAAACGAAAGCACGCCGTAGTAGTCGCCGGTCCAAAAGCCTTCGGCATCCTTGGCGCTGTCCGGGATCGAGTCCCAGGTTGATACTTTATAAGCCTGGATCAGGCCATCCTTCTTTGCGGTCGGGCCGAAGGACAGGCCGACGTCGATAACGTCGGGCGCCTGCGGGCCCTTGTTGTCCTTGTTGGCCTTGATCGCCTCGACCTCGTCGCCGGAGCCGGCATCGGGGTTGAGTTCGTTGATGGTGATTTCCGGGTACTTCGCCTTGAAGCCGTCGATGACGGCGCCATAGCCGCACCAGTCATGCGGCAGCGCGATGGTCGTGAGCTGGCCTTCAGCCTTGGCTGCGGCGACCAGTTCATCCATGGACTGGGCCGACGAGATGGCAGAGGTCGCCATCAGGGCGACGGCCGTAAGGGAAAGCAGTTTTCCCGTGAATTTGAACATGTGTTCTCTCCGTTGAACTGACGCCGTTGGACGCCTGCGATGCGGTATCGTTTTCGTGTGACAGCCAGATGAAAGCTCTGTGAAAGCGATGCCCTGCAGTACGAAAAAGTAAACTCTTTTTAACCGGCTGTAGCAATCGCTACGCGGCTATTTTTCCGGCTAACTAGTTTCGGCCTTGCCGTTCATCCTTTCCCCCTTTCTTCGCCTCTTTTCCAAAGTGGATTTCCAATGCGGAAGTTGTCTCAGACGGCGCCGGCGATGGCGTTTTCGAGCAGCGTCAGCGCCGCCTTCTTGGTCAGCTTGACCGGGTTGCCGCCGGCGGTCGGGTCGACCACCGCCATGTCGGCGATCAGGCCCTTGCGCTTCTTGTCCATGTCGAGCCCCTTGATCAGGCCGGGCAGCGCATGCGGCACCTTGAGCTCTTTGCGCAGCTTGATGATCGCCTTCGCAAAACCGTCGAAGCCGCCCTTAATGCCGCAATAGGCGGCAAGCCGGGCTATGCGCGGCTCAATCGCCTCGCGGTTGAAGGCCAGCACATAAGGCATGAACACGGCGTTGGTCATGCCGTGGTGGGTGTCGTAGAGCGCGCCGATCGGATGCGACAGCGAATGAATCGCGCCAAGCCCTTTCTGGAAGGCGGCGGCCCCCATGGCGGCCGCGCTCATCATGTTGGCGCGGGCGACTAGATCCTTGCCGTTGGCATAGGCTTTCGGCAGGTTTTCGAAGACCAGCCTGATGCCTTCCACCGCGATGCCGTCGGCCATCGGGTGATAGCCCGGCGCACAGTAGGCTTCGAGGCAATGGGCAAGCGCATCCATGCCGGTGCCGGCGGTGATGAAGCCGGGCATGCCCACCGACAGCTCCGGATCGGCAATGACGATCGCCGGCAAGAGTTTCGGATGGAAGATGACCTTTTTGGTGTGGGTCGCCTCATTGGTGATGACGCCGGCGCGACCGACCTCCGAGCCGGTGCCGGCGGTGGTCGGCACCGCGATGATCGGCGCGATCGCATCGGCATCGGCGCGCGTCCACCAGTCGCCGACATCCTCGAAATCCCAGACCGGGCGTGTCTGCCCGGCCTGGAAGGCGATCAGCTTGCCGAGGTCGAGCGCCGAGCCGCCGCCAAAGGCGATGACGCCGTCATGCTTGCCCTGCTTGAACACGGCGATGCCGGCGGTCAGGTTGGAATCGACCGGGTTCGGCTTGACCTCGGAAAACACGCCATGCGGCACCTTGGCATCGTCCAGTATTTTCAGCGTCGAAGCCACCACCGGCAGTTTGGCCAGTCCCGGGTCGGTAACGAACAGCGGCCGCTTGATGCCGGTCGCCGCCAGCACCTCCGGCAGCTCCTTGATGCGTCCGGCGCCGAAGCGGACGGTCGTCGGGTAATTCCATTTGGAAACGAGTTTTGTCATTTTTGTCTTTCGAAAAGTCAGATGGCTTCGCGCAGATGGTATGATTTCGGCCTGGTCAGATTGTCGTAGCCGATGGCCGACAGTGCCGCGCCCTTGCCGGTGTCCTTGACGCCGGTCCAGACCAGCGCCGGGTCAAGATAGTCGCAGCGGTTCATGAACACGGTGCCGGTCTCGACGCGGTCGCCGATCGCCGCCGCGTGGTCGGTGTCGCGCGTCCAGATCGAAGCCGTCAGCCCATAGGGGCTGTCGTTCATCAGCGCGATCGCCTCCTCGTCGTTGCGCACCTTCATGATGCCGACGATCGGGCCAAAGCTTTCCTCGCGCATGACGCTCATCTGGTGGTTGACCTGGGTCAGGACTTCCGGCGCCAGATAGGGCGAACCTTGCCTGTCGTTGGCCACCTTCATATTGATGTGCGCCCTGGCGCCCTTGCGCAACGCCTCGGCTTTCTGCTCGCGGATCAGGTCGGCGAAGCGCGCCTGCGCCATCGGTCCCATGGTGGTCGCCTGGTCGAGCGGATTGCCGACGACGTAGTTGCTGGTCTCGGCAATGAAGCCCTCGACGAATTCATCGTAGACCTTCTCGTGAACATAGACGCGTTCGATGCCGCAGCAGCACTGGCCGGAATTGTAGAAGGCGCCGTCGACCAGATTGGCAACGGCATGGTCCATCTTGGCGTCCGGCAGCACATAGGCCGGATCCTTGCCGCCGAGTTCGAGGCCGAGCGTCATGAAGGTGCCCGCGGCCGCCGTTTCGATGGCGCGGCCGCCGGCGACCGAGCCGGTGAAGTTGACATGGTCGATCTTGCCGGAGCCGAGCAGCCTTTCGGTCTGCGCGTGGTTCATGACAAGGTTCTGGAACAGGCCCTTGGGCAGGCCTGCTGTGTCGAACGCCTGCTGAAAACGTTCGCCGACCAACAATGTCTGCGCCGCGTGCTTGAGGATGACGGCGCTGCCCGCCATCAGCGCCGGGACGATGGTGTTGATGGCGGTGAGATAGGGATAGTTCCATGGCGCGATCACCATGACCACGCCGAGTGGCACCTTCTTCACATAACGGCGAAAGCCGTCCTTCGGGTTGGAGGCCATGACCGGCTTCAAGGCCGCCTCGGCGATCTCGACCATGTAGCTAACGCGTTCCCTGACGCCGCCGAACTCGCCGCCATAGCGCACCGGCCTGCCCATCTGCCAGGCGATCTCCGGCACGATCTCGCCGGTCATGGCGACCAGCGCTTCAAGCATGGCAAGCATGTATTTGCCGCGCTCGACGACTGGCGTCTGCGCCCACTTCTCCTGCGCCGCCTTGGCGCGCTCAACTGCGGCACCGATCGCCTGGTCCGTCGCCAGAGGCCGTTCGGCATAGATCGAACCGTCGACAGGGGATTTTATCTTGACCGTTTCGGTCATGCCTTGGGTCCTCGCATTCTACAATAATTATCGTTGGTCACGCCGCCCTCATCCGCCTGCCGGCACCTTTCCGCCTATAGTGACGGAGAAGGGACAAGCTCCAGCGCTGGCGACCCCCTCTCCCCGTTCTTCACGAGAGGGTAAAGGTGAGGGGCGGGCGGCGCCGACATTGCCAGCCATTCAATACCGCTCGAAACCCCTGTGCAGTTCCCAGTCCGTAATCCGGCGGTCGTACTCGAACTGTTCCCAGTGTGCCGTGTGGATGTAATGCTCCAGCACATCATCGCCGAGCGCGTGCCTCAGCATCTTCGATTCCGCCAGCGTTGCGGTGGCGTCGCGCAGTGTCTTTGGAATTTCAGGCAGCTGCGAGGCCTGGTAGGCGTCGCCGACGAAGGGCTTCTGCAGTTCAAGCTTTTCATCGATGCCGGCAAGCCCGGCCGCGATCAGTGCCGCGAAGGCGAGATAAGGATTGAGGTCGGCGCCGCCGATGCGGCATTCCATGCGGATGCCCTTGGTGCCCTCGCCGCAAAGACGGAAGCCGGCGGTGCGGTTGTCCTCGCTCCACATGATCTTGGTCGGCGCAAAGGTGCCGGCCTGGAAGCGCTTGTAGGAATTGATGTAGGGCGCCAGGAACCAGGTGAATTCCTTGGCATATTTGAGCTGGCCGGCCGCCCATTGCTGGCCGAGTGTCGACAGCGTCCACTCGGCATTTTTGTCGTAGAATAATGGCGTCTTGCCGTCGGCGCTCCACAGCGAATTATGGACGTGGCTGGAATTGCCGGCGAGCCCGTAATTGTACTTGGCCATGAACGAGATCGCCTTGCCTTCGGACTCGGCGATTTCCTTGGCGCCGTTCTTCAGGATGACGTGGCGGTCGGCCATGTCGAGCGCCTCGGCGTAGCGGACATTGATCTCTTCCTGGCCTGGCCCCCACTCGCCCTTCGAATTCTCGATCGGGATGCCGGCCGCCTCCATCTCGTTGCGCAGCCGGCGCATGACGCCTTCTTCCTTGGTGGTGATGCCGATCTGGTAGTCGCCGATGTAGGGTGATGCCGTCTCGAGGCCCTGCCAGTGCTTCTTGCGGGCGGAATCATAGGTTTCGCTGAACAGATAGAATTCGAGCTCGGATGCGAAATAGCCGATATAGCCACGTTCCTGCAGCCGCTTGACCTGCTTCTTCAGCATAGCGCGCGGCGAATGCGCCAGGTCGTCATGGGTATGGTGGTCGAGCACGTCGCAGATCACCAGCGCTGTCTTCTCCAGCCAGGGGATCCGCCGCAGCGTCGCAAGGTCCGGCTTCATGACGAAATCGCCATAGCCCTTCGACCAGCTCGCCGCCTTGTAGCCGGGCACCGGTTCCATATCGATGTCGGCAGCCAGCAGGTAGTTGCAGCCATGCGTCTCGTCATGCGCGGAATCGACGAAATACCGGGCCAGGAACCGCTTTCCCGCAAGCCGTCCCTGCATGTCGACGATGCAGGCCAGCACGGTGTCGACCTCTCCGCTGGAGACCGCTTGCTTCAACTGATCGAAGGAGAAATTTCCGGCCATTCCTTTGGCACTCCAGCGCTTGTCGTTTCGGGCCTGTAAAAAAGACCACTTTGAAGATGTGGGAAGCTATGGCCGGTAAAGCGCCGGCCATAGCTGGAGGACTTGCCTCAGTGGCCGGTTTCGCCGACGGCCTGTTCCGCAGCCTTGATCGCTGCCTGGCGCGCCGCGATGATGTCGCCTAGCGGCGGGCCCTGGAAGCGGTTGCGCTCGAAGGCAAACCAGACGATCGCCGTCAGGATGAAGAAGCCGACGGTGATGTAGAGCGCCCAGTCGTTCGGCGGCTGGATGCCGATGACGAAGATCAGGAGCATCGACAGGATCGAAAGCACGCCGAACAGCATGAAAATGGCGCGCCCCATATTCCACGGCCCCATCTTGTCCCATTTCGGCGTTCCCCAGGCCAGCATGCCGAGCACGATCGGCACGGTGAAGGAGAGGAACAGGAAGATGACGGTGCACGATACGACGATGGTGTAGGCCGAGGTGCCTGCGACTGAAACCAGCGTCGAGCCCCAGACGAACAGGACGGACAGGATCGACGCCGTCCAGATCGCCGCCACCGGCGTGCGGTAGGTCGGGCTGACCTTGGCCAGTGCCGAGGAACCCGGCAGGCCGCCGTCCCGCGAGAAGGCGAAGATCATACGCGAAGCGGAGGTGACGGTGGCGAGGCCGCAAAGCAGCTGTGCCAGGAAGACGACGAGGTAGACGAACTCCTTGACGCCCGGGCTGACGCGCTGGTCGAAGGCCCAGAAGAACACGTTCCAGCCCTGCTTGGCCGCATCGTCCATGTTCGGGATCATCAGCACGAAGGCTGCGAGGAACAGATAACCGAAGACGGCCGACCAGATCACCGACATGACCATGGCGCGCGGCACGGAGCTCGCCGCCTTGATGGTCTCCTCGGAAGTATGCGCCGACGCATCGTAGCCGGTGATCGTATAGATCGGCAGCAGCAGGCCAAGCGCGAACACCCAGGCATTGGATACCGACGGCCACACACCGGCGCCGGCATCGCCGGAATAATTGTGGAAGGTGAACAGCCGGCTGAAATCCCAGGTTTCGGCCGAGATCAGGCAGACGACGGCGATGAGGATCGAGCCGAAGAAGATCAGATAGCCCGAGAAGTCGGTCAGCTTGGCCGTCAGCTTGATGCCGAGGTGGTTGATCAGTGCCTGGGCGCCCGTGATGATGACCAGGAAGATCATCTGGTTGGTCAGCGTACCCTCGATGCCGAGCGCCGGTCCGAAGGCGCCGAGGAAAAACGTCCAGGTGCCGACATTGATGGCGCCGAGCACGGTGATCAGCCCGAGCAGGTTGAGCCAGGCCGTCACCCAGCCGGTGCCGCGATTGCCGAGGATCGAGCCCCAATGATAGAGGCCGCCGGCGGTCGGATAGGCCGAGCTGATCTGCGACATCGCTACAGCGAAGGTCAGCGAAACGAAACAGCCGACCAGCCAGCCAATGCCGATGCCGATGCCGCCGGAGCCGGAGGTTGCCTGCGCCAGCGAGTTGATGCCGCCGGACAGGATGCAGATGATCGAAAAGGAGACCGCGAAATTTGAAAAGCGACTGAGGCGCCGCTCCAGTTCCTGGGCATAGCCCATATTGTGGAGGACCTTTACGTCCTCCGCCTTGTCAACTTCAGTGTAGCCCGATGCTGCCATTTTTAGTCCCCTTTTGGTTTCTTAGCTGGCCGATTGAACTGACTTTCCGACTGCGCTTGGTCTGGAGGCCTTGGCCGCCTCGGGCTCCAGATTGAGAAAAATACTCGCGAGCAGATCCGCCCATTTCCGCTGCCCGGCTGCGCCGGCGATCTCGTCGTTGCGGACTTCGATCATCGCGCAAGGCAGACCGCGGGAGCGCGCATGGCGCTCCAGCGTGAAATAGACCCGGTCGGCCGGCGAATAGGGTTCGTTGACGCCGACGGTGACGCCGGCAAGCTGCTGTAGCGCCGCGATCAGCGGCGCCGCCAGCCGGCGGTCCTCGTCATGGATGATGCCGATGTGCCACGGCCGGCTTTTGCCTTTGTAGAGCGGCGTGAAGGAATGGATCGAGACCAGCCTGGTCTCCCGCCCGGACGCCAGGCGCTCGTCGATGATCGTTGCGATCCGCTCGTGAAACGGTCGCCAAGCCAGCGCGATGCGCGCCTCCCGCTGGTCGGCCGAAAGTCCCTGGTTGGCCGGGACCACGGTTTTTTCGCTGGCGCTGACCGTCACTATCAGGTCCGGCGCGTCGAGCGGCCGGTTGCAGTCGATAACGAGCCGCGAGATGCAGGTCTCGACCAGCGTCGCATCCAGTGCCTCGGCCATGCGGCGCGCCACCGGCAAGGCGCCGGGATCCCAGGCGATGTGGCGGGAAAGATCCTCGGCGGCAAGGCCGAGCGTTCCGAATTCCGGTGGCAGGAAGTTTGAGGCGTGGTCGCAGGTCAGCACGAAAGGGCTCGATCCGCCAGGGTTCGTCACCCTTACGGTTTCAGGCGATGCAAGGCTGGCGGGCCGTGCTGTCTCCATTGTCTGCTGTCCCCGGGGAGCGCTGTATCGTATGTTACGTATTTTGCCTCATTGCGTCCCTGCGGATGATTTCATACAGTTTGGCCGGCTTTGTCAAACGCGATTTCGATAATGCGGTAACGGCACGGCCAGGGTGGGGAAAAACATGGTTTCCAGCATTGCCGAACTGATCTCCGACCGCATCGGCGCCATGCCGGCCGGCGAGCGGCGCGCTGCACAAACACTGATCGCCAGCTATCCGCTAATCGGGCTGAAGACGGTCGCCGAATTCTCGGCTGCCGCCGGCGTGTCGTCGCCGACGATCCTGCGTTTCGTCGCCCGGCTCGGCTTCCAGAACTATCCGGAATTCCAGTCGACGCTGCAAGACGAGCTGGCGGCGCAATTGCAGTCGCCGGCCTCGCGCGCGCTCAATCCGCCATCGCAGGGCGCCAGCGCCGTCTCGCCGATGCTGGAGGCAACGCTCGACAATATGCGCGAGACATTCCGGCATCTCTCGGACAAGCAGCTTGCCGACATCGTCGCCAAGCTGGCCGACCGGCGCGGCAAGACATTCCTGATCGGCGGCCGCTTCACCGATCCGCTGGCGCGCTATATGGCGGCCCACCTTGCTATCATCAAACCCAACGTCTTCCATCTCGCCGGCCAGGAAAGCGTCTGGCGCGACCGGCTGATCGACATGGGCAAGCGCGACGTGCTGGTGATCTTCGACATCCGGCGCTATCAGGACAGCCTCGTCCGCTTTGCCGAGACCGCCAACCAGCGCGGCGTGCAGATCGTGCTGTTTACCGACCAGTGGCTGTCGCCGATCGCCCGCTTTGCCCGCCATGTCATCGCCGGGCGCACCGCCGTGCCTTCGGCCTGGGACTCATCCGCCGCCCTTTTCGTCGTTGCCGAAGCGCTGATCGGCGCCGTCACAAGGCAGCTCGAGGCCGACGGCGCCAAACGCATCCGCGAGCTGGAAAGCCTGCGGTAGCGCAGGCTTTTGGAAAGCACGCTCCTGGCCGTGCCTAGTCAACCAAAAAACTGACCATCTGCAGGATCAGGATCAGCAACAAAACGCCAAAGGCAGACGCCAAAACAGCTGCCAGCAGGACGATGCGTTGTTTCTTACCCACAGTTCCCCCGGGGAAGCATAGCTCCCGTCCACGACGACGAATGTCAGTCCTGCCCTATCGCTCAACCACCGTCCCACGTCATCAAGACCCGCCTGCGGCTTGGCGGAGGAGTAATGACGACTTGCTTCACGCGCGAAATGAACCGCTGGGGCCAAGGTGCTCGCTTAGAGGGACGGCTGCATCATTCATCCGACCCATGTCACGGCCGAATGACCGCCTTGCCGTTCGGGCTTAACCATTTCAGCCGCAAACCGTGCCATCGCCGCAGTCCGGATACTTTTGGCGTGGCAAGGATAATCGTAGTTCGGCTAGCCTTGTCGATGCGAAGCCGCTCCTTGAACCATCAGTCAAACAGCGGTGAACTGCGCGGAGGAAATCGATGAGCTATCTGGACGAGCTGTTCTCAGTCGCCGGCAAGACGGCGCTGGTCACCGGCGCCGCGACCGGCATCGGGCGCATGGCGGCGACCGCTCTGGTCAAGGCCGGCGCCACCGTGATGATCGCCTCGCGCAAGGGCGAGGATTGCGTCGGGGTAGCCGGCGAGTTGAACGGCCTTGGCGCGCCCGGCAGGGCGGAAGGTTTTGCCGGCGACGTCTCCAGCGAGGCCGGCATTGCGGCGCTTGTGGCCGAGGTCAGGGCGCGGACCGAGCGGCTGCATATCCTGGTCAACAATGCCGGCATCTCCTGGGGGGCGCCGCTGGAAAGCTTTCCCTACCATGCCTGGGCCAAGGTGTTCGGCGTCAATGTGACCGCGGTCTTCCACCTGACGCGCGAGTTGCTGCCACTGCTCGAGGCCGCCGCCAGCGATGCCGACCCGGCCCGGGTGATCAACCTCGGATCGGTGATGGGCACGCAGCCTTTGGCCGAAGATGCCTACTCCTACTCGGCCTCGAAGGCCGCGGTTCACCACCTGACGCGCATCCTGGCGATCGAATTCGCCGCCCGCCGCATCACCGTCAACGCCTTTGCGCCTGGCCCTTTCCGGAGCCGGATGACGGCCTTCGCCACCGGCACCGAAGACCAGGCAAGACATGTCGGCAATCATGTTCCGATCGGCCGCATCGGCGCACCGGATGACATTGCCGGCGCAACGCTCTATTTGTGCAGCCGTGCCGGCAGCTATGTCACCGGCGCCATCCTGTCGATCGATGGCGGGCAGTCGGTGCAACACGGGCTGACATTATTCAAGGAATGAGACGCACGCCATCCGGCGAGTGAAATGCCGGGGGTGAAGATGGAGGACATCAGCGTGGAACCGATCAGTCTCGATGTGCTTCTGGCCAACGTCGGCAAGGAGGTCGGCGTGTCGCCATGGCGGGTCGTCACCCAGCGCATGATCGACCAGTTCGCCGATGCCACCGACGACCATCAGTTCATCCATTGCGATCCGGAACGCGCCAGCCGCGAAACGCCGTTCGGCGGCACCATCGCGCATGGCTTCCTGTCGCTTTCGCTGTTGTCGGCGATGACCTTCGAAACCATGCCGCCGCTGGAAAACAGCAAGATGGGCGTCAATCATGGCTTCGATTCGCTGCGCTTCCTGGCGCCGGTGAAGACCGGCTCGCGCATCCGCACCCGTTTCGTGCTGGCTGACGTCAAGGTCAGGCCGTCCGGCTGGGTGCAGACGGCGCACGACGTGACGATCGAGATCGAGGGCTCGAAAAAACCGGCGCTGACCGCGCGCTGGCTGACGCTGACGCTGATCGAACGCCAACCGGAAGCGGTTTGAGGCATCCAACGCCCGGGGACCTAAATCTGTTTGGCTTCGGCCGCGACATACTTCATATGGCGGCTGACCTGCAGCGCAATGTAGACGACCAGTGAGCAACCGATTGGAAACACGATCTCGTTGAGGCCGGTTGCGATCGCCTGTGGCAATGCGAGAGCAGCGTCATTTGCCGCGGCCGTCTCGATGGTCAGCACCGTGATGCCGCCGCCGAATACCGCGCCTATCAGGGCGCCTGCCAGCGCGAAATGGAGCGGACGGGGTTCTTCCTTCGATGCCAGCGACGCCAGTATCCAGCCGAGCAGCCCGTATTCGATCGCCCGCAGCACACCCAGGGTCGTGAGCGACAGGATGGCCGGCTTTGCCGCCGCGTCCAGCGCGCTGACCATAACCTTTTGCGTCCCTTTGGCGATGCCCATCGCCAGTGGCGCTGAAATCGCGCTGATCAAGCCGCCGAGCGAGGCTCGCACCTTGGTGAGTGCCGTGCCGAGGCTGACGCCGGCGCAGACGAAGAACGACCAGGTCACGCCTTGCGCCAGTTCGATCAGAACCTGCGTCGTCGCGGGGTAGGCACCTGCCGCAAATCTGACGGTCAGAATGAGAGCTTCCATGGCGAAGCCGAGCGCGATCGCCAGCCATGCGACCATGACGACGCGCCTGAGCGCCATCCTGGCGCGATGGGAAAGCGGGTCCACGTCCGGCACGCCGGACGAAAGCTCAGTTCCGGTCATAACGGCCTCCCGAAACGAAATTCTTGCAGAGCCGCGAATTAGTCTTGGTCTGTAACAGTCCGATGTTGCCGGCCTTATTGCCGGGTTACATGGGCAGTCAAGCTTCTGCTTCGTGCCACCCTTGCCCGACGCCGTACAGCGTATATATGCTGCATCCAGCCATCAGTCATAAGGCAGTAGAAAGTTGCAGCTAAGCGTCCAGGAGCGCCGCGAAAAACAAAAGGCCGAACTGCGTTCCGAACTTGTCGACGCCGCGCACAAGCTTGTCCAGGAAGAAGGCTATGACGGCCTCACCATCCGCAAGCTCGCAGAGCGCGTTGGCTATGCGCCGATGTCGGTCTATTCCTATTTCGCCGACAAGCAGGACATCCTGTTCGCGCTGGCCGAGGATGCCTTCGAGACCTTGGCCAGGCGCATCGCAAATCATACGGCCGACGACCCGATCGAGGCGCTCAAGGCGGTGCTTGTCGAATACGCCGCCTTTGGGCTGGAAAATCCCAACGAATACCGCACCGTCTTCATGACCGAAAAAGTCAGGCCGCCAGCCGGAAAGACCTTCGCCGAAATGGAGAGCGGCAACCCGGCGATGAAAGTGCTGATCGCGAGGGTCGAAGCCTGCGTTGCCGCCGGCAGGCTCAAAGGCGATCCACGCGCCATCGCCACCATGCTGTGGGCGGTCGGCCACGGCGCCATCTCGTTGCTGATCACCTTCCCGTTCTACCCGTTCGGCGACCAGACGACGTTCATCACACGGATCGGCGACATCATGCTCGAAGCCATCGCCGCGCACGAGATTGCGCCGCTGACGCCGTCGGTCAACTGCTGAAGAGCGACGCTCCTCCCGATCTGCAGGATCTTCTCCGAACGATCTGCGCTGCGGCGCCGAGCGTTCGGCAATTCTCCGTACGCGTATGATTTTGCTTGAACACCGGGAGTCCAGAGCGTATCTGTACGCAGTTCCGTACATGTACGAGAAATTCAATAGCTGAACCGGAGACCGACGATGAAGAAGGCAATCCTCATGCTCGCCGCCCTGCTGGCGCTCTCTGGCGCCGCATTTGCCGGCAGCAGTCAGCCAGCCAAGCAAGAAGCGGCCTGCATCGACACCAAGGCCGATGTGAAGCTCGATTGCGCGCCGACCGGATCGCTTGAAAACGCCGATGCCCCGACACACAAGGGCGGCAGCAAGGGCCCGAGGCTCGGCATCGGCATCGACCCGTGGATCGTGCCAAGCAGCTTCTGAGCCGGCCCGGCGACAATACGCGGTGATGAACCGAAAGGGCGGCAGGAATTTCCGGCCGCCGATCTTGTCTGCTTCAGCCCTGCTTTATCGCGGCGTGCAGATCACTTCTTACGCTTCTGTCCCGCCACGTTCTTACGCTTGCCGGGTCTGGCCGGTGCGCCGGGAATGGCCGTTCCGGTGATCGACACCGGATCGCTGGCCGGGAATGTATCCTCGAGGCCTTCCTCGAGTTCCTCTTCGATATCCGTCCCAGTGCGCTGCTCGTCTTCAAAAGAGCGCACGGCCGGCGTCTTGACCGGCGACTTCGGCGCGGAGTTCGGCGGCATTTGCATTCTCCCTCGGCTCGCTGTCGCAGAACGGTCAGGCGCGGCGAACATGCCTATGCTGCCGCGTCGCGCGCTGCCTCGGACAGAAAAGTAAAGACATAATCGGAAAAGGAACGCCAGCATTCGACGCGGAACGCGTCGGCCGCCGTGCGCAACAGCACAATTTCGACCTTGCCGAGAATGCTACGCGACGCCGCCCCGACCGGAAAGGCGTCGAGCGACAGATCCTGCGGGCAGCCGGCATTGATCGTCGCCGCGGCAGCCGGACCGATAACCGATATGGCGACGTTGCGGTGCGAGATGCCGACCGCCGAACGCAGTACGGAAATGCTGGCGCAGTCGGCGAGCGGATCTTTTCCGTTCTCGTCGATGACCAGCCATTCGTCCGGCCCGAGCCACAAGGCCGTGCGTCCGGCCTTTGCCGCCGAGGTCTTCGGCCTTTGCGGCAGGACGACACCGAGCGCTTTCGAAAGTGCCGCAATCGAGCCTTCCGGCGCGCGCAGCGATATGCGCTCGGCCGGCGGCAGCACGGCAAGTATAACGCCGGCGGCGGAAAGCGACTGGCCGGCGAGAGCCGGACGGCGTTCGACTGAGGGTCCGGCGGTGGTGGTTTTCACGGCGGCCTTAGCCATTGAGGCGCTCCCCCTTCTCGTCGAAGAACACCATGCCGGTGACCTCCACCTCGATCACCCCGTTCGGCATCGGCACATAGAGCGTCTCGCCCGTGCGATCGCGGCCGCCGGCAACCAGCCCCAGCGCGATCGAGCGGCCGCAATTTTGCGACCAGTAGCTCGACGTGACATGGCCAATCATCTTCATCGGGATTGCCTGCTTCGGGTCCGCGACGATCTGCGCGCCCTCCTCCAGCACCACCTTGGGATCCCTGGTCTTCAGGCCGACAAGCTGCTTGCGGCCCTTGGCGACCAGATCCGGCCGCGCCATGCCGCGAATGCCGACGAAGTCGGTCTTCTTCTTGCCAACCGCCCAGTCGAGCCCGGCGTCGTTCGGCGTCACCGTGCCGTCGGTATCCTGGCCGACGATGATGTAGCCCTTTTCGGCGCGCAGCACATGCATAGACTCTGTGCCATAGGCACAGGCGCCATGCTTCTGGCCCTGGGCCCACAACGCTTCCCAGACCGCTTCGCCGTAGTCGGCCGGCACGTTGACCTCGAAGCCGCGCTCACCGCTGAACGACATGCGAAACAGCCTGGTCGGCACGCCGCAAATCCGGCCTTCGCGCACCGACATATGCGGCAGCGCCTCATCCGACATGTCGATGCCCTCGACCAGCGGCGCAATGATGTCGCGAGACTTCGGTCCCTGCACGGCAATCACCGCCCATTGCTCGGTAATCGAGGTCAGCCAGACGTTGAGATGCGGGAACTCGGTCTGGAGATAGTCTTCCATATGGTTCATGACCCGCGGCGCGCCGCCGGTCGTCGTTGTCACATGGAAACGGTCGGGTGCAAGCCTGCCGACGACACCGTCGTCATAGATGAAGCCGTCCTCGCGCAGCATGATGCCGTAACGGCAGCGGCCGGGCTCGAGCTTCTCCCATGGATTGGTGTAGAGCAGTTCCATGAATTTGGCCGCATCCGGCCCGACCACCTCGATCTTGCCTAGCGTCGAGGCGTCGAACAGGCCGGCCGTCTTGCGCACCGTGACACATTCGCGGTCGACGGCGGCATGTATGTCCTCGCCCGGCTTCGGGAAATACCAGGCGCGCTTCCACTGACCGACATCCTCGAATACAGCGCCCTGGCGCTCGGCCCAGGGATGGATCGCCGTCTTGCGGGTCGGGTCGAACAGGGGACCCCGCGCGTGCCCGACGATCGAGCCGAATGTCACCGGCGTATACGGCGCGCGGAACGTCGTCAGCCCGACCTGCGGGATCGGCTTGCCCAACGTCTCGGCGGCAATCGCCAGGCCGTGCATGTTGGAGGTCTTGCCCTGGTCGGTCGCCATGCCATTGGTGGTGAAGCGCTTGACGTGCTCGATCGAGCGCATGCCCTCATGCACTGCCTGGCGGATGTCCTTGGCGGTGACGTCGTTCTGGAAGTCGACGAACGCCTTCACCGTCGTGTCGGCGCCGGCACCGGGTGCTGCACCCAGCATGCCGCGCGACCAGCTTTCGCCGGCGTCGACCTTCGGCTTGGTGCCCTTGGCCGGCTTGCCGCCGGCATCTTTGGCCGCCTTGGCGCCGGCGGCGTAAGCTTCGTCGATGGTGGCCGACAGCCCGTCGGTGCCGTTGCAGGCGCCGACCGAGACGCAGTCCTGCGCATAAATTCCGGGCACAAAGCGCTTGGTCTCGTCGTTGAAGGCGACCTTGCCGCGTGATTGCGAGAACAGGTGCACCGACGGCGTCCAGCCGGCCGACATCAGGATCGCGTCCACCGGAATGGTGCGCTCGCCGCCGCCGTTCTTCGGCTGCACGGTCATCGACGACACCCGCAATTTGCCGCCGGCCCGGATCACCGCGCGACCGAAATTGACCTCGATGCCGAGCGCCCTCGCCTCGTCGATCACCGGCCCGGTCGGGTTGTCGCGCAGATCGACGATCGCCGCCACGTTGATGCCGGCCTTTTTCAGGTCGATCGCCGCCGCGTAGGCGGAATCGTTCGCCGTATAGACGCCGACATTCCTGCCGACGGCGACGCCGTAATGGTTGAGATAGGTGCGCGCCGCCGACGCCAGCATGATGCCGGGGCGGTCGTTGTCGGCAAACACCATGTGGCGCTCGATGGCGCCGGTCGCCAGCACCACGCGTTTGGCGCGAACCTGCCACAGCCGCTCGCGCGGCACGTCGCGGCCGGGGTTCTGCAGATGGTCGCTGACGCGCTCGACCAGCCCGACGAAATTCTGCGCGTAATAGCCGAACGCCGTGGTGCGCGGCAGCACGCGCACATTGTCCATCGACTTCAACTTGGCGACGGCGGACTGCGCCCAGGCAAAACCATCCTGGCCATCGATCCTGGCGCCGCTCTCGAAATGAAGGCTGCCGCCGAATTCCGCCTGCTCGTCGGCAAGGATGACAAGCGCCCCGGTTTCAGCCGCGGCCAATGCCGCGGCGATACCCGCGGCACCGCCGCCCAGCACCAGCACATCGCAGTGGGCGAAGCGCGCCGAATAATGGTCGGGGTCCGGCTGGTCGGGAGCGACGCCAAGGCCGGCGGCGGCCCTAATCTTTGGTTCGTAGAGGTTTTTCCACGCAGTCTTCGGCCACATGAACGTCTTGTAGTAGAAGCCGGCCGAAAGCATCGGCGAGGCAATACTGCTGACCGCGCCGATGTCGAAGGCGAGCGACGGCCAGCGGTTCTGTGACTGCGCGGTCAGCCCGTCATAGAGCTCCTGCACCGTAGCTCGGACGTTCGGCGTCTTGCGTGCCGCGTCGCGTTTGATCTCGACCAGCGCGTTCGGCTCTTCGGCGCCGGCCGACAGAAAGCCGCGCGGCCGGTGGTACTTGAACGACCGGCCGACAAGATGGACGCCATTGGCAAGCAGCGCCGAGGCCAGCGTGTCGCCCTCGATACCGGTATAGGGACGGCCATCGAAGCTGAAGCCAGCTATCTTTGCCTGTTTGAGCCGTCCGGCGCCGGCAATGCGGAATGTCGCGCTCATTTGGTGCCTCCCGGCAGCTTTACGGGCTTCGGCTCGCCGGCCTTGTAGGTCATCAGGAACCTGTCGCTGACGGTGTCGCGCACGGCGTTGAAGAACCGCGCGCAGCCGTGCATGTGCCGCCAGCGCTCATAGATGATGCCCTTGGGATTTGAGCGGATGAAGAAGAACTTTTCGAAATCGTCGTCGCTCTCGCCGGCGATGTTTGGGGAACGCGCAATATGCGCCTCGCCGGCGTTGCGGAATTCGAGCTCCGGACGCTCTTCCTCGCAATAGGGGCAGCGGATGAGAAGCATGGTTGGTCCTACAATTCGCCGTGGCCGACGCGGGCGCCGGCCGGTTGGTCGCAAAGCCTCTGGCCCAAGGTCACGAAGGGCGCGACCAGCCGGATGCGCTCCTCGATGCTTGCCGCAGGGCTGAAGAGGTCGCGGTTGGCCATGTTGCCGATCGTCAGCAGGACCGGATCGACCGTGACGATGACGACGCGCGGCTCGAACGGCTCGTCGTTGTCCAGATCCGCCGGCCGGCCTTCAAGAAACGAGACGACCCTTTGTCCGCCGCTCCAGACGCAGGCCAGAATGCCGTCGTCGACCGAAAACGGCCATTCGGTCTCGTTTTCGGCGCGGCTGATCGGCTGCGTGCGCACCTCGTCCGGCGACGGAAAATGGAACAGGCCTTGCTCGCCGGCGAGCATCAGCGGCATGGCGACGGCCATCTCGGTCATCATCAGTGCGCCACCGCTGCCGCCGCCGCCTCGTCGATGAGGCGGCCGGTGCGGAAGCGCTCGATGGTGAAGGGCGCGTTGATCGGGTGCGGATCGTCCCTGGCGATGGTATGGGCAAAGACATGGCCCGAACCCGGCGTCGCCTTGAAACCGCCCGTGCCCCAGCCGCAATTGACATAGAGGCCGGGCACCGGCGTCTTGGCCAGGATCGGCGAACGGTCCGGCGTCACGTCGACGATGCCGCCCCATGAGCGCAGCATCTTCATCCGGGTGAAGATCGGGAACATCTCGCAGATCGCATCGAGCGTATGTTGCAAAATGTGCAGCCCGCCGGTCTGCGAATAGGAGACATACTGGTCGGTGCCGGCGCCGATTACCAGTTCGCCCTTGTCGGATTGCGAGATATAGGCATGCACCGTGTTCGACATCACCACACAAGGCACCACCGGCTTGACCGGCTCCGACACCAGCGCCTGCAGCGGATAGCTTTCCAGCGGCATACGCACGCCGGCCATGTTCATGATCACCGAGGAGTGGCCGGCGGCGACCACGCCGACCTTGCTGGCGCCGATGAAGCCGTGCGTCGTCTCGACGCCTGTGACCGCACCGTTCGGCGCCCGCTTGACGCCGGTGACCTCGCAATTCTGGATGATGTGGACGCCGCGCGCCGAGGCGCCGCGCGCATAGCCCCAGGCGACCGCATCGTGACGCGCCGTGCCGCCACGGCGCTGCAGGGAGGCGCCCATCACCGGATAGCGCGCATTGCGTGAAATGTTGAGCGGCGGGCAGAATTCCTTGGCCTGCTCCGGCGTCAGCCATTCATTGTCGATGCCGTTCAGCCGGTTGGCATGGACGTGGCGCTTCAGCACCTGGATGTCGTGGACGTTATGGGCGAGCATCATGACGCCGCGCGGCGAATACATGACGTTGTAGTTGAGCTCCTGGCTGAGCCCGTCCCACAGCTTCAGCGCGTGATCGTAGATTCCGGCGCTCTCGTCGTAGAGATAGTTCGAGCGGATAATGGTGGTGTTGCGGCCGGTATTGCCGCCGCCGAGCCAGCCTTTTTCCAATACCGCGACGTTGGTGATGCCGTGCACGGTGGCGAGATAATAGGCGGTGGCCAGGCCGTGGCCGCCGGCGCCGACGATGATGACGTCGTACTCCTTCTTCGGCTCCGGCGAGGACCACTGTTCCTCCCAACCCTTGTGGCCGCGCATGGCCTCGCGGGCGATGGCGAATACCGAGTATTTCTTCAACGTCGCAGGCCTCGCAAATGACGGCCGGGCAGATCAGCCAACCCCGGCGCGCGAGCTTGTATCACTAGCGAAACGGCGCTGCCAGCCTTGCACTGTTTGCGACGGGGCTTGCCGTTTTGCGCCATGGTGGAGAAGAGGCATGCGGGCAGGTTGATGCAATTGCCTTCGAGCGCTATCCGTTGACTGACGATCGGAGGATTATGGCGGTGGGTAACGTCTGGTGGAATCTGACATTGCGCTTCCTGCTGGAGCTCGCCGCTTTGCTCGGCCTCGGCATGGCGGGCTGGAGCCTCTCAGCGGGCATGTGGCGTTGGATCCTTGCCGTGGCATTGCCGTTCGGCGCCGCCGCGCTCTGGGGAATCTTCGCGGTGCCGAACGATCCGAGCCGCTCGGGGCGGGCGCCGGTTCCGGTGCCGGGCGGTTTGCGGCTGGTGCTCGAACTCGTCATCCTGTTCGGCGGCGCTGCCGGATTCCACCTGGCCGGTTGCACGACAGCCGGCATAGCCGTCGCACTGCTGATCGCCGTCAGCTACGCATTTTCGCTCGATCGGCTCGGCTGGCTGCTTAGGCAATAGTCCAGGCCGACACGACCTCGCAGGTATCGGGTGGCTCGCGCCGCCTCGATTTGCGACCAAGCATCCCGATTGCCGGCAAGGGCCGGCGCGAAAAGGATGCAGGAAAATGCTCACACTTGCCAACAAAGTTGCCCTCGTCACAGGCGCCAGTTCCGAGATCGGCCGCGCCACGGCCAAGCTGTTTGCGGAGGAAGGCGCCAAGGTGGTCGTCGCTGCCCGCCGCAAGGCGGAGCTTGACGCGCTGGTTGCCGAAATCGAAGACGCCGACGGCACCGCCATCGCCCTTGCCGGCGATGTCCGCGACGAAGCCTACGCGAAGGCCCTGGTCGACCTCGCGGTCGAGAAATTCGGCGGGCTGGACATCGCCTTCAACAATGCCGGTTCGGTCGGCAAGACCGGGCCGGTTTCGGAGCTGTCGCTGGAGGGCTGGCGCGAGACGCTCGACACCAACCTGACCAGCGCCTTTCTCGGCGCAAAATATCAGGTGCCGGCGATGGTCGACCGCGGCGGCGGATCGCTGATCTTCACCTCCACCTTTGTCGGCCACACGGTCGGCATGCCCGGCATGACCAGCTATGCCGCGAGCAAGGCCGGACTGATCGGATTGACGCAGGTGCTGGCCGCCGAATATGGCGCCAAAGGCGTGCGGGTCAACGCGCTGCTGCCGGGCGGCACCGACACGCCTTCGGCAACGTTCAAGACCCCTGAATCGCGAGCCTTCGTTGAAAACCTGCATGCCTTGAAGCGCGTCGCCGAGCCTGACGAGATCGCCCGCTCGGCGCTCTATCTGGCTTCCGATGCATCGAGCTTCACCACCGGCGCGGCCCTGTTCGCCGACGGCGGCGTCTCGATCACCCGCACGTGAAGCGTTTCGCGGTCGGTGAGGCCCGCCAGCCGCAATGCCTGAAAACCGGTCTTGCTTTTCCCGGCGATTTGACGATTCCGTCTTCTCCTCGAAGATGGGTTGGAAACATGCTGCTGATCAGGACCTATATCGCCGCAAGCGCAATCGAAGGCGTCGGCGTGTTCGCCGCCGAGCCGATCCGGAAAGGGGCGCAGATCTGGCGGCTCGATCCGGACTTCGACCGGCTGATCCAGGTGGAAAGATACGAGACGGCGCCGCCGCACCTCAAGGAATTGCTCGACAGATATGCCTATCCCAGTCCGGACCGGCCGGGCTTCATGGTCTATGAGGTCGACAATGGCCGCTTCATGAACCACGCCGACAAACCGAACACCGACTTTTCGCAATATGGCGGGGCCACTGCGACCCGCGACATCGCCGCCGGCGAGGAGATAACCTGCGACTACGGCGAGTTCTTCGAGGGTTTCGAGCAGCTCCACCTGGCCACGGCGTAGCGTCGCCTATCTGGCCCAAGGCGAATTTTGTTCTTGCTTTGTGCCGGCAGCTATGCTAGTAAACTCGGTATGGTGCTGATTCAGACCAACGACCCGCCGCTGAGGCGGGTTTTTCGTTTCGGGGTCGGCACCACCTCTCAATCGGCAGTGGACAGAGCGCCTTGATTCTGCTATCAGCCGCCCCAATTCGTGGTGTAACGCGCCGCGGAGGCTTGTGGCTATGGCCGCTTGCCTGTTGATTTCAAACCCGAAAGACAGGATTGCCCGTGCAGGTACTCGTCCGCGACAACAATGTTGATCAGGCGCTTCGCGCGCTCAAGAAAAAGATGCAGCGCGAAGGCATCTTCCGCGAAATGAAGATGCGCGGACATTACGAGAAGCCCTCCGAGAAGCGCGCCCGTGAAAAGGCGGAAGCCGTGCGCCGTGCCCGCAAGCTGGCCCGCAAGCGTGCCCAGCGCGAAGGCCTGCTGCCGATGACGCCGCGTCCGGTCGCGGCCGGTGCTGCCGGTGCCGGTGCCCCGCGTCCGCCGCGGTTCTGACGCCAATTTTTCGTCCTTTTCCAAGGATATCCAGGGTGGCGCGATGCGGAATCGCCGCCACCTTTTTTGTTGTGATGTAGACCCGGTCCGAAAGGACCGGTTGGGAGAGATGCCGGTTCGGAGGGGGAACGGACCAGACGGCGCAGTAAGGACAGGGCAGACATGGACGCAATTACCGTAGAGCGCAGAACCGCGTGGCGCGGCCTCGCCCTGACGGCAGCCCTGCTTTCCGGGATGGCGCTTGCCAGCTGCCAGAGCGTTCCGACCGGCGAGTTCAACAACATCGACAAGGCGCAAGCCTCGAGCGAGAACATCTCCTCGCTATCGGCGGTGATCCAGCGCAACCCCCAGGATCCGGAAGCCTACAATGTGCGCGGCTCGGCCTATGGCCGCGGCGGCCAGTACCAGGCGGCGCTGAAGGACTTCAACACCGCCATCCAGCTCAATCCGAATTTTTACCAGGCCTATTCGAATCGCGCGCTCATCCAGCGCTTCCTCGGCGACCAGGCGAGCGCGCTTGCCGACTACAACCGCTCGATCCAGATCAATCCCAACTATGACGCCGCCTATATCGGCCGCGGCAATCTCTACCGCAGGGCGGGCCGGGTGCAGGAAGCCTTCAACGATTTCCAGAAGGCCATCCAGCTCGACACGACCGACGCGCGCGCCTATCACAATCGCGGCCTGATCTACCAGAGCCAGGGCCAGCACGCCTTTGCCATCGAGGATTTCTCGACTGCCATTTCGTTGGCGCCGGACGCCTCCGAGCCCTACAACGGGCGCGGCCTCTCCTACCTGGCCATGAACGACGAGGACAATGCATTCGCCGACTTCAACATGGCCATCAAGCTCGACGGCAAGAATGCCGAGGCCTGGTCCAACCAGGCGTTGATCTACGAGCGGCGCGGCGACAAGGTCAGGGCCGCGAAATCCTACCGCGAGGCCGTGCACCTCAATCCGACCTACCAGCCGGCCAAGGACGGCCTGGCCCGCACCAGCACCGGCTGAGCGGCCGGTTAATCGGGCGGCCCTTTCCGCGCCCCGACAACCCTGCGTTTACCCTTGCGTTGCTGGCGCCAAGTTTTCGGCGGAACGCTCGGCGTGCTCAGCCGTTTGTACAAGGCAATTTCGAAAGGACCCTGCCATGATCAAGAAACTCGCTTGTGCCGCCGCTCTCGCGACGACCGTCGTTGCCGCTCCCGCCAGCGCCAGCAAGCTCCAGCTCGGCGTGCTCGACTGCACCATCGACGGCGGCACGGCCTATCTCGTCACCTCCAACAAGGGTGTTTCCTGTGTCTTTCGTCCACATCGTGGCGGCCCCTCCGAAGTCTATACCGGGGTGATTTCCAAGCTCGGCGTCGATGTCGGCCGGACGCATCAGGGCCAGCTGGTATGGGCGGTTCTGGCGGCGACCCGCAACCACGATGAAGGCGACCTTGCCGGCAGCTACTATGGCGTGAACGCCGAGGCCAGCGTGGTCACCGGTGGCGGCGCCAATCTCCTGGTCGGCGGCCTCGACAGCGCCTTTTCGCTGCAGCCGCTCAGTGTCCAGGCACAGACCGGCGTCAACCTGGCGGTCGCCGTCACCTCGCTGGATCTGATCCACTCGTTGAAATAGCGGCGTAGCATGGCTCCCGAGCGGCGGGGAGCGTAGGTGTCGGCCTGCGAATAGCTGCCGAAGGCTCATAGTTTCCGGCAGGCCCACTCCGCGGAGAATGGGCCGCCCTGATGTTCAAAGTTGCGGCGCTCGAAGATCACGGCATGGCAACTGTGTTCATGCCGTTATCGTGACCGAAGATTGCGGCGATCCAATATTGCTTGTCTTCGGTCTGGCCAGAATCTCAACGCTTCGTGATCGTCCCCCATCGCACAATTTGAAATCCGCCACGCCAACGGCGATCAAAGCCGCTTGATCTCAACTGCGGTTGAGGTTCTAGAAGTCCTCCCATACTGCGGCATGTACTCATTTGGACGTGAAGAACGCTCCAATACTTTAGACCAGCGTCTAAGAAAGCCTGGGGGGCCGGATGACCAAGACAAGCACAAACAGGGTCGACTGGCGCGCGCTGTGGGCGAGCGGCGATCTGGCGCGCTTCTGCTTCATCAGCCTCGGCATCCTGCTGCACGCCACCAACGAAACGATGGTGGCAACGGTCATGCCGGCCATGGTCGGCGAGCTCGCCGGCGTGCAACTGGTGGGCTGGTCGCTGGCGATCTACGAGCTCGGCGCCATCGTTGCCGGTGCGGCCGCCGGACGGCTGGTGAGCTATGTCGCACTGCGCACCAACATGATGGTCGCCGCGATGCTCTATGCCGGCGGCGCGCTGGTTTGCGCCGCCGCGCCTTTGATGCCGCTGTTCCTCTGCGGCCGCCTGATCGAGGGGCTCGGTGGCGGCGCGCTGGTGTCGCTGGCCTTCGTCTCGGTCGAGCGGCTGTTTGCCCGCGCGATCTGGCCGCAGCTTTTCGGCGTCATGTCGGCGGTCTGGGGTGTCGCCGCCTTCAGCGGGCCGGTGCTCGGCGCGGTCATGACCGAATTGCTGTCCTGGCGCTGGGCCTTCGGCGTCTTCACCCTCGGCGGCACGGCCATGGCGCTGGCAAGCTTCCTCGTGCTCGATACACCTGAAGCAACAAGGCCGCAGGCGACCGGCGGCTCGGCGCCGCCCTTCCCCTTGGCGGCTCTTGGCTGCCTCGCCGTCAGCGTCGTGCTGATAGCCACCGCCGGCGTCGACATCGCCCTGCTGCGCTCGTCGCTGCTGCTCAGCCTCGGCCTGATCGGCCTGGCGCTGTTTATCTATATCGACGCACTGAAGCCGCGCTCGCGCCTGTTCCCGTCGCGGCTGTTCTCATGGCGCTCGCCGGTCGGCGCGGGCATGACCATGGTCGCGGCGTTCTCGGTGGCGACCTGCTCCTTTACCGTCTACGGACCGCTGCTGCTGACCAGCCTGCACGGCATCCCGATCCTGACCACCGGCTACATCATCGCCGGCGAATCGATCGCCTGGTCGATCCTGTCGATCCTCGTCGCCAATGCGCCGCCGGAACGCGAGCGGCTGATCATTGTCGGCGGTGCGCTGATGATCGCCACGGGCGTTGCCGGTTTCGCCTATACTGTGCCGGCGGGCTCGATCCCGCTGATCCTGCTTTGTGCCTTGTTGCAAGGCGGCGGCTTCGGCATCGCCTGGCCGTTCGTCACGCGCGTAATCGTGGCATCGGCGCGGGAGGGCGAGCAGACGATCGCCTCGGCCGCCGTGCCGACCATGCAGCGCATCGGCTATGCCGTGGGTGCGGCATTGACCGGCATCGTAGCCTACGCCAGCGGCTTTTCAGAGGGCCTGAACCGCGAGGCCGCGGCAAACGTCGCTGCCTGGCTGTTCCTGGCGTTTATCCCGCTCGGGATCCTGGGATGCCTTGCCGCCTTGCGGATTTCGGGGGCGCCGCCAGCGAAGCTGCCGATCTCCCCCCTCGCAGGGGAGATTGACTAGACGACGACCGTCTTCAGCCGCTCGGCGATCAGTGCCGCGAGCCGCGTCGCCACCTCATCCTTGCTCATCTCTGGCCATTCCTCGACGCCGGCCTTTGAGACGATCCGTACCTTGTTGCGGTCGCCGCCCATCACGCCCGGAGCACCATCTTCATGCGAGACATCATTGGCGACGATAAGATCGGCCCCCTTTTTTGCAAGCTTGGCCTCGGCGTTCCTGACCAGATCCTGCGTCTCCGCAGCGAAACCGACCACCAGCATCGGCCGCTTTTTGTGATGCCCGACACCGGCAAGAATATCGGGATTTTCCACCATCCGCAGCGCCGGCGGCCCCTCGCCCGCCACCTTCTTGATCTTTTCCCCGGCCGAACTTTGAGTGCGCCAGTCGGCGACAGCCGCGACGAACACTGCCGCGTCGGCCGGCAGCAGCTGCTCGACCGCGTCCTTCATCTCGACGGCCGTTTCGACGTGCAGCGTGGCGACGCCGGCCGGATCGGCAATGCCGACCGGACCGGAGACGAGACGCACATCGGCGCCGAGCCTGGCTAGCGCCGCCGCAATGGCGTGGCCCTGCTTGCCCGACGACCGGTTGGCGATGTAGCGGACCGGGTCGATCGGCTCATGCGTCGGCCCGGAGGTGACAATGATCTTCCTGCCTGCCAGCGGCTTTGGCCGGCCGTCGAGCAGCGCCTCGATCGCGGCGACGATCTCCAGCGGCTCGGCCATGCGGCCCTCGCCCACCTCGTTGCTCTCGGCCATCTCGCCCTTCGCCGGGCCGACGAATGCGACGCCGTCCTTGCTCAGCGCCGCACGGTTGCGGCGGACCGCCGGATGCGCCCACATTTTCGGGTTCATCGCCGGCGCCATCAAAACTCGCTTGTCGGTGGCGATGAGCACGGTCGAGGCAAGGTCGTTGGCATGGCCATTGGCGAGCTTTGCCATCAGGTCGGCGGTGGCCGGCGCCACGACCACAAGGTCGGCCTCGCGCGACAGCCTGATATGGCCGATATCGTGCTCGTCCTGCCGGTCGAACAGTTCGGTGAAAACATGGTCGGCGGACAGCGCCCCGGCCGACAGCGTGGTGACGAATTCCTGCGCCGCGGCGGTCATCACCACCCGCACTGCCGCACCGCGCTCGCGCAGCCGACGGATCAGGTCGAGCGCCTTGTAGGCAGCAATGCCTCCGCCGATGATGAGCAGGATGCGCTTGCTGGAGAGGGTCATGCCCGAGGCCAGTTCTTGTCCAATGTCATGCCGGCTTCAGCGCCGATTCGATGTCGGTATGGATGAAATCGTCACCCTTGAAAAGTAGCGGCAGGTTTCGGGTCTTGGCCAGGGCATAGGCGAAACAGTCGCCCATGTTGAGGTCAGCACGATGGCGGGATCCGCGACCGTACCGAGAGTAGGCAAGTCGTGCGACCTCGAGCTGAGCCAGATCAAAAGGAACGACCGTCAGTTCGAGGCGATCGATGAGCACCTGAAGTTCGGCGGGGTTGATGCCACCGCCGGACCGGTTCGCCACACAATGTGCCTCCAGAAGTGTTGCAGTGCTTATCAGTACAGCAGATGAGGTGCCGAAAACATCGACGAATGCAGCCGCATCCGGCTCTGCGCCGATGATTGCGATTAACGCAGACGTATCAACTGCAACGGTCACAGAAGTCCCTCATCCCACATGTGATCAGTAAGCGCCTTGAGGTCAATGGGGTGTTCTGATTTCCGTCCGAGCGCCAAGATCTCGTCACGTGACGCTTTCAGCCGCCACTCCCCGTTCTGGAGCTTGCTCTCGGGGATCGTCACTTTGCGCAAGGCATCCCGCGCTTCCTGCTCCATCGAAACGCCGCGCGCGGCAGCGCGTTCGCGCAGCACCTGCTTCACTTCGTCATCAAGATTACGGATTGTGATAGTGCTCATAGCGTAGCTGCTCGCCGTTAACATAAGCGACAAGCGGCGTGATTGCAATGACAGCACTGCTGTCATTGCAATCAGAGCAGCTTCCAGGCGATATACACCAGCGTCAGCGCGATCACCCACAGCGCCAGCCGGCCGGAGCGGGTGTGGCGCGCCTCGGCTTTGCCGATCGCGTCCGCCGTCCCCTCGTCGAAGCGCAGGCCGTTTTCGGCCATCAGGTCGATCTCACGCGACAGCCGCTCGGTACGGGCTGCGAGGTCCGGCGCCTGACGGGCCAGCGCCAGCAGCGCGTTGGCGCCGTCGCGCGCATCGGCCAGCAGCGCGCGCGGGCCGAGATTGCGCGCAATCCAGCGGCTGACCACCGGCTCCGACGTCTTCCACATGTTGAAGGCCGGATCGAGTGTGCGGGCGACGCCTTCGACAACGACCATGGTCTTCTGCAGCAGCACCAGTTCGGATCGCGTCGCCATGTCGAACAGGTCGGTCACCTCGAACAGCAGCGTCAACAGCTTGGCCATCGAGATGGTCTCGGCCGGCTGGCCGTGGATGGGTTCGCCGATCGCCCGGATCGCCTGGGCGAAAGCTGCGACGTTGTGCTGGCGCGGCACGTAGCCGGCCTCGAAATGCACTTCGGCGACGCGCTGGTAATCGCGCGTGATGAAGCCGTAGAGGATTTCGGCGAGGAACCGGCGCTCCTTCCTGCCGAGCCGGCCGGCAATGCCGAGATCGACGGCGACGATGGTGCCGTCGGCTTCTATAAACAGGTTGCCCGGGTGCATGTCGGCATGGAAGAAACCGTCGCGCAGCGTATGGCGCAGAAACGACTGAACGAGGTTGGCGGCAATCGCCTTCAGGTCGTGGCCGGCGGCGGCTAGGCCGGCAATATCGTTCATCTTGATGCCGTCGACCCATTCCATGGTCAGCACGTCACGACCGGTGCGCTCCCAGTCGACCGACGGCACACGGAAGCCGGGATCGTCCTTGGTATTCTCGCCGAGCTCCGAAAAAGCCGCCGCCTCCAGCCTCAGGTCCATTTCGATTTTGGTCGTCTGGGCCAGTGTCTCGGTCACCTCGACGGGCCGCAGCCGGCGCGACGACGGGATGTATTTTTCCTGCAGCCGGGCGGCGAGAAAATAGCTCTCGAGATCGCGAAAGAAGCGGCGGCGCACGCCCGGCCGGATGACCTTCACCGCCACCCGGGTAACGACGCCGTTCTGCAGGATTTCGGCGGTATGGACCTGGGCGATCGAGGCGGCGGCGACGGCCTCGCCAAAACTGACATAGAGCTCGTCGACCCTGCGTCCGAGCGAGGCCTCTATCGCGGCGACAGCCTCGGCCTTCGGAAACGTCTGCATCTTGTCCTGCAGCATGGCAAGATCAAGCGCGATATCGTTTCCGACGACATCCGGCCGTGTCGCCAGGAACTGGCCGAGCTTGACGTAAGACGGGCCGAGCCGCACGACCGCCTTGGCCAGCCTGTCGCCACGCTCATAGGCAAGCGCGCGACGGCGGGTGAACAGCCGGGCCATGCGCCAGCCGAATTTCGGCAAGCCGAAGAGCTCGTCACCGGGCAAAGCCGCGATGACACCCTCGCGGACCAGCACCCAGCCGGCCCGCACGAGCCTGAAACCAGCGCCGATGCTGCTCATGGCTGGCTTTGCCCCGCCGATTTCCTAGACCGGCGAAGAGCACATTGAGTACGAAAGATACGGGCCAGCTTCAAAGCTTCCAGCCCGAGTGGAGCGCGGCGATGCCGCCGGAGTAGTTGCGGAATGAGACGCGCTCGAAGCCCGCGCGCGAAATCATCGTCGCGAAATTCTGCTGATTGGGAAATTTGCGGATCGATTCGACCAGATAGGAATATGGCTCGCCATCGCCGGTCACCATCTTGCCGATCCGCGGGATGGCGTTGAACGACCATGCTTCGTAGACCTTGTCGAGCAGCGGCATCTCGACCTCGGAGAATTCAAGGCAGAGAAAGCGCCCGCCGGGCTTCAGCACGCGATAGGCTTCGGCAAGCGCCACATCGATGCGGGGCACGTTGCGGATGCCGAAAGCGATGGTGTAGGCGTCGAAAGTAGCATCGGCAAAAGGCAGTTCCTCGGCATTGGCTTCGACGAAATCGGTATTTGCCGACAGGCCCTTTTTCTCGGCCCGGTCGCGGCCGACGGCGAGCATCGAGCCGTTGATATCGAGAACCGTTGCATGAGCGTGCTTGCCGCTCGCCTCGACGATGCGGAAGGCGACATCGCCGGTGCCGCCGGCAACGTCGAGAACGCTCCAGCCCGGCCGCTTCGGTGGATTGAGCCAGGCAACCATGGCGTCCTTCCACAACCGATGCAACCCGGCCGACATCAGGTCGTTCATCAGGTCGTAGCGGTTCGCCACCTTGTGGAAAACATCATTGACCAGGGACTGCTTGTCGCCTGGTCCTACCCGCTTGAAACCATAGGAGGTTTCCATGCCGCCCGCAGCAGTGGTTCTTTCAACCGACATCGTTTTGATCCGCCATAAAATCGGCGGGACCATAGCCGATCGATGGTGCGGGCGCTATTGTTTAAGGCGCGGTGTTCGGCCGCGCTTCGAAGCAGGTTCCGGAAAAGTGTCACACGGTTCCGACAGGAACTTGCGTCATAAGAAAAAAGCCTGACGGGATAATTGAATGCCTTTGAAAGCAGAACTGCACTGCCACATCGAAGGGGCAGCGGCGCCTGAACTCGTCCTCCGCCAGGCTGAGAAATACGGCAAGGATGCCTCGCCCTACATCCAGGACGGCTCCTTCGTCTGGCACGACTTCACCTCTTTCCTCGCCGCGTACGACTTCTCGTCGGACCTGTTCCGCACTGAAGAAGACTATGCGCGGCTGGCCGATCACTATCTGACCAGCCTCGCCCGCGACGGCGCCATCTATTCCGAGGTTTTCACCTCGCCCGACCATGCAAGCAAGGCCGGGCTGTCGCCGAAGGCCTATACCGACGCGCTCGGCGAAGGCATGGCCCGCGCCAAGGCGAAGACCGGCATCGAAGGCCGCATGATCGTCACCGGCGTGCGCAATTTCGGTGTCGAATCGATCGAACGGGCGGCACGTTTCGCCGCCCGCTGTGGGCATCCGCTGGTCACCGGTTTCGGCGTCGCCGGCGACGAGCGTATAGGCGACCTGGAAGATTATGTCAGGGCCTTCGAGATCGCCCGCGAGGCCGGCCTCGGCATCACCGTGCATGCCGGCGAATTGATGGGCTGGGAGAGCGTCGAGGCGGCACTCGACCACATCCGCCCGTCTCGCATCGGCCATGGCGTGCGCGCCATCGAGAACCCCGATCTTGTGCGGCGCATCGCCGACGAAGGCGTCGTGCTCGAATGCTGCCCCGGCTCCAACATCGCGCTGAAAATCTTTGACAGTTTCGCCGACCATCCCTTTCCCGCCTTGAAGGCGGCGGGCTGCAAGGTGACGCTCAACTCCGATGACCCGCCCTATTTTTGGACCTCGCTGAAACGCGAATACGACATCGCCGCCGAGCATTTTGCGATGGACGACAAGGCGCTCACCGCCGTCACCAGGACGGCCATCGAGGCAGCCTTCGTCGACAGGAAGACCAGGGCGGTGCTGCTCGGCAGGCTCGGCGCCAAGGGCAGGTGAATGGTGAATGGCTCACCCGGCGCTTCGGTCCGTCAACCGCGAGCTTTGCCGCGCAACCAAGGACTCGCAAACCAGTTCACTATTCACTATTCACCATTGACCATTCACTTGCGCAGTTGGAGAACACCATGAAGGGCGTCACCGTCGTCGACCATCCGCTGGTCCAGCACAAGCTGACCATCATGCGCAAGAAAGAGACCTCGACGGCCGGCTTCCGGCGGCTGCTGCGCGAGATCTCGCTGCTGCTCGGCTACGAGGTCACCCGCAACCTGGAACTGACGACGACGACGATCGAGACGCCGATCGAGACGATGGAGGCGCCGACGCTGGAGGGCAAGAAACTGGTCTTCGCCTCGGTGTTGCGCGCCGGCAACGGCTTGCTCGAAGGCCTGCTCGATCTGGTGCCGGCGGCGCGTGTCGCCCATATCGGCCTCTACCGCGACCATGAGACGCTGGAGGCGGTCGAGTATTTCTTCAAGGCGCCGGGCGACCTCGCCGACCGGCTGGTGATCGTCGTCGACCCGATGCTGGCGACCGCCAATTCGGCGATCGCGGCCATCGACAAGCTGAAAGGCCGCGGTGCCACCAACATCCGCTTCCTCTGCCTGTTGGCGGCACCAGAGGGCCTTGAGCGGTTCACCCACGCGCATCCCGATGTTCCCGTCTTCACCGCCTCGATCGACCGCCAGATCAACGAGAAGGGCTACATCATGCCCGGCCTTGGCGATGCCGGCGACCGCATGTACGGCACCAAATAGATCCGTTTACCGACTGTTTACGCAAACGGCTGGTTTCCGCATTCGTTAAAGCGGCAAACACCATGTCGGACTAAGGATCGGCAACCACAAAGGCCGGTCCATGCTGCGCAAGCTTCTCATCCTTGGCGTGTTTGCCGGAACGTCGGCATCGCTGCCGATCGTATATCAGTCCAATTCACAGGTGATCGAGCGGCTGTTGAAATCCGCCATCGGAGCTAGGCAGGCCGACACCCAAACCGACCTGAATCTCGCCGCCGTTCGGGACAGGCCGGCGACGCCGCAGCCGCTCGGCCGCAAGGTCGTCGTCACCGCGGACGCGCGCGGGCATTTCATGTCGGTCTTCAAGTTGAACGGCCGACAGATCGACGGCATGATCGATACCGGCGCGACGCTCGTCGCCATCAACAGTTCGACCGCGCGCAGGATCGGCATCTCGCTCAATCCGACGGACTTCAGCCATCAGGTCAACACCGCCAACGGTGCGATCAAGGCTGCCGTGGTGACGATTGATCGCCTGCAGATCGGCAGGATCACCGTCGAGGGCGTCGAGGCCGTCGTGCTCGACGACAGGGCGCTGCACACCAACCTGATCGGCATGAGCTTTCTGCAGCGGCTCGAAAAATACCAGGTCGAAGACGGCACGCTGCTGCTGGTTCAGTAGGCAGTGATCCCGAACCGCAGGTCCACGCCAGCAAAAGGGGACCGGTCGTCGGACAAGATCATGGTCCAAGAAAGATAGAGCCCACTCGATACCATCGGAATGGGCTCTATCCGCGCGGCAGGATCCGCCGGATGACGGTTTTCTCCGTGGCCGGTTTGGAAGGGCCGATCATATAGGCCGAAAGCACGGTGGCCGCGGCCGCTTCGGCATCCCCGGTATTGCGGGCATGGACTAGCGCCAGCGCTTCGCCGGCCCGCACTTCGGAGCCGACCGGCAACAGCCTGGTGATGCCGACGGCGTGATCGATCCTGTCGTCGGGCCGCGTCCGCCCGCCGCCAAGCCCGACCACGGCAAGCCCGATCTCGCGCGTCGCGATGCCGGAGACAAAGCCGTTCGCGCTCGCCTTGACCGCGAATTCCGTTGCCGCTTTCGGCAGATATTTTTCCGGATTGTCGACAAAGTCGGCGGGACCACCCAGTGCCGCCACCATGCGCGCGAAGATGGAAGCGGCGCGGCCGCCGGCCAACGTCTCGGCGGCGCGGCGCAGGCCGTCCTGGTTGGACGACACCAGGCCTGCCGATTGCAGCATCTCGGCGGCCAGCGCCAGCGTCAAGTCCTCCAGCCGGCGGTCGCGAAAGCGGCCGGTGAGAAAATCGACGGCGTTGCGCACCTCGACCGCATTGCCGGCGGCGGAGGCCAGCGGCTCGTTCATGCCGGTGACCAGCGCCGATGCCTTCAGGCCGGCGCCATTGGCGACCTCGACCAGGCTGTTGGCCAGCGCGGTCGCGTCGCGCGATTTCTCCATGAAGGCGCCGTTGCCGACCTTGACGTCTAGCACCAGCGAACCAAGGCCGGCCGCCAGCTTCTTCGACAGGATCGAGGCGGTGATCAGCGGCACCGATTCGACCGTTCCCGTCACATCGCGGATCGCGTAGAGCCTGGCGTCGGCGGGTGCGAGGTCTGCGGTCTGGCCGATGATGGCGCAGCCGGTTTCGAGCACGGTCTTGCGGAAGCGCGCAACATCCGGCTGGCTGACATAGCCGGGGATCGCATCCATCTTGTCCAGCGTGCCGCCGGTATGGCCCAGACCCCTGCCGGAAATCATCGGCACATAGGCGCCGCAGGCAGCGACGATCGGTGCCAGCATCAAGGAGACATTGTCGCCGACGCCGCCCGTCGAATGCTTGTCGGTGACCGGGCCGGGCAGATCCGACCAGTCGAGCACATCGCCGGAATCGCGCATCGCCATAGTCAGCGCCACCGCCTCGTCGCGGCTCATCCCGTTGAAGAATACCGCCATGGCGAGGGCGCCGACCTGTGCGTCGGTAACGGTGCCGGCGGTCAGGCCCTCGATGAAGAACGCGATCTCGTCAGCCGACAGCTTCTGCCCGTCGCGCTTGCGGCGGATGATTTCCTGGGGAAGCATCAGGCGTCGACCCTGTGCTCCGGAAGCCCGTCTTGAAAAACACGCTGCAGGATGGTCGCCAGCCGCGCACCGCCGACCGGCGCCATGTCCTTGGTCTCCTGGTGCGACAGCTCGGCTCCGGTCATGCCGGCGGCAAGGTTGGTCACGACCGAACAGGCGGCGACGCGCAGCCCCAGGAAGCGCGCGAGAATGACCTCCGGCACCGTCGACATGCCGACCGCGTTGGCGCCCATGACGCGCGCCATGCGGATCTCGGCGGGCGTCTCGAAGCATGGGCCGGAGAACCACATATAGACGCCCTTGTGCAGCATGGTACCGGTGGCCTTCGCCGCCCGCTCGATGGCGGAGCGGAGATCGGCGTCATAGGCTTCGGTCAGGCCGACGAAACGGCGGTCGCTCGGTTCGCCGATCAGCGGGTTGGACCCCGAGAAATTGATGTGGTCGGTGATCAGCATCACCGAGCCCGGACCCATCCCGGGATCGACCGAACCGGCGGCGTTGGTGAGGATCAGCCGGGAGATGCCGAGGCCGGCGAGCACTTCCAGCGCCGGCCGCATCGCCGCTGCGTTGCCGTGCTCGTAATAGTGTGCGCGGCCGGACAGCATCAGCACCGGCGTGCCGGCAAAGAGCCCCGCCACCACCTCGCCGGCATGGCCGCTGACGCCGCTTCGGGGAAACCCCGGCAAGTCGGCGTAGGAGATGCGCACCGCATCCTCGACCTGGTCGACGAGCCCGCCAAGCCCTGACCCCAGCACCAAGGCGGTGGTCGGCGCCAGCCCATCCAGCCTTTCGACGAGGTGATCGAGCGCTTCCTTCATTTCAGCACATCGCCTTCAAACCCGTATGGCAACAACTCGCCCATGGTCACGGTCTCGACCACGCCGCTGTCATCGCAGAGATAGAACTTCGTTTCCGGCCGGCAGAATTCGGCCAGCCGCTGCCGGCAGCCGCCGCAGGGCGAGCATTTTGCCACGCGTTCGGCGATCACGGCGATTTCCGTGATCTTGCCGCCGCCGCCCATGACGTAGTGGCCGAGCGCGGTGGTTTCGGCGCACCAGCCCTCTGGATAGGACGCGATCTCGACATTGGCGCCGGTGAAGACACGGCCGTCCTCGGTGCGCAACGCCGCGCCGACCGGAAATTTCGAATAGGGCGCATAGGCCTTGGCCATGGCGGCTTTCGCCGCTTCGAACAGATCATGAGCCATGATAGATCAGCGTTCCTTGACATAAGGCACGCCGCCGGCGCGCGGCGGGATTGCCTTGCCGATGAAGCCGGCAAGCAGGATGACGGTCAGCACATAGGGCAGCGCCTGCATGAATTGCACTGGCACCTTGCCGATCAGCGGCAGCGGCGTGCCTTGCAGGCGGATCGACGCGGCGTCGAGGAAGCCGAACAGCAGGCAGGCGAACATGGCGTTGACCGGTTTCCATTTGGCGAAGATCAGCGCGGCCAGCGCGATGTAGCCCTTGCCGGCGGTCATGTCCTTTACGAAGCCGCCATTCTGCACCATCGACAGATAGGCGCCGGCAATGCCGGTGAGCACGCCGGTGCAAATCAGCGCCCGGTAGCGCAGCCAGGCGACGGAGATGCCGGCGGTGTCGACCGCGGCCGGGTTCTCGCCGACAGCGCGCAGGCGGAGCCCAAAGCGGGTGCGAAACAGCACCCACCAGGTGAACGGCACGGCCAGGAAGGCGAGATAGACCAGCACGGAGTGGCCGGAGATGAGTTCCGAATAGATCGGCCCGAGAATCGGAACGCCCCTGAGCGCATCCGCGCCCGGCCAGATGATTGCTTCGAAGCGCTCGCCGGCAGCCAGCGCCGGTGTGCGCCCGCCTTGCTGGAACCAGGCCTGGCCGAGCATGATCGTCGATCCGGCGGCAATGAAATTGATCGCGACGCCGGAAACGATCTGGTTGCCGCGATGGGTGATCGAGGCAAAGCCGTGGATCAGCGCGAAGGCAACCGAGATGAGGATGGCCATGCCGAGGCCGAGATAGGCCGAGTGGAAGACCGAGGCGGCGGCCGCACCGGCGAAGGCGCCGACAAGCATCTTGCCCTCGAGCCCGATGTCGAAGACGCCGGCCCGCTCCGAATAGAGGCCGGCGAGGCAGGCGAGCAGCAAGGGGACCGAAAGGCGGATGGTCGAGTCCAGGACCTGTACGATGGCGTTGAAGAAATCCATTCAGGCGCCCTTCCCTTTGACCGCTTCCATGCCGACCGATTTCGGGCTGAGCGAGGCGAACAACGCCTGGACATAGGGCCGGAACATATGCTCGAGCGCGCCGGCGAACAGGATCACGAGGCCCTGGATGATGACGATCATGTCGCGGCTGATCGCCGGCATCTCGAAGGCGAGCTCGGCGCCGCCCTGGTAGAGCATGCCGAACAGGATCGCCGCCAGCACGATGCCGACCGGGTGAAGGCGACCCATCAGCGCCACCGCGATGCCGACGAAACCGGCGCCCGAAACGAATTCGAGCGCGACATTGTGCTGATCGCCCATCGTCGGGTTGAGCGCCATCATGCCGGCCAGCGCGCCCGAGATCATCATCGCAATGATGATGATGCGTGTCTCCGAAATCCCGGCATAACGCGCCGCTTTCGGGCTGTGGCCATAGGTGCGCATCTCGTAGCCGAGCTTCGTGCGCCAGATCAGCACCCACACCAGAAAGGCCATGGCCAGCGCCAGCAGGGAACTGACGTTGAATGGCGCCGAACGGATTTTGGTGCCGAACAATTCGATGACCCAGTTGAGCTTCGGCAATTGCGCGCCTTCGAGGAAGGTGCGCGTCTGCGGCGCCATCGAGCCGGGCGGCTTCAGCATCCCCACCAGCGCATAGACCATGACGCTGGCGGCGATGAAGTTGAACATGATGGTGGTTATGACGATGTGCGAGCCGCGCTTGGCCTGCAGATAGGCCGGGATCAGCGCCCACAGCGCGCCCATCGCCGCGGCGGCGATAATGGCGATCGGGAAGGTCAGCCACCAGGGCAGCACGCTGTCGAAGGCCAGGCAAACGATGCCGATACCGAGACCGGCGATATAGCCCTGGCCCTCGCCACCGATGTTGAACAGGCCGCAATGCGCCGCAACCGCCACCGAAAGCCCGCTGAAGATGAAGGTGGTGGCATAGAAAAGTGTAAACGCGATGCCTTGGCCGCGACCGAAGGCGCCCTCGACCAAGATGACGGCCGCGCGCAACGGGTTCTCACCGACCAATATGACGACGAAGCCGGCAACGACGAAGGCGACGAACAGATTGATCAGCGGGATCAGCACGTAGTCGGCCCAGGCCGGTAGCTTGGCATAGGGAGTGCTCATTCCGCCGCCTCGCGCTGCTCGACGCCGGCCATCAGCAGGCCGAGCTCGCCCTCGGTCGCGTCGGGGCCGCGTTCGCCGACGATGCGGCCGGCAAACATCACCAGGATGCGGTCGGACAGCGAGCGGATCTCGTCGAGTTCGACCGAAACCACCAGCACCGCCTTGCCCTGGTCGCGCATGGCGATGAGGCGCTTGTGGATGAATTCAATGGCGCCGACATCGACGCCGCGCGTCGGCTGGCCGACGATCAACACGCCGGGATCTTGTTCCATTTCCCGCGCCAGCACGATCTTCTGCTGGTTGCCGCCGGAGAAATTGGCGGTCTTGAGGCGGCAGTCCGCCGGGCGGATGTCATATTTGACGATCTTGTCCCGGGCATCGTCACGGATGGCGTCGATGTCGAGAAACGGCCCCTTCAGATAGCGCTCATCGTCCTGGTAGCCGAGGATCGAATTCTCGTTCTCCTCGAAGGCCAGCACCAGCCCGACGTGATGGCGGTCCTCCGGCACATGGGCAAGGCCGCGCTCGCGCAGCTCGCCAGGGTCGGCGGCGCCGGTGAGGTCGATCGGCTTGCCGTCGAGCATGACCGAGCCCGAAACGGCATGCCTGATGCCGGAAATCGCCTCGAGCAATTCGGACTGCCCGTTGCCGGCGACGCCCGCAATGCCGACGATCTCGCCGGCATGGACGTCGAAGGAGACGTCGTCGACCATGGTGACGCCGCGGGAATCCTTGACCGTCAGGTTCTTGACCGCGAGCTTGACGCCGCCGGCCTTGGCCTCGCCCTTCTCGACGCGCAGCAGCACGCGCCGGCCGACCATCAGCTCCGCCAGTTCCTCGACCGTGGTCTTCCTGGTTTCGCGTGTCGCCACCATCGTGCCCTGGCGCATCACCGAAACGGTGTCGGTGATCGCCATGATCTCGCGCAGCTTGTGGGTGATCAGCACGATCGTCTTGCCCTGCTCCTTCAGCTGCCTGAGGATGCGGAACAGATGGTCGGCCTCGGCCGGCGTCAGCACGCCCGTTGGCTCGTCGAGGATCAGGATTTCGGCGCCGCGATAGAGCGCCTTGAGGATTTCGACGCGTTGCTGCAGGCCGACCGGCAACTCCTCGATGATGGCGTCAGGATCGACTTCGAGCCCGTATTCGCGCTCGAGCCGCTCCAGCTCGGAACGCGCCTTGGCGATGCTCTTCTTCAGCAGTGCATCGCTTTCGGCGCCGAGAATGACGTTTTCCAGGACCGAGAAATTGTCGACCAGCATGAAATGCTGATGCACCATGCCGATGCCGAGCGCGATCGCATCATTCGGTGTCTTGATCGATGCCGGCTGGCCGCCGACACGGATTTCGCCGGAATCGGCCTGGTAGAAACCATAGAGGATCGACATCAGCGTCGACTTGCCGGCGCCGTTCTCACCGACGATGCCATGGATGGTGCCGCGCATAATCTCCAGATTGATGTCGCGGTTGGCGCGCACGGCGCCAAAGCTCTTGTCGATGCCGATCAGCTCGATTGCGGCTTGCGCCATGCAGCCTGTTCCCACTGTTTTTTACCGCTTGGTCAAACGCCTAGCATGACGCCCAGTCTGTGCCAATTGGGTCTATGCCAATTGCCCGGAGCAGGGTTCACTCTCGACAAATCCCGCCATGCTTGTCAATTTCCAACGTGGCCGCAGCCTGCACAATCGCCTGATCGAGGATTTGAGATGACCATGCCCGCCGACATGCCCGACCACCGGCTGACGACGCTGGAAATCCGCGCCGCCGAGCAGGAGAAGACCATCGAGGAATTGTCAGGCCAGATCGCCGAGCAGTGGAAGGTGATCGAGCGCATGCAGCGCAAGCTCGATGCGCTGGCCGAGCGCTTCCTGGCGCTGGAGGAACAGGCCGCACCCGACGTGCCGGTGACCAAGCCGCCGCACTGGTGAGCGGCTGACAATGCAAAACCGCCGGGCTTTCACCCGGCGGCTCGTCAGTCTGCAATGTCGATCAATCAATACGGGCAGGCATTGTCCGACATGTAGTCGTGCACCTTGATGGTGCCTGCGATGATGTCGGCCTTGGCCTTTTCGACCGCTGCCTTCATCGCGTCGTCGACAAGCGCCTTGTTGTTGTCGTCCATGGCGTAGTCGACGCCGCCTTCCTTGAGGCCGAGATCGTTGACGCCGGCCGTGAACTTGCCGTTCTTGGCATCCATGAAGGTGTTGTAGACGGCAACGTCGACGCGCTTGACCATGGAGGTCAACACCTTGCCGGGCTGCAGGCCGTTCTGGTTGGAATCGACGCCGATGCCGAGCTTGCCGGCGTCGGCCGCTGCCTGCAGCACGCCGACACCGGTGCCGCCTGCCGCCGCGTAGATTACGTCGGCGCCTTGGTCGATCTGCGTCTTGGCGATCTCGCCGCCCTTGGCCGGATCGTTCCAGGCTGCCGGCGTATCGCCGGTCATGTTCTGGATGACGTCGGTGGCGCCGGCCGCCTTGGCGCCGCCGACATAGCCGCAGCCGAACCTGCGGATCAGCGGAATATCCATGCCGCCGACGAAGCCGACCTTCTTGGTCTTGGAAGCCATCGCCGCCATCACGCCGACGAGGTACGAGCCTTCCTGCTCCTTATAGACCAGGGAGCGGACATTGGGCTTGTCGACGACCATGTCGATGATGGCGAATTTGGTGTCGGGGAACTCGGTGGCGATCTTGTCAAGCGCGTCGGCCCAGGAGAAGCCAGCCATGACGATCGGATTGCGGCCGTCCTCGGCGAAGCGGCGCAGCGCCTGCTCGCGCTGGGTGGCATTGCTGACCTCGAATTCCACATAGGGGATGCCGGTCTCGGTCTTGAACTTTTCGGCGCCGTTGAAGGACGCTTCGTTGAACGACTTGTCGAACTTGCCGCCGAGATCATAGAGGATCGCGGGTTGAATGTCCGCGGCGAAGGCCGGGAGAACCATTGCAGCTGCGGCCATAAGGCCTAGAACGATACGTTTCATGTGATCCACACCCCTGTCGGTTATTTGTCCATTATGCACCGCATGCCGGCCCGGTTCTCCGGCAGGCATGCGACGTCAGGCAGGAGTGTCTTCCTCCCGCTTCGGGTCAATCTGGCACGGCCCGAAACAAAATTCACGTGGAATTTTGACCCTTTGGAAAAGCATGGCGCCGCATCGCGGCGCCCCAGCATATTCCTTGCGTCAGGGGCATAAATCAGGCGGAGACGGCGGCCGGAATGGCGCAGGAGACGCCGGTTCCCTGCAGGCCGCAATAGCCGTAGGGGTTCTTCGCCAGATATTGCTGGTGGTCTTCCTCGGCGAAGTAGAATTCCGGCGCCGGTGCGATCTCGGTGGTGATCTTGCCGCGTCCGGCACCGCGCAGGGAAGCCTCATAGGCATCGCGCGAGGCGAGCGCCGCCTGGTACTGCGCGTCGTTGAACGTATAGATCGCCGAGCGGTAGGTGGTGCCGACATCATTGCCCTGGCGCATGCCTTGCGTCGGGTCGTGGCTTTCCCAGAACAGCTTCAAAAGCTCGGCATAGGACACGATCTTGGGATCGTAGACGACGAGCACGACTTCGGCATGGCCAGTGAGCCCGGTGCAGGTTTCCTGATAGGTCGGGTTGGGCGTGACGCCGCCGGCATAACCGGCCGCCGTGACCCAAACGCCCTCGACCTGCCAGAACAGGCGCTCGGCGCCCCAGAAGCAACCCAGCCCGAACATCGCCGTTTCCATCCCTTCGGGATAAGGACCCTTGAGCGGCCTGTTCGAGACAAAGTGCTTCGATGCGGTCGGGATCGGCCGGTCGCGGCCGGGCAGCGCCTCGGAGGGCTTCGGCAGGTTGAGCTTCTTGTTCAGCATGTCGCTGAGAAACATAGTGCGGTTTCCTTTTCTTCTTGGTTGAGCCTTCCCCGGCACGGGAACACCGGGTCAGGCTGGAAATGTCAGGTCGCGGCGAACCGCCCGCTGGGGCGCTGCCGCCTGTAGCCGATGGCGTAAAGAATGAACGCCAGCACCGCGAACACGGCGAAGCCGGGCTGGCTGAGCACCCAGGCGATGGCGCCGTCCCACAGCAGCGGATTGACCTTGTCGCGGACGAAGCTTTCGAAGGCGCTGCGCGTATCCGGCGAGACCGCGAGCCAGCTGGAATTAAGCGGTGTCATCACCAGCGCCGAAGCCGCCACCGACCGGGTCGCATCGAGCACGGCCATGATGACCGAAACCGAAAGCGCGATCATTGCGGCAAGACGGAAGATAAAGCGGAACATCCGGACCCTTCCTCCCCAGGAGCTTATCAGAATGTCGTGTGGACTGTTAAATAGGATCTGCGTGCTTTATCCGCAATCGCGACACGCGAAGTTGAACCTACGCCGCCGGTTTGCGCCGGAGCCGGTGACGCGCCGGACGGCGAAGACGCCGCCGATCGCGTCGACAAACTCGCCGGCTGTCCACATCGGGTCAGCCGCTGCCGCATCGGCAAACGGTGCGCCGGTGGCTGGACGGAGCCTCCCTATCCGGCAAAGCGAATAGACTATCGTTATGTCTTGGCATTCGGCACCGGATCGACTAGATGAGCCCCGCGCCTGTTGTTTTGACGGCTCAGGTGCGGGGAAAGGGTATCCGCTGGTCGACGGCGCCCACGGCCGGAATTCCGGTCCGGAATCCCAAAGGAGATGCATCTCCCCAACCCGCGCGGCGAAACCGGCCGCGTCGAAAATGCTAAAGACGGAGAGGTGGCCGAGTGGTTGAAGGCGCACGCCTGGAAAGTGTGTTTACGGGAAACCGTAACGCGGGTTCGAATCCCGCTCTCTCCGCCAGATACCCACTTAAGCGTCTGTTATTGTTTCGCTTTGTTAGTTGCGGCCTTTCCGTTCCTAACGTCCGCAAACGATGAAGCTCGGCCACCATGCCGCCGCCCCTTTGTTGACTTTGCTTGGGAATCGGAGTGTCCGGAAAAAACCGCAGGGCAGCCCCCAGGATTCGCGTCTGCGGACCTCCGCCGGCGCCTACAGGCAATCTAACCCAACGCCCCCCAAGCGGCGCCGGCCACTTTCAGCCCCTTCGTTCGAAAGTTGGCTTCCAGTCGCGATTGCGCGCCCGCTGATGGCCTTCGTAGTCAGGAATGCATGCGAAGAAGGTCGGTCACGGCCGGCAGCCTTGCAATTTGAGCAGACAAAGAGCCAGACCAAGTCGTCATGCATCGAGCCGTGGTCATGGCCGAGCCTGTCAATCAGCGCCTGGATGTCAAGTTTCGTCGATTTGCAGCACATCGGGTGCGCACCATTGACATAGATGGTGTCGCGGGCGGACAGAGTGTCGGCGAGGGTCTTTCGAGTCATGGCGATTCTCCGTTGAAGGGGCTCGCCGCAACGGGAGGATTATATTCCTTAATGCTGATCCCCTGCATTGTCTCGTGCGGAATGGGCTCTCCGGCATTAGACAGGGATATCCGGAGTTCGCCGTCTCGGGTGGTGGCTTCGACCTTAATGGGCATGCCCGCGGCACAAAGTTACCGGTTCGAATCCTGTCGGGTGCAGCATTGCCGCGGTTCGCTTGCCGACAACTATTCCTGCTGGAATTGACAGGGCCAATCTTCAGGCCTCGTCAAGCCAGAAGGCAACTCGGTCCGGGCGTCTCCGCAAGCCATGTTGAGCTGCCACTGGGACAGACCCACCGAATTGAAAAGGTCGAGGCCCTCGATACGGGTCAAAAACAAAAAAGCGCGGTCAAAGTCTATCGGCGCGGTGAACGTCGCTCCTCGGAAGTCCGCCCGCGCGAGATTGGCAAACGAAAAGCGGCTGCCGCTGATATCGGCGTCATGGAAGTGCGCACGCCCCAATTCCGCCTTTGTGAAATCAACATTGGTCAGATTGGCGTCCTGGAAATTCGAGCGCTGCATTTCCGCGCTCGCAAACACAGCGCCCTGCGCGTCCATACGGCTGAAGTCGGTCCTGTAGCCCTCGATTCTGTCGAACCGGGCGCCTTTGGCGGTCGAGTCGGCCAAGGAAGCACGCACAAGAGTTGCCTTCTCAAGATTTGCCGCACGGAGATTGGTGTTCCTGAGGTCGGTCGAAGTGAAATCAACACCGAACAGGTTCGCCCCGCTCAGGTCCTGTCCATCTAGGATGAGAAGCTTCTTGTCACACTCTTGCCAATTGACGCCAGGCGTCGCGGCTGCGTCGCAATTTTGAGCGGCAGCCGCGTTCTGCGAAGCAAACACAGTGCAAACCGCTAGAACCAAGCCGGATGTGCCGTAAGCTCTGGTTCGCCTCAAAGTCATTGTTGCTGGACCTCTGCTACTCGCCGACACTCACCCTTACCACATCTGCTGACACTCGAGCCACGGTGACCACATGGCTGTGCTCGCGGCGCAGTGGGTCAAGCCTGGTGTGAAGCTCCGCGTCAAACACCTTCGCGGCGAATTCTAGGCGGCCAGCTTACATTAGCCAGAGTGAACAGAACGTGATTACGGGCCAGGCCTTCACACCTTCGCCTTGCATCAGCCCGCCCACCTAGCATGCCCCGCCATCGCGAACGGCCCAGCACGGGCGAAAGACAAGCTCCTTCCTGGCGCTGCGCCGCGTGCAGTCGGAACAAATGGGATCGACGCCGGTTAACAATCGAAGGGACCGCAAACGAAGCGGTATGATGATGATGGATATTTTTAGCTTCGAACTGGCCAATGCCAGGCTGCGCGTTAAACGGGCCGAGCGCTCGCTGAAGCGTGCGAATGAACTGTTGTTGAACGATGGCTGTGTCGCCGTCAATCTCGCGTTGTGCGACCGCATACGGTCTGAGCAAAAACGCGTGATTGAGGCCCGGGAACGCATGACGAAGATCGATCGGAAGAATTGACCCATGATGCTCGCGACCCTCCACCTTGAAACTGCGAGATACGGCGACGAATATCGCGTCGCAAGGCTCGCGCTGCTGAGGCAGCAAATGATACGGCACATCAAGCGCACAGACGCCTCGGCGCAGAAAGTCGAACAATCGCTGGCAAGATTTGCCGAAGCAAACACGCTCGGGGACCGGCTCGCGCAACAGTAGGTCCGCGCGCTCTACCGTCGTTTGACGACGACCCCGTCATGCTGCGTCGCCAACAACAAGGCTGCATCAACGTCGCACCTGCGCTCGCTGGGCGTCGCGCCCCAAAAGCACAAGGCAGTCGTTTCGGCGAAGATCCAAGAAGTGTCGATATTTTCACCTTCCTAGGGACGCAGGCACAACGCCAAAATGAAGGCCGCGATAAGCAGCATGGCAGGCAGAGGGGCGCGCGAAGGCTACTGAGCGGCTTTCATCTCGCCGCACTCTTGCCTCAGATCAGCCTACAACCAATCGGCCCGCGCTTCACCAGAAGCACGGGCATTGATAGGCTCGGCACTATCGCCGCCCCGTCTACCGCGGGACCGCTGGTATTCCCGAGACTGAGCGCTCTGTTTCGGCGGAGAAAACCACGAAGGCAAAGATCAGCACGGCGACAGCGACAATCATCGAGCCGGTGGCGACGATCGGCTCGAGCGCCGGATTTCCCTGCAGCATCAGGTAAAGCGCCGGCAGCATCACCACCAGGCCGAGATTGTAGACACCGTAGTGGATCATCGCCGTCCTGCGGGCAGCCTTCGCCGGGTTCAGCGCATAATAGCCGCCGAATATTGCACTGGTGACCCACCCCAGCAGGTTGATGTGCGCGTGAGCCGGAAACGCGCCGTGATCGCCTGAAATTGCCATCTGCAGGCCAGCTGCAATTCCCAGAATAAGAAAGACGATGGCTGTCTTGAAAAAAAGCTCCGAAACCTTAGGCATGTCATTCCCCCAAACCCGTTTTGCCGCCGCATCATGCTCTGGTTCCGGCGATCTTGCCAAGGGGACCGTCGGGCCTGCGGCACCATTTGCCGCCGGCCTGACGGCCCGTCGGCAGCCGGCCGCCGGGCCTGGCCGGTTGCGAGTCCAGCCGGCAAAAAATATGCGCTCACCCTAATTTAATTGCAATATCACCCGCCAGGCTTCCATGTCGTTCTCACTAAGGAAGTCCTGCACAATCGTGGTGCCATACGCGCCAAAGGCCTGCCCGTCAGTGTTCCAGCAAGGCCTCGCCGAACTTCTCCCACAGCTGCGCGCAATCTGTAGCTCTGAGGCTGGGGGTTCCGAGTGGGCCATATCTGATGACGGCGGCGTGAACATCATAGCCAACGATAGGTGCATTGGCGACAAAGTGGATAGCCTCGCCCAATCGGCGAGAGCCAATTGGCGCATCGGTTTTGTTGGTGATGTCGAAGACACCACGAATATCCGCTTCCTGGTTCCTGGCTGCCAAAGCAGCCGCCATTTCCCTTTCGTGCATCATCGAAATCTCTCCGATCGGTCTAAGTCTAAGAACCGCGGCTTGTGCCGGTCCGGCAGCTGACAACCGGCAAATCGAAGTGCCTTTTGCAGCATCTCGATTGGCTCTTGCTGCGAGCCACTCCGCCCGCTGCCGCGGCAAGCCGATAAGGCAACTGCCAGCGAAATCCGCAGGCACGTCCACGGTCGCATCAAACACGGCCCACGTGCCAGTCGGTTCCTGAACGGGCAAAAACCTCATAACAGCGCCTGCTAATATACTATGCCGACTGTGAGGACGAGACTTTTTCCTGCATCCACTAAACGAATGAGAGATGGTGTCGAAGTGCCGGGCGACGCTCGTCGAAAACAATCGTCTGCGACATCGCCAGGATCGGAGATGGGCCTGAGCCGGCCGCATTTTGGGAGTCGCCGCAAGGGACAAGCACAAGACGCAGCACACAAACGCGGCCAAATGTTCATCCAGAATCGCGATTTCGTTGCGGATAGATGGTCTCGCCGCGCTTCAGCATCGCCACGAACGCCGCGATCTTCTTCTTGCGCCCGGCTTCGGTCTTCATGTTGTGGATGCGGAAGGCGAGCGCGAAGCGGTTTTGCCCGCTGAGCTTTGCCAGCATCTCTTTCGCCCTGGGCTCGGCGTCTATTGCCGCCTGGAGGTCGTCGGGGATCTTCATCTCCTTGCCGCTCTTGTAGGCGCGCGCCCAGCGGCCGTCGGCCTTGGCCGCATCGACCTGCCTCAGCCCGTGCTCGGTCATCCGGCCCTCCTCGATCAGCCGGGCGACATTGTCGACATTGATCTGGCTCCAGGTGCTCTTCTTGCCGCGCGGGGTGTAGCGCTGCAGATAGCTTTTGCCGTCGAACGCCTTGCGCACCGCGTCGATCCAGCCCCAGCACAACGCCACGTCGATGGCTTGCTTCGGCGTGATCGACGGCAGCCCCGAATCGAGCTTATGGATCTTGATCCAGACTTCGTCCTCGCTGTCGTGATGCTCGCCAAGCCAGGCATGGAAGCTTTCGGCATCCTTGAACTCGCGCACCTTGGCGGGGTCGACCTTCACGGGCGCCATCAGCCGATCCGCCGGTGACCCAGGCGCGTAACGACGCCGAACCGCGCCCTCATATCAGCTCCAAGTCCGATATCCGCAGGCCTGTTGATTCCCGCCGGCACGCATTCAGCCCGCACGATTGCTCGTGCCGAGGACATGGGATTTCCGGCGGCAGCATGACGCCGTCGAATGTCTGCATGAACATCGCCGCCGCAAAGAACGCGTCTCTTCGGTGGCGTCGCTGTGCCAGCCGAGCCGCTTGCCGGACTCGATCTCGTAGACAATGACCGGGGACTGGGTGGTGCCGTGCCCGCCGTAAACCGCGAAAGCGCCGGCCCATTTGACCGACGGATCGTCCACTGCCCAAACCGGCGAACGTTCGAGCCTGTCAGATGCGACGACTGCTGTCATGGCTTCGTTCCTCTCAGCGAATTGCGAACACGAATCTAGATGACTTTTCTAGTCTGCGTCAGCAAAACTGGCTGGCAACCATTCCCTCGCCCACTGCGCGTGACGATTTGTCGGACCGCGATCCGACCTATTCTACTCTCGGGCCGGATCACTGGGCCGATTCCCCAATGCAACCAAGCCTTTACCCTTTAGCCACTTTTGAGTTGCCCCTGCGTTGCGTTCGTGGTCCGGTACAACCAGGGCGCTCAATGCGGCATTCGGCAACGGTCGCCTCACCGACCGTCAAGGCAACACACCGTCGAGCCAACACAGGAGATAGCAATGGGCATTTTCGACAGTATCAAAGGTGCGATTTTCGGAAACGCGGTTGCGGCCGAAGCGCCGCCGGCGCAACCGTCTCCCGCGCCTGCTTCGAGCACGGCCACCCAGCCGACGGCGCCTACCCGATCCGCCCCGGCTGCAACCCCGGCTCCGGCCGCGCCAGCCGCGCCGTCCTCTGCCCCGGACATCGCTGCCATTCTCGACAAGGCCGTGGCCGCGAAGGGGCAGAAGCTCAACTGGAAGAATTCGATCGTCGACCTGATGAAGGCTCTGAATATCGACAGCAGCGTCGGCGCCCGCAAGGAGCTTGCCCACGAGCTGAACTACACCGGCGATATGAACGACACTGTAACGATGAATCTGTGGCTGCACGACGCACTGATGAAAAAGCTGGCCGAGAATGGCGGCAAGCTTCCGAGCGATCTGGCCGCCTAGCGTCACAGATAAGCAATTCCAACAAAACGTGTGAACGGTTTTCCGTCCGGAATTGCGTCAAACAAAAAGACAGACCGGCTCGGCGTTTCCGTGAAACGACGAACCGTCCTGGTCCTGCCCGCACCGTGGTTCTTGCTGCGCCAACTTCGGCCGCAACCGAGCATACCACGATGCCAAGCGTCAGACCGCCAGGTAAATAAAATTGAGACCCGTCCCGACCGTCAGAATCGGTGTTTGGCGAGGTGGCATGCCACAAAAAGCGCTGCCGCCTCGCGCCCGGATTGCGTCCCGCAAAACCGACGATTTCGGTCGCTGCCCACGCGCTGGTAGGACCACCATTTTGCTGGCGAAACGCGACGTTCGGCGTATCATTCTCCCCGGAGAGAGTTCATGGTGGGAGGAAGCCAATGAACGTGGTGCAGAGGGTGACTGTCGCCGACTTGACGGCCCAAGAGCTTGTTTCATCTGCGCTTTCACGGTTCGGTGCCGGCGACACCATATCGACGAGGGCGATGCTGGACATCGTTCGCAGGACGGCCCCGGCCTGCGGCAACAGTGACGACGATCTGGTCGAGCTTATCGTCATGACGGCCGTTGGTAGGACCATGGGCGTCGTGTTCGACCATCGGTCCCAATAAAACAATCCGGAACGAATACCAGGCTGCGCCCAGGAGCAGTGGCGGGCGGTTGGCAGCGCCGCCAAAGAGGCCAGCCTATTTGTGCGCGAAGGCCGGCCTGACGCCAAGCCCCTGCTTTGAGCAAAACCGCCGCGCATGCCGGGTCATGCCCGAGGGCAGGGGACTGGGCGACACGCTCGAAGGAACTCGCTGAAATCTTGCCCGTTATGCTCTCGTCGAGATGAGGAGAGCTGCCATGGCCGACGACAAAACCAACACCGACAGTCGCGACCGCTCACGAGTGGCGGGCGGCGAAGACTACGAGGTACGTCACTTCGCCGAGGAAGCGGGCATCACCCCGGATCAGGCACGCACGCTGATCAAGCGTCACGGCACCGACCGCAAGGTGCTGAACGAAATCGCCGAAAGCATAAGAGCGTCGTAATGGCTGACAAGAAAACCGCAATGGCCGACCGCAAGACGCGTGATCCGGACGAAAAGGAGGCTCTGCGTCTGGCCGAAACCACCGACGTTTCGCCGAAGCAGGCGAAGGATCTGATGCGCAAGCACGGCAAGGACAGCCCGAAGGTCGAGAAGGAAGCCAAGAACTTCAAGGCCGAGGGCTGAGCCGCCGAGCCGGTTGGACGCGGCACAGGGTTGTGGCCGCAATCCTGCAGCTTATCGGTTTTCTAACAAATTCGGCCTATCCCTTCCGCTATCGCGGCTCAGGGATGCCATATGCGCGGGATATCTGGTGAGGCGAAGCCGTCGATAGGCGATATACGGCATGTGAGGTTGGTATTTTGCCTGCTGGCGGCGGTCGTGATAGCGGCGGCGCTCCTCGCCTTTGCCACGTCCCTCCTGCAGGATCCTGATAGCTGGTGGCACATCAAGGTCGGCATGGATATGCTGGCAAGCCGCACATTCCCCACCGTCGACGTCTACTCCTACACTTTTGCCGGCCAGCCATGGATCGCTAAGGAATGGCTTAGTCAGCTTCTCCTTGCAATTGCCTTTGAAGCCGGCGGCTGGAACGGCGTGGTGCTGCTGGCGACTGCAGTAATCGCGCTCACGATCTTCTTGACGTCGTGGTATCTCAGCGCGTGGTTGAAGCCGACGCTGGCGATAGGACTGACGCTGGTTCTCGCGCTCTTGATCGGGCCAATCTATGTCGCCCGACCGCACATCTTTACCTTGCCCATCATCGTCGTCTGGACCGCCGGTCTTTTCCAGGCCGCACGCAACGAGAAAGCGCCGCCTTTGTGGCTGCTGACGCTGCTTTGCCTGTGGGCCAATCTCCATGCCACCTTCACCTTCGGTTTCGTCATCGCCGCCTTCGCCGGCCTCGATCTCGTCATGCGCACGCGCTTGTCGAACCCCCGGCTGCTGGCCAAGTGGATCGCTTTCGGGCTGCTTTGCCCGCTGGTCAGCCTGCTCAATCCCTATGGCGTCAAGGCCATACTCGCCACGTTCACGGTGGCCTATGGCAATGAGGCGGTGCCTTACATTGCGGAGTGGCAACCCTTCGACGCTTCGCGGCACACGCTCCAGGAGGTGGCCCTGCTGGTGGCGTTTTTCGGGCTGCTCGTGTCGAGATTGCGCATTGGCTGGGCCAAGGCGCTGTTCCTTGTCTTCACGCTGCACGCCTATCTCACCCACATACGGTTCATGTACTTGTTCTTTCTTCTTGTCCCGGTGGTCCTTGCCGTTGAGGCGGCGCAACAATATCCAGCGCTTTCAGCCGAGAAATGGGCGGCGGAAAAGCGCGACGGACTTGAACAATTTTTCGCACGGCAATTTTCCAGGATTTGCGCTGGACTTGCCGTGTTGCTGGTTTTGGCGGTTGCCGCCTTCACGACCTATCCGGTCGCGCCGAGCCAGAAGACCTCGGCGAGGGACGCACTAGCCTTCGCCCAAACCCATAATCTGTCGGGCAATCTGCTGAACTCCTACGATTTTGGCGGTACGCTGATCTTCCATGGCATCAGGACGTTTATCGACGGCCGCGCGGATCAGCTCTTCCTGAATGGCTTTACGGAAACGGATGAGCAGACTGGGCACAGCCGGGGCAAGCCGATCCTGAAAGCCCAACTCGAGAAATATACGATAGGCTGGGCATTGTTGACCGCCGACGACAGCCGCATTCCGTTCTTCGACGAACTGGGCTGGAAGCGGGCCTATGCGGACGATTACGCGGTGATCTACACCCGCGCGGACTGAGCCCCGGCAGCTTCGCGCGCCGGTGTGCACCTCCCTCCTGAAGCTGTGGCCAGCGCCGAGGCGGCGAAATCCTTATGGGATTTTGATTTCTTTGCTCCGCGTCCCGTCTCGACCCTTTATGGCACTTTGATCCATATTCGCCGAAGCGATGTTTCCGGCCGCCGATATGATGCGGCGACCGGTTTTGGTAGTTTGTTAAAGTAAACAACAAATACAACATAAGGAAAATGCGCGGTGGACATAGTTGTTGTCGCGATTGGAATCACGTTCTTTGCTCTATGCTTCGGCTACATCAAAGCCTGCGACAAGCTGTAAGTTTAGGGGATCGCAACATGCTTTTCGACTATATCCTCGGCGGCGCCGTGACCTTGTTTCTTCTCGCCTACCTGACATACGCCCTCGTTCGCCCGGAACGCTTCTGATCTCCGCTGGCAAGGAGCCAACCCCATGACAATCAACGGATGGCTGCAGATCCTCGTCTATTGCGGGATCGTCGCTCTGCTGGCCAAGCCGCTCGGCGGCTACATGTATCGCGTTTTCAGCGGCGAGCGCACATTCCTGTCGTCAATTCTGGCCCCCCTCGAGCGCAGGCTCTACCGCATATCAGGGACCAGCGAGCGCGAGGAGCAGCACTGGACCTCCTATGCGGCGGCCCTGCTGTTCTTTAACCTGGCCGGCTTCCTGGTGCTCTATTCGCTGCAACGGCTGCAAGGCGGCCTTCCCTACAATCCGGCCGGCATGACCGCCGTCGAACCTGAGCTGGCCTTCAACACCGCCGCCAGCTTCATGACCAACACCAACTGGCAGAACTACGGCGGCGAAAGCACGATGTCCTATCTCGTGCAGATGGCCGGCTTGACCGTGCAGAATTTTCTGTCGGCGGCGACCGGCATCGCCATTGCGGTCGCACTGATCCGCGGCTTTGCCCGGGCCTCAGGCAAATCGATCGGCAATTTCTGGGTCGATATGACCCGCTGCACGCTCTATCTGCTTTTGCCGTTCTGCATCGTCCTGACTCTGGTCTATGTCTATCTCGGCATGCCGCAGACGCTCGCTGCCTACGTCAACGCGACGACGCTCGAAGGCGCGCAACAGACTATAGCGGTCGGGCCGGTCGCTTCCCAAGTTGCCATCAAAATGCTTGGCACCAATGGCGGCGGCTTCTTCAACGCCAATGCAGCGCATCCCTTCGAAAATCCCGACGCGATCTCCAACCTGCTCCAGATGGTGACGATCTTCGCCCTCGGCGCGGCGTTGACCAATGTCTTCGGCCGCATGGTCGACAACCAGCGCCAAGGCTGGGCAATTCTATCGGCGATGGGCGTGCTGTTCATCGCCGGCGTTGCCGTTTGCTACTGGGCGGAAGCCGCTGGCAATCCGCTCGTCCATGCGCTGGGCATCGATGGCGGCAATATGGAGGGCAAGGAGAGCCGTTTCGGCATCGCTCTGTCGGCGCTGTTTGCCGTCATCACCACCGCCGCTTCCTGCGGCGCGGTCAACGCCATGCATGACAGCTTCACCGCACTCGGCGGCATGATCCCGATCATCAACATGCAGCTCGGCGAGGTCATTGTCGGCGGCGTCGGCGCCGGCTTCTACGGTATCCTGATGTTCATCGTCATTGCCGTTTTCGTCGCCGGGCTGATGGTCGGACGCACGCCCGAATATCTCGGCAAGAAGATCGAGGCCAAGGAGGTCAAGATGGCTATGCTGGCCGTGCTCTGCCTGCCGCTTGCAATGCTGATCTTCACCGCTATCGCGGTGGTGCTGCCGACCGGCGTTGCTTCCATCGCCAATGCCGGCCCGCACGGCTTCTCCGAGGTTCTCTATGCCTACACCTCGGCCGCGGCGAACAATGGCTCCGCCTTTGGCGGCCTCAGCGGCAACACGCCCTGGTACAACGTAACGCTCGGCATCGGCATGCTGATGGGCCGGTTCCTGGTCATTATTCCGGCGTTGGCGATTGCTGGCTCGCTGGTTGCGAAGAAGACCGTCCCTGCCTCCGCCGGCACCTTCCCGACCGACGGTCCTCTGTTCGTCGGGCTGCTGGCCGGTGTCATCCTGATCGTCGGTGGCCTGACCTTCTTTCCGGCCCTGGCGGTCGGACCGATCGTCGAGCACCTGGCGATAATTCACGGTCAGACATTCTGAAACGGCCATGCCCTGGTTCAAGATCATACCTCGGAAGGTCCGGCATCGCCCCGAGCCGGAGGGGGAGAAAACGCCCCCTCCTTTCCCGACGCTGTCCACATTCCTCGCTATTGCGGCAGCCTTGATCATGATCTGGCTGCTGGCTTACGGGCCGCCGCACCTTCGTTCGGCACAGGATCGACCGGTCAACAAAATCGACACTGGAGCTACCAAATGAGCCCGTCGAAATCCGCGAGCATCATGGATACCCGCATTCTGTGGCCCGCTATCGGCGGTTCCTTCAGAAAACTGAACCCGCGCACCTTGATGCGAAACCCGGTGATGTTTGTCGTCGCCGTCGTCTCGGCGCTCACCACCGTGCTGTTCGTCAAGGATCTCGCTACCAGCGGCGGCGATCCTGGCTTCACGCTGCAGATCATCATTTGGCTGTGGTTCACCGTGCTCTTCGCCAATTTCGCCGAAGCGGTGGCCGAAGGCCGCGGCAAGGCGCAGGCAGACTCGCTGCGCCGGGCGCGAACCGAGACGCAGGCCAAGCTGTTGAACGATGGCCACCGCAGCAAGTTCAAACTGGTGCCCGGCACCAGCCTGAAGGTCGGCGACATCGTGCTTGTCGAAGCCGGCGACATCATCCCCTCGGACGGCGAGGTGGTCGAAGGCGTGGCGTCGGTCAACGAGGCGGCCATCACCGGCGAATCCGCACCGGTCATCCGCGAATCCGGCGGCGACCGTTCGGCGGTGACCGGCGGCACGCAGGTCTTGTCCGACTGGATCCGCGTGCGCATCACCGCGGCTGCCGGCCATACGTTCCTCGACCGCATGATCTCGTTGGTCGAGGGCGCCGAGCGCCAGAAGACACCCAACGAGATCGCGCTCAATATCCTGCTCGTCGGCATGACGCTGATCTTCGTGCTGGCCACGGCGACGATCCCGAGCTTCGCCTCGTATTCGGGCGGTCATATCTCGGTGACGGTGCTGGTCGCCCTGTTCGTTACCCTGATCCCGACCACAATTGGCGCCCTGCTGTCGGCGATCGGCATTGCCGGCATGGACCGCCTGGTGCGCTTCAACGTGCTGGCCATGTCGGGCCGCGCCGTCGAGGCGGCCGGCGATGTCGACACGCTGCTGCTCGACAAGACCGGAACCATCACGCTGGGCAACCGCCAGGCGACGGCATTCCGTCCGGTCAAGGGCATCACCGAACAGGAATTGGCCGACGCGGCCCAGCTTGCCTCGCTTGCCGACGAAACGCCGGAAGGCCGCTCGATCGTCGTCCTGGCGAAGGAAAAATACGCCATCCGCGCCCGCGACATGGCAAGCCTGCACGCGACGTTCGTGCCCTTCACCGCGCAAACCCGCATGAGCGGCGTCGATCTGGAAGCCTCCTCGGTCCGCAAGGGCGCAGTCGATGCGGTACTTGCCCACGTCAACCTCTCGACAGTTGCCACAGGCCGTACGCGCAGCGACACCGTCCGCGACCTTCAGGCGATCGCCGACGAGATCGCCAAATCGGGTGGCACTCCACTCGCGGTCGAGCGCGACGGGCGCCTCCTCGGCGTCGTCCATCTGAAGGACATCGTCAAGGGCGGCATCGCAGAACGCTTTGCCGAATTGCGCCGCATGGGCATCCGCACGGTGATGATCACCGGCGATAATCCGATGACCGCGGCGGCGATCGCGGCGGAAGCCGGCGTCGACGACTTCCTTGCCCAGGCGACGCCCGAGGACAAGTTGAAGCTGATCCGCGACGAGCAGGCCAAAGGCAAACTGGTCGCGATGTGCGGCGATGGCACCAACGATGCGCCGGCCCTTGCGCAGGCCGATGTCGGCGTTGCCATGAACACCGGCACGGTCGCGGCGCGCGAGGCCGGCAACATGGTCGATCTCGACAGCGATCCGACCAAGCTGATCGAGATCGTCGAAATCGGCAAGGCGCTGCTGATGACGCGTGGTTCGCTGACCACCTTCTCCATCGCCAACGACGTTGCCAAGTATTTTGCCATCATCCCGGCAATATTCGCCGTCTTCTACATCGCCCCGGGCCAGACCGCCGGGCCGCTGCAAGCGCTCAACGTCATGCATCTGGCGACGCCGCAGAGCGCTATCCTCTCGGCCATCATCTTCAACGCGCTGATCATCATCGCGCTGATCCCGCTGTCGCTGAGGGGTGTCAAATACCGCGCGGTCGGCGCCGGTGCGCTGCTCAGCCGCAATCTCATTGTCTATGGCCTCGGCGGCGTCGTAGTGCCCTTCGTCGGCATCAAGATGATCGACATGGCCATCACCGCTCTCGGTCTCGCATAAGGAACCATGTCGATGCTCAATCAAATCAGACCCGCGATCGTCATGATCGTCTTCTTCACGATCCTGACGGGTTTGGTCTATCCGATCGGCATGACCGGCATTGCGCAGGCGCTGTTTTCGCGCCAGGCCAATGGCAGCCTGATCGAGAAGGACGGCAAGCTCGTCGGTTCCGAGCTGATCGGCCAGGCTTTCACCAGCGACCGCTACTTCCATGGCCGTCTCTCGGCTGCCGGCGACGGCTACAATGCCGCCGCCTCGGGCGGCTCGAATCTCGGCCCGACCAATCCCAAGCTGATCGACCGCATCAAGGTTGACGCCGAAAGGCTGAGGACGGAAAACCCGAACCAGCCGGTACCGATAGATCTGGTCACCACGTCCGGCAGCGGCCTCGATCCGGATATCAGCCCCGACGCGGCCTATTTTCAGGTCGCCAGGGTGGCCAAGGCCAGGGGCGTCGATGAATCCAGGATCAAATCGCTTGTCGACAGCCATGTCGAGGATCGCGAATTGGGATTCATCGGCGAGCCGGTAGTCAATGTGCTGGCCCTCAACCTTGCGCTGGACGATGCGATGAAACGGTAAAGGAACCGGCGCCGGGATCGACACCGAAGCCGGCGCCGTTCATGATTGACCCTTATGCCAGACGACAGCCGCACCGCCGAAACCAGGCCCTCTCCCGACGCGCTGCTCGAGCATGCCGAGCGGGAGGAGCGCGGTCGCCTGAGGATATTTCTCGGCGCCGCTCCCGGTGTCGGCAAGACCTACGAGATGCTGATGTCGGGCCGCGCCAGGCTGGCCGACGGGGTCGACGTGGTGATCGGCGTCGTCGAGACGCACGGCCGCAAGGAAACCCAGACGCTGGTCGAAGGCTACGAGGTCGTTCCTCGCCTTGAGATCGATTACAAGGGGCGGATCCTCGAGGAGATGGATCTCGACGCCATCCTCGCCCGGCACCCGGCGCTGGTTCTGGTCGACGAACTTGCCCATACCAACGCGCCGGGCAGCCGTCACCCCAAGCGCTACCTCGACGTCCAGGAAATCCTGACGCACGGCATCGATGTCTACACGACGCTGAATATCCAGCACGTCGAGAGCCTGAACGATGTCGTGACGCAGATCACCCGCGTCAGGGTGCGGGAAACTGTCCCCGACTCCATAATCGACCAGGCCGACGATATCGAGATCATCGACCTGACCCCCGACGATCTGATCAAGCGGCTTGAGGAAGGCAAGGTCTACATCCCCAGCACCGCCCAGCGCGCCATCGAGAACTATTTCTCGCCGGGCAATCTGACGGCGCTCCGCGAATTGGCGCTCCGCCGCACTGCCCAGCGGGTCGACGAGCAGTTGCTGACCCATATGCAGGCCCACGCGATACCCGGGCCGTGGGCGGCGGGGGAAAGGGTTCTCGTCTGCGTCGATGCGCGTCCGGGCGGGGCGGCCCGTGTACGTTATGCGCGAAGGTTGGCCGATCGGCTCCGCGCCCCTTGGACGGCGCTTCATGTCGATACCCCTCGTTCAGCTGCCATGCCTGAGGAGGACAAGGATCGGCTGGCAACGCAGCTGCGCCTTGCCGAGCAGCTCGGTGCCGAGGTGACGACCATTCCGGGTCAGAACGTCGCGCAAGACATCGTTCGGCATGCGACGGCGAACAACTTCACCCATATCGTGATCGGCAGGCCGACCCGATCGCGCTGGCGGGAATTGATCGAAGGCTCGCTCACTTACGATCTCATCCGCAATGCCGGCGACATCAGCGTCCATGTCATTTCGGGAAACGAACGCAACGCCGAGGCGATGTCGAGGACCGTCAAGGCGGCGGACGAGCAGTGGCAGTTCGAGATCTGGCCCTATCTCAGGGCCACGGCCTATGTTGTTGGCTCGCTCGCCTTCGCCGTCCTTCTCGACCAGTTTCTCGACGTCCGCAACCTGGCGGTCATCTTTCTCATTGGGGTCCTGACGTCGGCTGTGACCGGCGGTCTCTGGCCGGCTTTGTATGCCTGCCTCATCAGCGCCATTGCCTTCAACTATTTCTTCCTGGAACCACGCTACACGCTGACGATCGAGGATCCGGAGAGCATCGTTGCGCTGGCTGTCTTCCTGGTTGTTGCGGTCATTGCCAGCAATCTAACAGCGCGCGTGCAGCGTCAGGCGGTCGCTGCGCGCTCGCGGGCACGCGCCACGGAAGATATTTATCTCTTCTCAAAGAAGCTCGCCGGTGCTGGCACGCTCGACGACGTTCTCTGGGCGACTGCCTTCCAGATCGCCTCGATGCTGAAGCTGCGCGTGGTGCTGCTTCTGCCGGAGGACGGCACAATTGCGGTCAAAGCCGGCTACCCACCCGACGACACGCTGGCCGAGGCCGACATTGCAGCAGCCCGCTGGGCCTGGGAGCATAACCGCGCCGCCGGGCGCGGCGCCGACACCCTGCCCGGAGCAAAGCGCCTCTATCTGCCCTTGCGGACCGGACGCACGGCGGTGGGCGTCGTCGGCCTCGACAACGATAAGCAAGGTCCGCTGCTGACACCCGAGCAGCAGCGTCTGCTCGATGCGCTTGCCGACCAGGCGGCGGTCGCCATCGAGCGCATCCAGCTCGTCGCCGACGTTGACCGGGCCAAGCTTGCGGCCGAGGCAGACCGTCTGCGCTCGGCCTTGCTCACCTCCATTTCCCACGATTTGAAAACGCCGCTTGCCGCCATCATGGGCGCGGCCGGAACACTCAGGGACTTCGAGGCCGCGCTTCCCGAGCAGGACCGGACGGAACTGCTGTCGACCGTGCTCGATGAGGCGGAGAGGCTTAACCGCTTTATTGCCAATCTGCTCGATATGACCAAGATCGAATCCGGCACGATGGAGCCGAACTACGCCTTTCACTATCTCGGCGACATTGTCGGCTCAGCTCTGCATCGGGCCCGCAAAATCGTCCGCGAGCATAAGACCGAGATCGACATTCCATCGGATCTGCCGATGTTGCGGGTCGACCCCGTTCTGTTCGAACAGGTGCTGTTCAACCTCCTCGACAATGCTGCAAAATATGCGCCACCAGGTTCGACGATCCGCCTGCAGGCCTGGGCCGATAACGGCTTCATCATCCTGCAGATCATGGACGAGGGACCAGGCATTCCGCCAGCGGACCTGAAGCGCGTTTTCGACACTTTCTACCGTGTGCGGAAGGGTGACCAGGTGCGTGCCGGCACCGGGCTCGGCCTGTCGATTTGCCGCGGCTTCATCGAAGCGATGGGCGGGACGCTCTCGGCGGCAAACAGGTCCGACCGCCCGGGGGCGGTTTTCACGATCAAGATGCAACTGGTGCCGGCGGAACTGCCCAATCTCGGCGAACCCGAGGCGGGCCATCAAAATACGGACGATCTGCCATGACGAGCCTGGACGTCAGGATATTGGTGGTCGACGACGAACCGCCGATCCGGAAACTGCTTCGCGTCGGGCTTGGCAGCCAAGGCTATGCGATCAGCGAGGCGCCGAACGCCAGGGCGGCGATTGAACTCATCGAGACGGAAAAGCCAGACCTTGTGCTGCTCGATCTCGGCCTGCCCGGCATGAGCGGGCATGAGCTGCTCCGCAAATGGCGGGATGATGGCCTGGACATTCCCGTGGTTATTCTTTCCAGCCGCACTGATGAGGCCGGCATCGTCTCGGCCCTCGAACTCGGCGCCGACGATTATGTCACCAAGCCATTCGGTATGAACGAGCTTGTCGCACGCATCCGCGTCGCGCTTCGCCACAAGTTCCAGCAGCAGGGTGAGAGACCGGTGTTCCAGACCGGCGACCTCTCCGTCGATCTGGTGAAGCGCATCGTCAAGGTCGAGGACAAGGAGATAAAGCTCTCGCCGAAGGAATATGACATCCTCCGCATCCTCGTACAACATGCCGGCAAGGTTCTCACCCACCAATTCCTGCTGAAGCAGGTCTGGGGCGATTCCACCGACGTTCAATATCTCAGAGTCTACGTCCGGCAGATCAGGCAAAAGATCGAAAAAACGCCCGACCAGCCCCGCTATATCACCACCGAGACCGGCGTCGGATACCGGCTGCGCGAAGTCGATTGACGCGACGAGCATCCGAAGCCGAAATGCCTCTTCCAATCCGCTTCAAGTCAGCGGCGGCCATGGTGTCGCCGGACAAAAGCCCTATATTAAGGAAAGATCGGTTTTGTGCGGGAATGAATGGATGTCACGGCTTCGTCTATTGACGTTTTTAGGGTCGGCAATGCTGACTTCGGCGATGCTGTCGGGCGTAAATCCTGCTGCATCGGCACAGGTCGTCAGTCCCGCCGACCGCAACGTGTTGATCCAGCAGGACCAGTTGCAGATGTTGGAGAACAGGCTGCGGCGGCAGCAATACCAGCAGCAGCAACAGCAGTACCGTGCCCAGGATCGCCAAATCCCAACACCGGAGCGGCAGGAGGTGCCGCAGATGAGGCCAACTTGCCAGTTGCTGCCGTCGGGGAGCGGCTTTGTCAGCACCTGCCGCTGACGACGGCCCTTTCATTTATTTAGCCGACTTATATATTGTGGAAACCGCTCCGCTTGCGGCCCATTGAAAGCGGCCGACTTTGCAACGCTGCCCTTGCCGTTTGGGCACCGCCTCGACTGGATTATCGAATGGCAGCCAGCAAGAAGAAGGTCGTACGCAAGGCAAGGAAGGGCGCCCGGATTCGCCAGGTCGCGGCGATTCCGTTTCGGCTGAACGAGCATGGCGACGTCGAGGTGATGCTGGTTACATCGCGAACGACAAGGCGCTTTATTGTGCCGAAGGGCTGGCCGATGAAGGGCAAGAGCGGCCGCAAGGCGGCCACCATCGAAGCACAGGAAGAAGCCGGCGTTCTCGGCAAGACACTGAAACAGCCGGCCGGCACCTATTGCTACTGGAAGCGGCTGGCGAACCGCTTCGTCCGTGTCGACGTCGTGGTCTATTTGCTGGAGGTAACCGAGGAACTTGCCGACTGGGAAGAATCCAAGAGGCGTCAGCGTGCGTGGCTGGCGCCGGCCGACGCGGCGGTGCTCATCGACGAGCCGGATCTCTCGACGCTGGTGAGGAACGTCAGGATTCCCGGGCTAGAGTATAATTCCAAAAAAAAGAATCCGGCTTTCGGAAAAGATCACGCTCAATAAAAGATCGAGGCTATCCCGATTGGATCGAGATGGAATTGGCCCCGGCGCCTGCCGCCCTCACACTTGAACCGAAATCTTACTTGCCGCCGTCGCCCTTGGGCAAAGACCGCACCGGCATGCCGGTATAGGCCCACAGCCATTCGCGCGGCAGCGGCCCCTTGTTGCGATCGCTTTCCTGCGACTGTTCCCACGCATGTGCGAGGATGCCGACCGAGCGCGACAGCACGAAAAGGCCGCGCGTCAGCGGCGGCGGGAAGCCGAGCTCGCCGTAGATGACGGCCGTGGCGCCGTCGATATTGAGCGGGATTTTTTTGCCCTTGCGCCGCGCAACCTCGGCCTCGATCGCCTCGGCAATGTCGGCGAAGCGCCCGCTGACGATGCCGCGCGCGGCAAAGTCGCGGGTTAACTCGATGAGGCGGGGCGCCCGCGGGTCGACCGGATGGAAACGATGGCCGAGCCCGGGCACATAGCCGTTTTCCCCGGCAAGGAAACGATCGAGCCGCGCCGACACGGCGTCCGCAAGCGGCATGCCGGCGTCCAGTTCGGCAGCGATGTCTCCGTAGAAGGAAAGCGCCTGTTCGCCGGCGCCGCCATGCACATCGCCAAGCACGTTGACGGCTGATGCCATGGCGCTGTTGATGCCGACGCCGCAGGTGATCGCCATACGGGCGATGGCGATCGACGGCGCCTGCGGCCCATGGTCGACGGCAGCACCCAGCGCGATGCCAAGCAGCGCCGCCTGCTCCTCGCCTGGCAGTTCGCCGCGCAGCATCAGCCAGATCATTGCCGGAAAGCTGACGCGGCCGATCAGATCCTGGATTTCATAGCCGCGCAGCCGGATGACGCCGGGGCGCATCTCGATGATGCCGGTCTGCCACCATTCCTCGCCGCGTGCGCGACCAGTCTTGTTTTGCGTTCCGCTCATGCCTTCGCTCTTTTCCTGGCACGCGGCGGCAGGCCGGCAAAAACCTCGCCCATATGCTCGCCGAGCCCCGGCGGCGGCCTGCTCGGCAAAGGTGCCTGGCCATCGACCATGAAGCCGCCGCGCACCACGGTCAGCGGCTGGTCCATCCCGGACACAGCCGGGAAGCGCGCCGTCATGCCGCGCTCGATCACCTGTCGCTCCTGCAGTATCTGCGGGATTGTCAGCACCCGGCCTGCCGGCACGCCGGCGCGATTGAACGTCTCCTCCCAGGCGGCGGCCGAGCCGCTCGCCAAGGCATCCTCGATCAGCGCTTTCAATGCAATGCGGTTCTGCTTGCGGGTTTCTCGCTCGGCAAAGCGAACATCCGACGCCAGCTCCGGCCGACCGATCAACCGGCACAGTGTGACGAACTGCTCCTGCTTATTGGCTGCGATGTTGAGCAAGCCGTCGCCGGTGCGAAACGCGCCAGAGGGTGCGGCCGTCATATTTTCATTGCCCATCGGCTGCGGCTCGACATCCGCCGTCAGATAGTTCGACACCGGCCAGCCGAGCGCAGAAAGCGTGCATTCGAGCATCGAGACGTCGAGGAACGCGCCCTCGCCTGTCGTCTTCTGTTTGACCAGCGCGGCGGTAATGGCGAACGCCCCGACCAGCCCGCCAAGCGTATCGGCGACGGGATAACCGACACGCAGCGGCGCCGTTTCCGGTGTACCGGTGATGCTCATAATGCCGGAAAGACCCTGGATGATCTGGTCATAGGCTGGATTGTCGCGCATCGGCCCGGTCTGGCCGAAGCCCGATATCGCACAATAGACAAGGCTTGGCCGGACTTCTTTCAGCCTGGCATGGCCAAGCCCCAGCCGGTCCATGACGCCGGGGCGGAAATTCTCGACCAGCGCGTCGGCCGAAGCGACCAGATCGAGGAAGCGTTCGCGGTCGGCCTCCTGCTTGAGATCGAGCGCCACCGAGCGTTTGCCGGCATTCTGCGCCAGGAACGAAGCGCCCATGCCCGCCCGGTTGAGCTCCGGAGAGGCGCCGAGCTGGCGCGCCAGATCGCCGCCTTGCGGCGTCTCAACCTTGATGACGTCGGCCCCGAGCAATGCCAGCTGGTAGGCGCAATAGGGGCCGGCCAACACATTGGTCAGGTCAAGGATGCGGATGCCGGAAAGCAGGTCTGTCATGACGTCACGAACAGCTCAGGCATCGCCCGGCACGTGCTCCGGTCCCCGCATGCGTCTGTGCTCGATGTAGGCCCAGATATGCGGTCCAACCAGCCCGATGAAGGCCAGCGTCAGCAACGTCAGCGACAGCGGATGCTTGTAGAACACCGTCCAATCGCCGTTCGAGATGGTCATCGCGCGGCGGAACTGCGTTTCGGCAAGGGGCCCGAGAATCATGCCGATGATAACCGGCGCGGTCGGAAAATCGAAACGCCGCATCAGGAAACCGGCGGCACCGAGCAGATAGAGGATGACGAGGTCGATCGGCGATTGCGAGATGCCGTAGGTGCCGACTGTGGCGAACACCAGGATGCCGGCATAGAGCTGCGGCGCCGGGATCTTCAGCAATCGCACCCAAAGCCCGATCAGCGGCAGGTTAAGGACGACGAGGATGACGTTGGCGATGAACAGGCTGGCGATCAGCCCCCACACCAGGTCGGCCTGCGTCGTCAGCAGCAGCGGCCCCGGATTGATACCGTAGCTCTGGAATGCCGACAGCATGATTGCGGCCGTCGCCGATGTCGGCAGGCCGAGCGTCAGCATCGGCACCAGCACGCCGGCCGCGGATGCATTGTTGGCCGCTTCCGGTCCGGCAACGCCCTCGATGGCACCGACGGTGCCGAACTCGTCCTTGTGTCTGGAGAGTTTCTTCTCGATGGCATAGGAGAGGAAGGTCGGGATTTCGGCACCGCCGGCCGGCATGGCGCCGATCGGGAAGCCGATCAGGGAGCCGCGCAGCCATGGCCTCCACGAGCGCGACCATTCAGCCGCGGTCATGTAAAGCGACCCTTTCAACGGCACGATCTCGTCCTTGCCGGCATAGCGGCGCGAGGCCATGTAAAGCGTCTCGCCAACGGCGAACAGGCCAACGGCGACGACGATGACGTCGACGCCGTCGAGCAATTCGCTCATGCCGAAGGTGAAGCGCGGCTGCCCCGTCTGCAGGTCGACGCCTATCATGCCGACGACGAAGCCGGCGAACAGGCTGGTCAGGCCGCGTACCGACGACGAGCCGAGCACCGCCGAAACCGTGATGAAGGCCAGCACCATCAGCGAGAAATATTCGGCCGGGCCGAAGGCCAGCGCAAATTTGACGACGATCGGCGCCAGAAAGGCAACGCCGATCGTGCCCAGCGTGCCGGCGACGAAGGAACCAATCGCCGAGGTCGCCAGGGCCGCACCGCCACGGCCGGAGCGGGCCATCCTGTTGCCCTCGAGCGCGGTGACGATGGTGGCGCTTTCGCCAGGCGTGTTGAGCAGGATCGATGTCGTCGAGCCGCCATACATGGCGCCGTAATAGATACCGGCAAACAGGATGAAGGATGCCTCCGGCGCCACCTGATAGGTGATCGGCAACAGCAGCGCTATGGTCAGTGCCGGTCCGAGGCCGGGCAGCACGCCGATCGCAGTCCCAAGCGTGGTGCCGACCAGGCACCATATGAGATTGATCGGCGAGAAGGCGACCGAAAATCCGTGCGCGAGATGGCCGAGCGTTTCCATGGCGTCAGCCCCTCAGCATGGTGACGAGCGAATCGACGATCGCGTTCAGCTGGTTTTCGATGAAGCCGGCGCCGATATTGACGCCGAGCGCCCTGGCAAAGCCGAAATAGGCGGCCAGCGCCAGGATCAGCCCGAGCAGCACGTCACGCACCGGACGCCGGCTGCCGAAACCGTGGCAGATGAGAACGAACATGATGACAGATGCCGCGGTAAAGCCGAGCGGCTGGATCAGCACGAGGTTGGCGATCAGTCCGAGGGCGACGATGCCCATCGCCTTCCAGTCGGTCGGCGTCGCCTTTTCGTCCTCCGGCTGCCAGCCGCCCCGCAAGGCGGCAATGATGAGCAGCAGCGACAGGATCACCATGCCGGTCATGGTGATGTAGGGAAAGACGGTCGGACCGACCTTGGAATAGAGCGGCGACACCGGGATTGCCAGCGTCTGCCAGGCAACCGCACCCGCACAGGCGAGGAGCCCGACGCCGATCAGCAGTTCGGGCACTGCAAGGCGCGGCGGCGCCGGCTGGTCGCTGGTGCTCATCATCGTCCTCCCAATGTCGGTCCCTTGGGGCCGGTTCTCCTTGGACCGGTCTCACCCGGCCGATCTCGGCGCAGTTTCACCTCCGGCGCCGCGTATGTCCATGCGGCTGGCGAAAGTCGGCAAGGGTTGGCGTAGGCTGCCACCCCTTGCCGAGAGCATCACGCTAGACCGAGGTCCTTGAGGATCGTCCCGATGCGGGCCGTGTCTTCTGCGACGAATTTCGCATAATCGTCACCGGTGAGCAGGATCTGCGTCCAGTTGCGGTTCTTGCATTCGGTGGCCCAGGCGTCGCTCTTGGCCATGGTCTCGATCAGCTTGATCATTGCTGCTTTGTCGGCGTCCGAGACGCCGGGCGGTGCGAAGACGCCACGCCAGTTGAACAGCTCGACATCGATGCCGGCTTCCTTCATCGTCGGCGCATCGATCCCCTCCTGGCGTTTGTCCGCGGAGATGGCCAGCAGCCGCAGCGCACCCGCCTTGACCTGTTCGGCGAACTCGCCATAGCCGGAGATGCCGGCCGCGACCTGGTTGCCGAGCAGCGCCGAAAGCGCCTCGCCGCCGCCGGCGAACGGCACATAGGAAAGATTGGTGGCCGGAACACCAACGGTCTTGGCGATGAGGCCGAACAATATATGGTCCGAGCCGCCGGCCGAACCGCCAGCAACCGGAACCTGCGTCGGGTCAGCCTTGAGAGCAGCGACAAAGTCCGCGGCCGTCTTGAACGGGGAGGCGGCCGGCACCACAAGCGCCTCGAACTCGCCGGTGAGGCGGGCGATCGGCGTGACCTCGGTAAGGTTGTTGGCCGCCTTGTTGGCGATGATGGCGCCTACCATGACCATGCCGGCCACCATCAGCGCATCGCCCTTGCCCTTCCATTGGTTGACGAATTGCGGCAGGCCGACAGTACCGCCGGCGCCGCCGACATTGGTGATCTGCGAGCCGGAAATCAGTTTTTCGCTGCGCAGCACCTGGTCCATGGCGCGCGCCGTCTGGTCCCAGCCGCCGCCCGGCGCCGCCGGCACGAAAATCTGCAGCTGCGGCGCGTCCTGCGCGAAGGCGGGGACAAAATGCGATGCCGCGAGTCCGGCAGCACCTGCTGCCGCGGTGCTCATCAAGAATCGGCGTCTGTTCAGCATGGGATTCCTCCAAATCGCGACACCTCCTCCGGTGCCTGCCAGAAACGTGGCCTGATTTCAGACCCGCTCGATAAAATTCATGCAGAGTTTGCGTCCTCCTGTCAAAGACAGAACACGCTGCATGCGGCACAATCGGCCTGTGCGGTCTTCAGGCAGGCGAACTCGACGCCGGACGACGTGGCAGGCAGAGGCCAGACGGTGTCCGTCAGGGCTGCCGCTCCAGCAGGATGGTCGGCTTGCCTTGGTAGACGGTTCGCAGCACTTCGCCATAACCACATTTTGCCGCGACGTTCAGCGATCCGGTGTTTTCCGGATCGATGATGCAGACGGTCTTCGCGGCGCCGAACGTCTCGTCGCCCCAGGCAAGCACCCGTGCGACGACTTCGCTGGCCAACCCGTGGCCATGCACGCCCGAAACCAGAGCCCAGCCGGTCTCCGGAATGCCCTCGATCGACGGCGTCATGTCGCGTTTCAGATCGTGAAAGCCGGCCTCGCCGATGAAGCGGCCGGTCGCCTTTTCCTCGATCGCCCAAAAGCCGTAGCCCAGAAGCGACCACAGGCCGGCGTGTCGTAGGAAGCGCATCCAGCTTTCCTCCCGCGTGCGCGGCTTCCCGCCGATAAAGCGGGTGACGACGGGATCGGCCCACATAGCGACATAGGCGTCGAAATCGTCAAGCCGGTGCGGCCGCAGGACCGTGCGCGAGGTCTCAAGCACTGGGGCGACAATTGTATGCGGACTGGCCATGGTCATGTCTCGGTTGTGTTGCCGGTGCCTAATGCAGGTCTTCCTTCCAAAAGAGGGACAGCGACACGCACGAGACGGGAAATCCAAATCCGTTGTGAAAAACAAGAGCCAAGGCTGTGTAGATCATCTTCCAGGCTGATGTGAATCCTGCCAGGCGGTGTTAGTTTTTCTCCGGTATTGGTTCAGGCGCGTTGGGTTTCGGCGCTGCCGTCCGACAGAGGGAATCCAGCATGGACACCACCGACCTTGTGCTTGCCATCTTCCATCATCTGCTGGTGTTTTCGTTGGCAGGCATCATCGGCGCCGAATTCGTCCTGATCCGCAGCGACTTGTCCGCCGCGACGCTGAAGCGGCTCGTCGGCATCGACCGCCACTACGGCATCATTGCCATGCTGATCATCGTCGTTGGCATCGGCCGCGTCGTCTATGGTCTGAAAGGCTGGGAATTCTACGTCTACAATTGGGTGTTCTGGGCAAAGATGGCCGCTTTCGCCATTGTCGGCCTGTTGTCGATTATCCCGACCATCCGTTTCCTGTCCTGGAACAGGCAGGCGAGCGTCAGTCCCGGCTTCCAGGTTCCTGCGGTGGAGCTAGCGTCCGTTCGCACCTATGTCCGCACCGAAGCATCGATCTTCCTATTGATCCCGGTGTTCGCGGCGGCGATGGCGCGCGGCTACGGCTACTAGAACAGGTTGGAGGAAGGGTATCGCACGGCCCAACCTTCCCACCCGTTTGCGCAGAGAAACGTGCCGTTGGCCGTTTGAGCGCGATTGTCATTTGTCGGGTTGCGCTAGTTATTGCTCCATCTACAGTCGTTTTGGAGGAACCCGCGCAGCGGTTGGCAATCATATCCTGGAGGAAACACGATGCGAAAACTCATCGCCGCGCTGGCTGTCGCTGCGGCCGCCATGCTTTATCCGTCGGCGGCTGGCGCGCAGACCTACCCCGAACGCACCATCACCATTGTCGTGCCGTTTTCGGCCGGTGGCCCGACCGACACCGTCGCGCGTCTTGTCGCGGAAGCTATGTCGAAAGACCTCGGCCAGCAGGTCATCGTCGAGAATGTCGGCGGCGCCGGCGGCACGCTCGGCGCCGGCCGCGTCGCAAATGCCGAGCCTGACGGCTACACGCTGCTCCTCCATCACATCGGCATGGCTACAAGTGCTACGCTCTATAGAAAGCTCGCCTACGACACGCTGAACGGCTTCGAATATGTCGGCCTCGTCACCGAGGTGCCGATGACCATCGTCGGCCGCAAGGATCTCGAGCCGACCGATCTGAAGGGGCTGGTCGACTATGCCAAGGCCAACAAGGACAGCATCACCGTCGCCAATGCCGGGATCGGTGCCGCCTCGCATCTGTGCGGCATGCTGTTCATGAGCGCCATCGGCACGCCGCTGGTCACCGTACCCTACAAGGGCACCGGCCCGGCCATGACCGATCTTCTCGGCGGCCAGGTCGATATCATGTGCGACCAAACCACCAATACCACCAAGCAGATCCAGGGCGGCACTATCAAAGCCTATGCCGTAACCTCGCCACAACGCCTCGATGTGCTGCCGGACGTGCCGACGACGATAGAAGCCGGCCTTCCCCAGGTGCAGGTCGGCATCTGGCACGGCATCTATGCCCCCAAGGGCACACCGGCCGAGATCACCGAACGCCTTTCGAAATCGCTGCAGGTTGCGCTGAAGGACCAGAATGTCGTCGCCCGATTTGCCGAACTCGGCACCAAGCCGTCGCCGGAGGCCGATGCCACGCCGGCCGCGCTCAAAGCCAAGCTGGAAAGTGAGATCGCGCGCTGGAAGCCGATCATCGAAGCGGCCGGCCAGTACGCCGACTAAAGGTTCTAACGGGGCGCCATCAGCGCCCCGTTTTTTTACACCGGCATCGGCACGCCCATGAGGCGAGCCGGGAGGACGCAATGAAACCTTTCGCAATCGACAGGACCAACGGCATATGCGCCGCGCTGTTGGTCTTTATTGGCGCCTTTTTCGCGCTGCAGTCGCTGGGCCTCGAAATCGGCACCGCCTTTCGCATGGGGCCGGGCTATTTCCCGCTCGTGCTGGCGATCGTGCTGATCCTGCTTGGCGCCGCCATCCTTGTCCAAGCGGTGCGTTTCGAGAGCGAGCCGATCGGTTACATTGCGTGGCGCGGCATGCTGTTTATCCTGCCTGCTCCGATCTTCTTCGGCCTGACGGTGCGCGGCCTCGGCTTCATCCCGTCGATCTTCCTGACGGCGCTGATCGCATCGTTCGGTAGCGGCCGCATGAGGCCGCTGACCGCACTCGTACTGTCGGCCGGCCTGACGCTGTTCGCATTCGTCGTCTTCAGCTACGCACTCGGCCTGCCGTTCCGGCGTTTCGGCCCGTGGTTGCCACTGTCGTTGTGAGGAGATGAAATGGAACTCCTCAACAACCTCGCACTCGGCTTTTCGACAGCCACATCTTTGGCAAACCTCGGCTTCTGCCTGATCGGCGTCCTTCTCGGCACGCTGATTGGCGTCCTGCCCGGCATCGGTGCCACCGCAACCATCGCCATGCTGTTGCCGATCACCTTCCAGATCGGCGACCCGGTTTCCTCTCTCATCATGCTCGCCGGTATCTATTACGGCGCGCAGTATGGCGGCTCGACCACCGCCATTCTCATCAACATGCCCGGCGAATCCTCGTCGGCCGTCACCGCAATCGACGGCTATCAGATGGCCAGGAACGGCCGCGCCGGAGCAGCCCTGGCGACCGCGGCGATAGGCTCGTTCTTTGCCGGCACGGTGTCGACCTTCCTCGTCGCCATCTTTGCCCCACCGCTGACGGCGATAGCGCTGAGATTCGGCGCGGCCGAGTATTTTTCGCTGATGATCGTCGGCCTGGTCTCGTCCGTCGCGCTCGCCCACGGCTCGGTCGTCAAGGCGCTGGCTATGGTCGTGCTCGGCCTGCTGCTGGGACTTGTCGGCACCGATATCTACACCGGTACGCCCCGCTTCACACTCGGTATCCGCGAATATGCCGACGGGCTGAATTTCGTCGCGGTGGCGGTCGGCGTCTTCGGCGTCGCCGAGATATTGCGCAACCTCGAAAACGAGCATGAGCGTTCCGTGCTGATCCGAAGGATCTCCGGCCTTATGCCGAGTAAAGAAGATTTTCGGCGCATGGCGGCTCCCATCGTGCGCGGAACGATCATCGGTTCGGCGCTCGGCATCCTGCCCGGAGGCGGCGCGATCCTTGCCGCCTTTGCGTCCTACACCGTCGAAAAGCGCGTCTCGAAAAACCCGGGGGAATTCGGCAAGGGCGCCATCGAAGGCGTCGCCGGACCGGAATCGGCCAACAATGCCGGTGCCCAAACCTCCTTCATCCCAATGCTGACGCTCGGTATTCCGGCCAACCCGGTAATGGCGCTGATGATCGGCGCGATGATCATCCAGGGCATCGTGCCCGGCCCCAATGTCGCCATCGAACAGCCCGCGCTGTTTTGGGGGATCATCACCTCGATGTGGATCGGCAATCTGATGTTGATTGTCTTGAACCTGCCGCTGATCGGGCTCTGGGTGAAACTCCTTACCATCCCCTACTACGTGCTCTTCCCGATCATCATGGCGTTCTGCTCGATCGGCGTTTACAGCGTCAACACCAATGTCTACGACCTCTATGCCGTCGCCTTCTTCGGCTTGCTTGGCTACCTCCTGACCAAGCTGCGCTGCGAACCTGCGCCGCTGCTGCTCGGCTTCGTGCTCGGCCCGCTGCTTGAGGAAAACCTGCGCCGCGCCATGATCCTCTCGCGCGGCGACCCAAGCACCTTCGTGACGCGGCCGATCAGCGCCAGCCTGCTCCTCATCGCGCTCGCCGTGCTCGTCATCGTCTTTCTCCCCGCGGTCAAGAAGAAGCGCGAAGAGGTGTTCGTCGAGGAGAGTTCCTGAACATGGATGTCGCCGCATAACAGGAACTTTAGATTCAGCTTAGCTGGCAGTGGTTGCCGCTGCTTGGTCCTGAGCTGCTTCCACTGGCCCGAGCGGCGCGATCTCGACGAGTGGTGCAGGCACGCTGGTCGTCTTTTCCTTGGCCTTGCAGATATCGGCGATGACGCAGGCCGGGCAATCCGGCTTGCGCGCCTTGCAGACATAGCGGCCGTGCAGGATCAGCCAATGATGCGCATGCCGGATATATTCATCCGGAATGATCTTCAGGAAACCTTGCTCTACCTGTTCCGGCGTCTTGCCCGGCGCCAGGCCGAGCCTGTTACCGATGCGGAAGATGTGCGTGTCGACTGCCATCGTGTGCTGGCCGAAGGCGACGTTGAGCACGACATTGGCGGTCTTGCGGCCGACACCCGGCAGCTCGACCAGTTGATCGCGATCCTCAGGCACCTCGCCGCTATGGTCACGGATCAGCGCCTCGGACAGCGCGATGACGTTCTTGGCCTTGTTGCGCCATAGCCCGATGGTGCGGATATGGTCGCCGAGCTTGGCCTCGCCCAGCGCCAGCATCTTTTGCGGCGTGTCGGCAATTTTGAACAGCGCCCGCGTCGCCTTGTTGACGCCGGCGTCCGTTGCCTGAGCCGAAAGCACCACTGCCACCAGCAGCGTGAAGGGGTTGATATGTTCGAGTTCGCCTCTCGGCTCCGGCCGCTGAACGGAAAAACGGCGAAAAATCTCATGCACCTCGGCCGGGCTGTAAAGCGCGCGCGATCTCGCCGACCGCGGACGCGGCTTGGCGTTCGAGCCATCACGGCGGCCGGGCAGCAGGTCTTTTTTGAGCGCGGAAGAGTTTTTGGGCTTGGGGCTTGTCATTGCCTTCCTATAATATTCCCCAATGAGCGACACAAACGCCTCATTTCAGGCCGACGAGCCATTCTTCCAGGCGCTGCTGACACCGCACCGGTCGCTAGGCAAGACCGGCTTTGCCATCCTGATGGGCGCACTGCTGTTCGGGTGGCTGGTGACCGGAGCGTTTTTTCTGTCGCGCGGCGCCTGGCCGGTGTTCGGCTTCTTCGGCCTCGACGTGATCGCCGTGTATATCGCCTTCCGTGCCAATTATCGCGCCGCCCGGGCTCGCGAGGAGGTGTCGGTGTCGCGCACCAGCCTCGATATCCGCAAGACTGCCCCGTCGGGCAAATCGGAATCACACCGCTTCAATCCGTTCTGGGCACGCTTTTCGATCGCCCGCCACGCCGAGATCGGCATCACCAGAATGGCGGTCGAGGCGCAAGGAAAAACCGTCTCGATCGGCGCCTTTCTCAACCCCGACGACCGCGAGAGTTTTGCCACCGCATTTTCGCGCGCTCTGGCGACCGCCAAGGCGCGCTGAGCCAGCGTTTCAGAACCGATAGCGCAACAGCCTGCCGATCTTGCGCAATGCTGGAATGTATTTCCAAAGGCGAACAAACAGTTTCGCGAGCCAGCGCATGCGAGCGGCATGTTCCGGCTTATAGGCAGGGATGTCCTCGATGAACCGCAGCTTCGGAACGGCTCGCTCCAATTCATGCGGGTTCTCAATGCTCCAATGGACCTCGGCGCCGGTGGCGCGGAAGGAGGAATTGAGGCGAATGATCTTCAGGCCCAGGCGACTATAGGCATCGAAAACCAGTTCGCCGCTCGAAAGATGTCCCACCAAACGAGAAAACAGTTGCTGCCCCTCCTCGGCGGCCAGGTAGGGAGTCAGGCCTTCCGCCACGACTATGGCCGGGCGATCCCGAGGTACTTCGTTCAGCCATCCAGGTTCGGTGAGCGACGAAGCGATCAGGTGGTAGCGATCCCGCACGGGATAGAGCCTGCGCCTGAGGTCGATGACTTCGGGATAGTCGACATCGAACCAGTCCACGCCGGCTGGCGGGTCGATACGGAATATGCGCGTGTCGAGCCCACACCCCAGATGCAGCACGATGGCGTCAGGATTTCGGGCGAGAAAGTCCTGAACGCAGACGTCCAGCGTCTTTGCCCTGATTGCTAGACCGATGCCGAGATTGTTGTCGACCTTGAGCCGTGAGAAATCATAATCGATGTTGCGCACCGCCTCGTCGGCAAAGTAGTCCCGGAGCAGCGAATTGGGCAGCCGGCTCTCCAGCGCCTTGCCGTACAGTGTCAAAAGCAAAGTCTCCTTTGCCCCGGTCAGGTTTACTTTTTCACCAGCCACGACCGTCCTCCCCATTCAAAGCCGACTCTATCTGGGTACATGCTGCGGGAAAGCAAGTTTCGGGTGGTGATCCGCGCGGCGAAGGACGATATTCGCACGCAAGGAGATACTGCCATGAACGCCCAAATGCCTCTCAAAACGACAGCAATCCTTCAGAAAGACATCACGCCTGAAGGCGGTGACTACGAAATCGTCCGTCGTGCCATCGAAAAGATCAGCCTCGACTATCGCGACCAGCCTTCGCTGGAAGTGCTGGCCGAGGAGGTCGGCGAGACGCCGACCGGGCTGCAGAAGCTGTTCACCCGCTGGGCCGGCCTGTCGCCCAAGGCTTTTCTGCAGGCCGTTACCCTCGATCATGCGCGCAAGCTGCTCGATGCCGGCATGCCGCTGCTTGAAACCTCGTTCGAGCTCGGCATGTCCGGTCCAGGCCGGCTGCATGATCTGTTCGTCACCCACGAAGCGATGTCGCCGGGCGATTACAAGACGCGCGGCGCCGGGCTCACCATCCGCTACGGCTACCATATCTCGCCTTTCGGCATCGCCCTGATCATGGTGACCGACCGCGGCCTCGCCGGCCTCGCCTTCAACGATCCGGGCGGCGAACGTGCGGCCTTTGCCGACATGTCCAGCCGCTGGCCGAACGCTAGCTATGTCGAGGACATTGCTGCAACGGCGCCCTATGCCGCGCGTATTTTCGATCCGACGCTGTGGCGCGCCGACCAGCCGCTCCGCGTCGTCATGATCGGCACCGACTTCCAGGTCCGCGTCTGGGAAGCCTTGCTGCGTATTCCGATGGGCCAGGCCTGCACCTATTCCTCGATCGCCGCGCGCATCGGCGCACCGAGCGCCAGCCGGGCTGTCGGTGCCGCGGTCGGTGCCAATCCGATGTCCTTTGTCGTGCCGTGCCACCGGGCTCTCGGCAAGTCCGGTGCGCTCACCGGCTACCATTGGGGCCTGACCCGCAAACGCGCCATCCTCGGCTGGGAGGCGGGACAGGTCTCTTCGTGAATAGCCAAAGAATGGAACGATAGGAGCGATGCAAGGACCGCCGGGGTGACAAGCAGCGATCTTACGGAGTAGCTTCCCGCGCAATTAGAGTGACATGCGCTAGCGGGAGGCACTTCTTGATCGTCGTCATCGGCTCCATTAATCTCGACCTCATCGCCAGTGTCGACCGCTTGCCCGGTCCCGGCGAGACCGTGCGCGGCTCCGGTTTCGCCACTGCCCCCGGCGGCAAAGGCGCCAACCAGGCGCTGGCCGCCGCCCGCGCCGGCGCCAAGGTGCGCATGGTCGGCGCCGTCGGCAAGGACAGCTTCGCCAGCGACGCTCTGGCGCTGCTGCGTGACGGCAAGATCGACCTGTCCGGCGTTGGCGAGACCTTTGCCTCGACCGGTACCGCGTTGATCATGGTCGGCGCCGACGGCGAGAACGTGATCGCCGTTGTGCCGGGCGCCAACGATTCGGTCGTGCCGGGTGATCTTTCCAAGGCTTTCCTGAAAAACGGCGATGTCGTGCTGTTGCAGTTGGAAGTCCCGCTGCAAACGGTCGAGACGGCGCTTGACGCGGCAAGGACGGCCGGCGCGGTCACCGTGCTCAACACCGCCCCTTTCCATAGCGACGCCGCCGGCTTCCTCGGCAAGGCCGACTATCTCGTCGCCAACGAAACCGAGTTCGACCTCTATGGCGAGGCGCTGTCATTGAGTGGCCGCGACCGCCCGGCACGGATGCGCGACTATGCCGCGAGAACCGGCCGCACCATCGTCGTCACGCTTGGCCCGGACGGCGTTCTGGCGGCAACGCCGGACGATCTCCTGATGGTTCCGGCGCTCAAGATCACCCCGCTCGACACGGTCGGCGCCGGCGACACGTTCTGCGGCTATTTTGCAGCCGGGCTGGCAGCCGGCCTGCCGCTCGACCAGGCGCTTGCCCGCGCTGCCGCAGCCGGTTCGCTGGCCTGCCTGAAAGCCGGTGCACAGCCGGCCATCCCGCTGGCCAGGGACGTCGATGCCGCCTTGCAGAATCCGCAGGCTAAAGCGGGATGACAGCCGCGCGCCCGACAACGAAGCATGCGGTGCCGCCCGCCGGCGACATCTGCCGCCTGTCCGCCGTGGAACTGGCCAACAGGACCAGGCGCCGGCAACTTTTGGTACGCGAAGTGGTCGCGGCATTCCTCGACAGGATCGAGGCGGTGAACCCGCTGGTCAACGCTATCGTTTCATTGCGTGAGCATGCCGACATCCTGCGCGAGGCCGACAGCGCTGACGCCCATCTGGCGCGAGGAGGAGATACCGGATCGCTGTTCGGCCTGCCGATCGCGATTAAGGATCTTGCGCTGACAAAAGGCCTGAGAACCACCTTCGGCTCGCCGATCTTCGTCGATTTCGTGCCTGAGGAAGACGATTTCTTCGTCGAGCGCGTCCGCAAGGCCGGCGCGATCATCATCGGCAAGACCAACGTTCCCGAATTCGGGCTCGGCTCCAACACCTACAACACCGTGTTCGGACAGACGCTCAACGCATTCGACCCGGCGCTGACCGCCGGCGGCTCGAGCGGCGGTGCGGCGGTCGCGCTGGCGCTCGACATGGTTCCCGTTGCCGATGGCAGCGATTTTGGCGGCTCGTTGCGCAATCCCGCTGCCTACAACAATGTCTATGGGTTCCGCCCGTCGCAGGGATTGGTGCCGGCTGGCCCTGACCTTGATGTGTTTCATGCGCAAATGGGCGTCGAAGGGCCGATGGGGCGTAACGTGCGCGACATGGCGCTGCTGCTCGACGTGCAGGCCGGCTATCATCCTCGCGCGCCGCTGTCGCATGATAAGCCAGGCTCGTTTCTCCAAGGGGTGGAAACGCCGGCGGCCGGCGGGCGTATCGCCTGGCTCGGCGATCTCGACGGTCATCTGCCGGTTGAAGCAGGCATTCTACAGCTTTGCGAGGCAGCACTCGGCCGGTTCGCGGATGTGTCCTTCGAGGCCGAGCCGCTGATGCCGGAATTCGACTTCGAAGCGCTGTGGCAGGCCTTTGTAACGCTTCGGCAGGCGAGCAGCGGTTGTGCGCTCAAGGTGCACTACGATGATCCCTTGAAACGCAGTCTGCTGAAGCCGGAGGCCGTGTGGGAGGTGGAACATGCGCTTCGCCTCACCGCGCCGCAAATCCATGCCGCAACTGTGAGGCGCTCGTCCTGGCATCGAATGCTGCTGTCGCTCTTCGAGCGTTTCGACCTGATTGCGCTGCCAGCCGCACAGGTCTTTCCCTTCGACGTCGCCACCCTCTGGCCAAGGGAAGTGGCCGGGCGTGCCATGGACAGCTATCACCGCTGGATGCAGGTCTCAGCGCTCGCCACGCTGGGCGGCTGCCCGGCGATCAATGTGCCGGCGGGCTTCGACTCCAGGGGCAGGCCAATGGGCATGCAATTGATCGGGCGGCCGCGCGGTGACCCCTCCGTGCTGAGGGCGGCTGCCGCCTATGAGGCAACGCTGCCATGGCAGGCCGGCGCCTGCTGAAATCAGCTCCGCATTGTCGGCGCCTCGCCGACTTGCACGCAACTCATCGCCATGCATTGATCGCGACAGCACGCCGCACGAGCGGCATTCTGCGGAGGGAAAAATGTCGCTGGAACTCTACGCCACCTATGTCGTCGCCTGCATCGTCATCGTCCTGGTGCCGGGCCCGACGGTGACGCTGATCATCGCCAACAGCATACGCCACGGCTCGCGCGCCGGGCTCGCCAATGTCGCCGGCACCCAGGCCGGGCTGGCCATCATGATTGCCATTGTCGGCATCGGATTGACTTCGCTGATCGCCGGCATGGGACATTGGTTCGAGTGGGTCAGGCTGATTGGCGCTGCCTACCTGATCTGGATGGGCGTGCAGATGTTCCGCTCGAAAGGCAAGCTGAACGCCGATGGATCGGCAAAAAAACCGCGCGGTGGCTTTTTCCTGCAAGGCCTGCTGGTAGCAATCAGCAATCCAAAGACGCTGGTGTTCTTTGGCGCCTTCTTTCCGCAGTTCATCGCGCCTGAAGGCAATTACGCGTTACAGATCGGCGTCATGGGTCTCACCGCCATGATCTTCGCCGCAGTGTCGGATTCGACCTACGCGCTGGCCGCCGGCCGCGCCGGGCGCCTGCTGTCGGCCGGCGGCGTCAAGCTGCTGTCGCGGATCAGCGGCAGCTTCCTGGTCGGCGGCGGCCTGTGGCTGGCATTTTCCAAGGCGAAGTAACGGCACCTTTCCCTTCTCCCCTTGTGGAGAAGGTGGCCGAGCGAAGCTCGGTTGGATGAGGGGTGTTCCAGCCTGGCAATGACGGCACTCCGCCCAACCCATCAAGGGGGGATGAAAGACGGCCCTTAAAGCCGCCCCAGCCTTTCCAGCAACAGCTCGAAAAACGCATCGTGGTCGATGTCACGCATCACCATGGCGTTCTTCGGCCGCTTGGTCACGCCCCACCAGTCGATCACGGTCATGCCCATGGTAAGTTCTGATGCGGTTTCCACAGTGACATTGCAGTTGCGGCCCTTGAACAGCTTCGGCTTCAACAGGTAGGCGATGACGCAAGGATCGTGTAGCGGGCCGCCGTCGGTGCCGTATTTTTCCTCGTCGAAACGTTCGAAGAATTCCAGCATGTCCGCGGTGGCCGTGCCGACCCGGGTGCCGAGCTTGCGGAAGGCCTTCGTGCGCTTGGCGGTGGTCAGCGCCTTGTGGGTGACGTCCAGCGGCATCATGACGATCGGAATGCCGGATTTGAACACGACATCGGCGGCGTGCGGGTCGACATAGATGTTGAATTCGGCGGTCGGCGTGACATTGCCGCCCTCGAAGAAGCCGCCGCCCATCAGCACGATCTCCTTGATGCGCGGTGCGATCTTGGGCTCGCGGATCAGCGCCAGCGCAACATTGGTGAGCGGCCCGAGCGCGCACAGCGTGATCGTGCCGCTCTCCTCCCTCATCAGCGTCTCGACGATGAAATCGACCGCATACTCGTCCTGCAGCTTCATCTTTGGTTCGGGCAGTTGCGGTCCGTTGAGGCCGGTCTTGCCATGCACTTCCTCGGCGGTGACGAGTTCGCGCGCCAGTGGCCGGATGGCGCCTGCATAGATCTTGACGTCCGTCCGGCCGGCCAGTTCGCAGATCTTGCGGGCGTTTTTTTCGGTAAGTTTCAGCGGCACGTTGCCGGCCACCGCGGTGATGCCGACGATCTCCAGCTCGGTGCTGCCGAGCGCCAGCAATATGGCGACGGCATCGTCCTGGCCGGGGTCAGTGTCGATGATGATCCTGCGGGATTGGGGCATTTCAATTCCTTGTTTTGGCAAGTCTTTTTGGGCGGGACGTGTGACGGCTTGAAGTCTGCCGGGCGGCGGACCATATCAAGACCATCGGGAAAAATGCCATCCGGGTTTTTCCACTTTATGTCGCTCTTGAGAGGACACTGTAACATGAGCCGAATGACGCCTTTTTCCAGCCCGCTTCTCCTCGGTTTCGATTCCATGGAAAAGACGCTGGAGCGCTTGGCAAAGTCCGGTGACAGCTATCCTCCCTACAACATCGAGCGCCTCAGCGGTGCCGACGGCAAAACCGAAAGGCTGCGTATCACGCTCGCCGTCGCCGGTTTCGCGGAAAGCGATCTCGATGTCACAACGGAGGAGAACCAGTTGGTCGTGCGCGGCCGTCAGAACGACGACACCGAGCGCGAATTTCTCCACCGCGGCATCGCCGCGCGCCAGTTCCAGCGCTGTTTCGTGCTGGCCGACGGCATGCGGGTGATTGCGGCGGAATTGAAGAACGGCCTTCTGTCGATCGATCTCGATCGGCCGGAGTCCGAACGGCTGGTACGAAAAATAAACATATCGGTGAAAGACTGATTTTTGCCGATAGCTCTCATGCGGGATGGCCTTGAGCGGCGTCTCGCGGCAAGGAGGCTTGAAATGACCAGAACTAACGAAAATATCATCATGACCAGCGGCGAGTTCGCCCATCTCGGCGAAGGTTCGGTAGCCTATCTCAGGAAAGTGTCGAGCGACGATCTGCGCGGCCGTTTCCCGGGCCTCGGCGAAATCGCGCCGGGTCTGGAACTGTGGGCCCTGTTTGCCGCCAATGGCCAGCCGATCCTGCTTTCGGACGCTCGCGACCGGGCACTGGCTGGCGCGCTGGAAAACGATCTGACCCCGGTCGCTATCCACTAACGTCGTTATCCACTGACAACGGCGCCATCAACTGACACATATGGCGCAGCGATCTGGTTGGAAACGGACAGGGCCGCACACGGCGGCCCTTCAAGGGATTTAATCAAAACCTCAGGCGGCGTGCGAGGCCTGCGTGTCCGACAGCAGCGCGTGGATGGCCACGGCGTCGCGCGTGCCCCTGATCTTGGCAACCGTGTCGGCATCGCGCAGCACCCGCGCGATGCGCGACAGCGCCTTGAGATGGTCGGCGCCGGCACCTTCGGGAGCCAAAAGCAGAAACACCAGGTCGACCGGCTGATCATCGAGGGCCTCGAAGTCCACCGGTGTCTCCAGCCGGGCAAAGACACCGGCGATCCGCTTCACCCCAGCCAGCTTGCCGTGCGGAATAGCGATGCCGTTGCCGACGCCGGTCGAGCCGAGCCGCTCGCGTTGCAGGATGGTGTCGAACACCTCTCGCTCCGGAATGCCGGAAATCGCCGCCGCCCGTTCGGACAGCAATTGCAGCAGCTGCTTTTTGGAGTTCGCCTTCAACGCCGGCATGATTGCCGGAACGCTGACGAGATCGCTCAGATCCATGCTTGAAATCCCTTGTTCGCCTGCCGTCGCCAGTCCCCACGCTCGCGTGCGGCTGGTTTTTACCCCTGCGCGACCTTGGCCGTGGACGGGTCGATCCAGCCGATATTCCCGTCCGGCCGGCGATAGACGATATTGAGATGGTCGTTTCCGGCATTGCGGAAGACCAGGACCGGGCTGTCCTTGGTGTCGAGTTCGATCACCGCCGACGCCACCGACATGGTCCGCAGCGTCATGGTCGATTCGGCGACGATGGCCGGCGCGAAATTCTCCGGTATGTCCTCCTCGTCGTCGGCAAGCGGCGCCATCACCGTATAGGCGACGTCGGTGAGCTCGCCGTTGCTATTGCCTGAATTGTGCGACTTCAGCCGGCGTTTGTAGCGCCTGAGGCGCGTTTCCAGACGGTCTGCCGCGGTATCGAAGGCAAGCGTTGGATCCTGGGCATCGCCGGTCGCCTGCAGCGAAGCACCGGAGTCCAGCCGGATCATGCAATCGGCCGTGTAGCGCGACCCCGATTTGACGACTACGATTTGCCCTGAAAAGCCCCGATCGAAATATTTCCCGATCACTTCCCCGACACGGTCGTTGATGCGCGTACGGAACGCATCGCCGATATCCATGTGTTTTCCCGATATGCGCAGTGTCATCTGAAAACTGACCTTCCTTGCTCAGGCTTCAAACTATCCCGAGTTTATACTCGTGGTCCGCGCGCACAAGCTTTTGCGGCGTCACTTGCGCCGATTTTAGATCCGAACTTTCCGGTTGATCACAAGCCGCCTTCTTGGCCGTCCCGTGGCCTACGTCGTGACGGACCATCTCTCGTGCGGGCATCGGCGAACTCAAATCCACTCGCTAGCCCGTCTCATGCGGGCGGGCTTCTAGCCACTTCGTTGCCGCTTGTCAATGAACTGCGAAAGCTGTGGAAATTCCGTCGGAGCTCAACGACCGGCGCTGGCCAAAGCGCGTTTTTCGCGCCGTCGCTGCACCGAAGAGGGTATGTTCATGCCTTCCCGGTATTTGGCCACCGTGCGTCTGGCAATGTCGACCCCGCTTTCCCGCAGCATGTCGACGATGGCATCGTCGGAAAGCACATCGACGGCTTTCTCCTCGTCGATCAGCTGCTTTATGCGGTCGCGCACCGCTTCCGACGAATGCGCATCGCCGCCACCTGACGAAGCGATCGAGGCGGTGAAGAAATAGCGCAGTTCGAACACACCGCGCGGCGTCAGCATGTATTTGTTTGCCGTGACCCGGCTGACCGTTGATTCGTGCATGCCGATGGCGTCCGCCACCGTGCGCAGGTTGAGCGGCTTCAGGTGCCGCACGCCGTGGACGAGAAAAGCGTCCTGCTGGCGCACGATCTCAGAGGCCACCTTGAGAATGGTCTTCGCCCGCTGGTCGAGGCTGCGCGTGAGCCAGTTGGCGTTCTGCAGGCATTCGGCGAGGAAATCCTTTTCCGCCTGGTTTTTCGCATGTGGCGTGACCTGGGCGAAATAGATGTGATCGACCAGCACGCGCGGCAGTGTCTCGGCATTGAGCTCGACCGTCCAGCTGCCGTCATTGGCTGCGCGCACCTCGACGTCGGCCACGATTGCGTCGCTGGCACCGCGCGAAAACGCCATTCCTGGCCGCGGGTCGAGAGCCCGGATCTCGGCCAGCATGTCGAGCAGATCCTCCTCGTCGACACCGCAAATCCGCTTCAGAGTCTGGAAATCGCGCCGTGCCAGGAGTTCGAGATTGGCGATCAGCGCCTTCATCGCCGGATCGAGCCGGTCGCGCACGGCAAGCTGCAGCAACAGGCATTCGGCGAGGTCGCGGGCGAAGATGCCGGCGGGCTCGAATGTCTGGCAGACCGCCAGGACCCTTGCTACCGCCGTAGCGTTCGTGCCGAGGCGGGCCGCGATCTCGGCCATGTCGGCACGCATGTAGCCGGCCTCGTCGAGACCGTCGGCAAGCTCGCTGGCGATCATGCGCGCCGCCGGATCGGCAAAGGCGAGCGCTACCTGCTCGCCGACATGGTCGCGCAGCGTGATGGCAGCCGCCGCCATGTCCGCGACGTCGAAGCCGTCGGAGGAAGAGGTGGAACCGTTGCCGGACGCCGATTTCCATTGCGCCGTCAGGTCGGGCCCGAGCCGCTCGCTCGTACCAGGATCATCGGGAAACAGGTTTTCCAGCGATGTATCGAGCTTTTCCGAGATCGCCTCGGCGCTCCACGCCGTCTCCGCTTCGAACCAGTCGCCGTCGGCAGCCGGTTCCGGTGCAGCGTCGCCCTTCTGCGCCTGGTCGCTGGCGGCGTCCTCCTGCGGTTCGGCACGTTCCAGCAGTGGATTGCGTTCGATCTCGTCGTCGATGAAGCGTTCCAGCTCTAGGTGGGTGAACTGCAGCAGGCGGATCGACTGCATCAGCTGCGGCGTCATCACCAGCGACTGCGACTGTCGTAGCTGTAGTTTTGCCGCCAACGCCATGGTTCGGTTTCAAACGCCCCGTCTACGCACCCGCACTGCTGGAAGGAATTTTCCAGGCCAGCATAGAAACTGGCCCGGCTTTTGCTTGTCAAGGCGAGGAGCGATAAAACTCGCCTGCCAGCGCGTTTTCAGGCAGAAAATTGAAGAAAAAGCTGCTGGACTACGCCGGAAATCCCGTTCGAACCGGAATTTTGCATTTAGAGCGTAAATCCCTCGCCGAGATAAAGCCGCCGCACATCGGCATTTGCGACTATCTCGTCGGCCCGGCCATGGGTCAGCACCTGACCGGCATGGATGATGTAGGCGCGGTCGATCAGGCCAAGTGTCTCGCGGACATTGTGGTCGGTGATCAGCACGCCGATGCCACGTGCCGTCAAGTGGCGCACGAGCTGCTGGATGTCGGCGACGGCGATCGGATCGATGCCGGCGAACGGTTCGTCGAGCAGCATGTAGGCAGGGCGGGTTGCCAACGCACGGGCAATTTCGAGGCGTCGCCGCTCACCACCGGAGAGCGACAGCGACGGAGCCTTGCGCAGATGGCTGATGTGGAATTCCTCGAGCAATTCGTCGAGCAGCCGCTCACGCTCCTTGCGGCTCTTTTCGACCACTTCGAGCACGGCCCGGATGTTTTGCTCGACATTCAGGCCGCGAAAAATCGACGCTTCCTGCGGCAGGTAGCCGATGCCGAGACGGGCGCGGCGATACATCGGCATCGACGTGACGTCGAAACCGTCGATTTCGATGGTGCCTTCATCGACCGGCACTAGGCCGGTCACCATGTAGAAACAGGTCGTCTTGCCGGCGCCGTTGGGGCCGAGCAGCCCAACCGCCTCGCCCGCGCGCACGCCCAGCGTCACGCCGCTGACGACTTTGCGGCCCTTGTAGCTTTTGGTCAATCCTTTGGCGATCAAGGTTCCCTTGAACTTTGCCGCTTCGACGGTGACCCTGGCCGGTGCCGCAAGTTTGCTGGCGGCGCGCCCTGGAAGACGCGCCAGCAGCGACGATATGCCGGTCATCAGGGTTTCGCTGCTCCAGACTTCGCCGGCGGCGTGATCGACATCATGACGCGGCCGCCGCAAGCGTCGACCTGGGCAAGGCCGCTCTTCATCTGCACGGTAAGCTTGCAGCCGACAAGCACGTTGTCGCCTTGCGAGAGCACGACCTTGCTGCCGGAAAGCACCAGCACTTCGGTCTTCATGTCGAAGGTGCCCCGGTCGCCGGTGGCAACCTGATCGTCCGATTTGATGTAGACCTTATCGTCGACCTCGAGATGGTCGATGTTGGCGGATCCGGTCATTGCCGCGGCACCCGCGGGCTGGGCGCCTTTGGCGGCGCCTGCATCCCTGACGTAATAGACCGTCATTTTGCCGGCCTTGAGCACGGTCGGACCCTGGACGACGTTGACGTTGCCGGTGAAGACGGCGACGCTTTCCGCCTGGCGCACCTCGAGCTTGTCGCTTTCGATCTGGATGGGCTTGTCGCCCGACAGCCTGAGGCCGGACATTTGGCTGGTGGCACTGGATTGCGCCAGCGACGGCGCCGTCCCGAAGGTCAGCCCCAAGGGCAACCCAAGCGTTAACGCCGAGATCGCGGCGAGGCGCCGTGCCGAACTACTGAACCGCATTGGTCTCTCCGCTCTTTGCCTCTGCCGCCTTCAAACTGGCGGGATCGATGTCGACGCGCACCTTGTTCTCGAAAATCAGGACCTTGCCATTGTCCTGGACCGACATCGAATCCGCCCTGATCCGCGACCCGCCGCGGCTGACATCGACGGGTTCGCTTGTCTTCATAGTGCCTTCGGCCATGTCGAGATAGACTGATTTGAATTTTGCCACCACGCCATCCGTGGTCGACACGGTCACGTCGCTGGTCAGGCTGAATGTGTTGCCGTCGCGATCGTAGGTGCCGTGCGCAGCACCGATGGCGGCGGTGTTGTCGGCCGCAATCGGCAGCTTGGCCTTGATACCTTCCAGATCGATGATGCCCTGTTTGCTGACATCCTGTATGGCGCGCAGGGCTGTCATCGAATAGGGCAGGTTCTGCTTGGTGAAGCCGTTGAGCTTGGGATTGGCCATCACCAGCTTGCCATCGGCAAAGGCGCCGCCGTCGGCCTGCACCTCGATTGCAGCGGGTGCCATGAGATAGGAATAGACCGGAAACGCGACCGCGATCACGGCAGCGACCAGCGGTACGGCCAGCTTGAGGATCCGGACCCGGCGCGAATGACGCTGCGCAATGTCAAACGCGTCGACCCGCGCCCGGCCTGCGGCCTTGGGAGCCAACTCCGTCTCGGTGTTGGTCGGTTCGATTGGTCCCGCTAACATGACTGCTTCTTCTAAACCCCTGCCCGCCAGGCCGCCCTATAGGTGGGATGCCGGCGCCCTCAAGCAAGCACAAGCCGAGGAAAACCGCAAAAATGTGACAGCCGCCCCTGTACAACGAAAATGGCCCCAGCGCAGCCTGTACCTCATACCAGATATAGGCGCACAGTGTTAGAGCCTGTGGAACGCGACAGGTTGAGGCTTGCCGCGAATGCCTAAGGCCTTTGTCGCAAGGCCGTCAGGAAACGGTAGCCGGGCGCGAATGGTTGCTTTAAAAGCATCTGCTCCCACCGACTACGAGGCTGACCATGGCATTGAGAGCCGACGACCTGATCGACCGCCGCCGCTTGCGCCGCAAGCTGACATTCTGGCGTATCGCGGCGATTATCGTCGCCGCAGCCGGGCTGATCGCCTTTTCGGCGTGGATATATGGTGACGACTTCACCAGCGCGGCAGTCGACCACATCGCCAAGGTCAAGATCGAAGGTACCATCACCGAAGACGAAGAACTGATCAAGCGGCTGGAGGCCATCCGTCAGTCGCCGCGCGTCAAGGCTGTGATCCTGTCGATCGATTCACCCGGCGGCACCACCGTCGGTGGCGAATCGATCTATGAGGCAGTGCGCAAGCTCGCCGCCGACAAGCCGGTGGTGGCCGAGGTCGGCACGCTCGCGGCTTCGGCGGGCTACATGATCGCCACTGCGGCCGACCATATTGTTGCACGCAAATCCTCGATCGTCGGCTCGATCGGCGTGCTGATCCAGTACCCGGACGTCAGCGGCCTCATGGACAAGCTCGGCGTCAAGCTGGAGGAGGTGAAATCCTCGCCCTTGAAGGCCTCGCCTTCTCCCTTCAAGCCGACCAATGACGATGAGCGCGCCATGGTCCGCAAGCTCATCCTCGACAGCTACGACTGGTTCGTCGGCATCGTCGCCGAGCGCCGCAACATGACCAAACCGGAGGCGCTCGCGCTCGCTGACGGGTCGATCTTCACCGGCCGGCAGGCGGTCACCAACAGATTGATCGACGCGGTGGGCGGCGAAGCCGAAGCGATCGACTGGCTTGCAGGCAAGGGTGTCGATGCCAAGCTCAAGGTGGTGGAATGGAAGGACACGGAGAAACGCGGTGGTTTCCTGTTCTCCAAGGCGATGGCGCAGACCGTCGGCGCTGCGCTTGGCCTGCCCGGCCATGGCGGCGACGTCCTTCACGAAATTGGAGTGGACCGCTTGTTTCTTGACGGTCTCGTTTCCGTCTGGCACCCTTGAGGAACCGCTTGGGACGAGTGAAAAACCAAATAAAATCATTCTGATAATTTCGGCGGCACTGCTTTCACGGGGAGCCTTTTCATGATCAAATCCGAACTTGTTCAGATCATCGCCACGCGTAATCCGCATCTTTTCCTGCGCGACGTCGAAAACATTGTCAGCGCTATCTTCGATGAAATCACCGACGCGCTTGCCGAGGGCAACCGGGTCGAGTTGCGCGGCTTCGGCGCGTTTTCGGTGAAAAACCGCCCTGCCCGCACCGGCCGCAACCCGCGCACCGGCGAATCCGTGGAGGTTGAGGAGAAATGGGTACCGTTCTTCAAGACCGGCAAGGAATTGCGTGAAAGGCTGAACGGAGGCAAATAGGCGCGGCACGCGCCACCGCTCCTGCCTTTTCTTCCGAACGGAAAAACATGTTCAATCGCTTCATTCTCATCGTGGTTTTCGTGCCGCTGGCCGTCATCCTGATTGCGCTGGCCGTCGCGAACCGCGAACCGGTAGCCTTCACACTCGATCCGTTCAATCCCGGCAATCCGGCGCTGACGCTGACCGTGCCGCTCTTCATTTTCCTGTTCCTGGCGCTGGCTATCGGCATGATCGTCGGCAGCCTGGCGACCTGGATCAAGCAGGGCCGCTACCGCAAGCTGGCGCGCCAGCGCGGCGCCGAGGCCGAGAACCTGCGCCAGGCGGTCAGCCGCGCGCCCACCGCGTCGCAGAGCCCAGTCTTGCCGAAGCCGACGAACTGAGCCGCGGCTCGGGCCTGAGGCACAACCGGCCTAGTTCTCCACGGAGCCTTTCATGCTGACCATTTCCGCCGCCGAGGTCGACCGCGCGCTGACCTTTTCCGGGCTGGTCGAGACGTTACGCGCCGCCTTTCGCGATGGCGCCGTGCAGCCGGTCAGGCACCATCACACTGTCGAGCGGCCCGATGGCGCCGCCTCGACGCTGCTTTTGATGCCGGCCTGGACCGACTTCAACGCAGCCGGCACCTCGGCCGATGGCCATATCGGCGTCAAGATCGTCACCGTGTCGCCTGACAACAATGCCGTCGGCAAGCCCGCGGTGATGGGGCTTTACCTCTTGCTCGACGGCGCCACAGGCGAGCCTCAGGCCTTGATCGATGGCCAGAGGCTGACACAGTGGCGCACGGCCTGTGCCTCGGCGCTGGCTGCCTCCTATCTGGCCCGCGAGGATGCATCACGGCTGCTGGTGGTCGGCGCCGGCGCGCTGTCGCCGTTTCTCGCCAAGGCACATTCGGCGGTGCGACCAATCAAGACCATCCGTATCTGGAACCGAACGCCTGCCAATGCCGAAAAAGTTGCGGCAAATTTGCGCACCGAAGGTTTTGCGGCGGAAGCCGCCAGCAATCTCGACGCCGAACTTGGCCAGGCCGACATCGTGTCGTCGGCGACCATCACGACCGCGCCGCTGATCAGGGGCGCCCTCCTGCGGCCGGGAACCCATGTCGACCTGGTTGGTGGCTTCACGCCCGACATGCGCGAAAGCGACGACGATGCGATTGCACGCGCCCGCGTCTATGTCGACACCCGCGCCGGCGCCACCAAGGAAGCCGGCGACATCGTCCAGCCGCTGGCCTCCGGTGTGCTGAAGCCGGAAGCGATCATCGCCGACCTGCATGAACTGACGCGCGACGAGAAGAAGGGCCGCCAGAGCCCCGGTGAGATCACGCTGTTCAAATCAGTCGGCGCGGCCCTCGAGGACCTCGCCGCCGGCATCGCCGTCTACAAAGCGCTTAAGCGGCAGTAGGGCAGTAGGGAGCCGCACCAATGGTGCGGCTTCGTGCCAATCATGCTTTCCTATTCACCTACTGCCCTACTCTCCTATTCTTGCAGCCAGTAGACGCGCAGCCGGTGATTGTCGGGATCGAGCGCGACGAAGGTACGACCGAAATCCATGTCGGTCGGCGTCTGCAATATCTTCAGGCCGCGCCCGGCCCAATCGGCATGGGTGGCGTCGACCGCATCGGACGTGTCCAGTGCAAAGACGATCTCGGCGCCGCCGCCCGCTGCCGCGGCAGCCGGCTCCACGGTGTGACGCGACCAGAGGCCGAGCTTGAAGCAGTTGTCGAGCACGAACAGCACGAAGGTCGGCGAGGTCTCGACCGGTTGCCGCCCAAGCAGCGCGCTATAGAAGGCGCCGCTTTGCTCAGGCTTGTCGACATAGAGGATGACGAAATTGGGCGGTGTCATGAATTGCTCTCCAGATGGTTTCGACTGGAGGAGCATAGCGTATGCCACTGCCAGATTCTGGCAGCAGTCTCAACTGAGCAGCAGCCTTAGCTTGGCGTGTCGAGCGTCGCCCGCCATTCTTTGAGCAGCACCTGACGGCGGCGCGGATAGCGCATCTCGGTGGCGTTGAGGCCGGATATCCGATCGGCGCGAAAGTGCCTGAAATCCTGGCGCATCTCGCACCAGGCCGCGACGACGCGCACCTTGTCGAAGAAGCCGAGTGCGAACGGCCAGACGGTGCGCTCGGAGGCAGCGCCGCCGGCGTCGCGATAGACAAAGCTCAGCTTGCGCTCCTCGCGGATGGCCTGCCGCACCACGCCGAGATCGATGCCTTCTGTGACCTCGGTGCGCGACCCGACCAGCAGCGTCGAGGCATCGAGTTCCTCGCGCAAATCGTCCGGCAGCACCGCCGCGATCTTGGCCAGCGCGTCGGTGGCGGCGTTCGCAAGCCGCCAGTCCGGCTGCTTGGCCACCCAGCGCGAACCGAGAACGATCGCCTCGATCTCCTCATCGGTGAACATCAAGGGCGGCAGCATGAAACCTGGCCTGAGCACGTAACCCAGCCCCGCCTCACCCTCGATCGGCGCACCCTGCCCCTGCAGCGTGGCGATATCGCGATAGAGCGTGCGGATCGACACACCCATTTCGCCCGCGAGGCTGCGGCCGCTGACCGGCCGGCGATGCCGGCGCAGGATCTGGATCAGGTCGAGCAGGCGTTCGGCGCGGGACATGGATCGCAACCCGGTATGATGGATGTCCAATTTGAATGGACGATAGTGCGCCTGCCCTTTCGACGGCAAGCAAGACGATCGCCGACCGGAACGTCTGCGCCCTGACGTCGTTGTCTGGCCATTATGGATATACGCGGTTTTCTGTTGTTCTGGTCGGTTTTGACCGCCATCGTCGCGGCGCTCAGCCTTGGGCCGTCTTTCGCCCATGTGCTGGAATCGGTGCCGCGGCTGACCAGATGGCCGCCTTCGCTCTGGCGTGAAACCACTGTCTTTAACGCTCAGTTCCAATTCTTCGCGATTGTCGGCGCACCGCTGGACCTGGCGGCAATCGTCTGTCCGGGCCTCCTCGCCTGGATGCTGCGCAGCGATCGCCCGGCATTCTGGTGGGTCTTGGCCGCCACCGTGCTCTACCTGATAGCGCTTGGGGCGTGGTTTGCGCTGGTCAAACCGGCAAACGATGTCCTGGCCACCTGGGTACCTGGACCGATCCCGGACAATTTCGAAACTATCCGGAGCCGCTGGGAAACCGGCCATATGGTCGTCACCGGCTTCAAGGCCGTTGGTTTCATAGCGCTCGCAATCGGCCTGCTGTCGATCAGGCGCGGCTGATCCGGCTGCGCACGTCGGCAGCCCTTTTGTTGCGCCGGTCAATGTGCTGTGGCAGAAGCGGCCAAGCCGCCGTCCGGAGATGCGCCTTCTTGAAACCTTTTCGCGACAGACGCCGCGATAGCCGACCGCCCGCAAAAGGCGGGGCGGAGCATGTCCGGCGGCGCGACGCCAGCCCAACCGCCGGTCCGGAGCCTAGACCGCAAGACCGGTCCGAGCCAAAAGCCGCGCCGCGCATGCTCTCGCGCCGCGATGGCGCGCTGCCTGCCGAACATTTGCCGCTGATCCTCGAAGTCGGCCCCAATCAGGACTACGCGCTGCTAGACAGTGGTGCCGGAGAAAAACTCGAGCAATACGGCCCCTACCGCATCGTTCGGCCGGAGGGCCAGGCGATCTGGCAAAAGGCATTGGCGGCCAGGGACTGGGAACGCGCCGACGCCATTTTCACCGGCGATACCGACGAGGAAGGCATCGGCCGCTGGCGCTTCCCCAAGACGCCGCTCGGCGAGACCTGGCCGATGAAGCATGACGGCATCGACTATCTCGGCCGCTTCACTTCGTTTCGCCATGTCGGCGTCTTTCCCGAGCAGGCCTCGCACTGGGACCACATGGCCGGACTGATCGCGGCGGCAAAACGGCCGGTGAAGGTGCTGAACCTGTTCGGTTACACCGGCCTTGCCTCCCTGGTGGCGGCGCATGCCGGCGCCGAGGTCACCCATGTCGATGCTTCCAAGAAGGCGATCGGCTGGGCACGCGAAAACCAGGAGATGGCTGGGCTGTCGCAAAAGCCGATCCGCTGGATCGTCGACGATGCCGTGAAATTCGCCGAACGCGAGGAGCGCCGCGGCAGCCGCTACGACATCATCCTGTTCGACCCGCCCGCCTATGGCCGCGGACCGAAAGGCGAGGTCTGGCAGTTGTTCGAGGACCTGCCGGCGCTGACCGACATCTGCCGCGCGATCCTGACGCCGAAGCCGCTCGCCGTGGTACTGACCGCCTATTCGATCCGCGCCTCTTTTTTCGCGATCCATGCCCTGATGCGCGACACCTTCGCCGGCATGGGCGGCACGGTCGAGTCGGGCGAATTGATCATCCGCGAGAAATCTGCCGGTCGGGCGCTTTCGACCTCGCTGTTCTCGCGCTGGGTGGCCTGAATGAGTGCGTACGAACGGCACGCAGGCGCGCCAGGGCAGGTGAAGGAAGTCACCAGCCTCGCCAACCCGCTGATCAAGGACATCAAGGCGCTCGCGCTGAAGAAATTCCGTGACCAGCAGAATGCCTTCATGGCCGAAGGCCTGAAGCTGGTCATCGACGCGCTCGATCTCGGCTGGTCGATCAGGACATTGGTCTTCGCCAAGGCCGGACGTGGCAACGCGGCAGTCGAAAAGGTCGCGGCGCGCACGGTCGCCGCCGGCGGCACGGTACTTGAAGTCTCGGAAAAGGTGCTGGTCGCCATCACCCGCCGTGACAATCCGCAAATGGTCGTCGGCGTGTTCTCGCAGAAATTGCTGTCGCTGAAGGACATCCGCGTCGAGGACAGCGATGTCTGGGTAGCACTCGACCGCGTTCGCGACCCCGGCAATCTCGGCACCGTCATCCGCACGGTCGACGCTGTCGGCGCCAGGGGCGTCATCCTGGTCGGCGAGACCACCGATCCCTTTTCGGTCGAGACGGTGCGCGCCACAATGGGCTCGATCTTCGCCGTGCCCGTCGCCAAGGCGTCGCCCGAGGCTTTTCTCGCCTGGCGAACGAGCTTTCCCGGCCTCGTCGCCGGCACCCATCTGAAGGGTGCGGTCGACTACCGCTCGGTCGATTTTTCAAAAGGCCCGGTGCTTTTGGTGATGGGCAACGAGCAGCAAGGCCTGCCTGACGAGCTTGCCGCAAGCTGCGACAAGCTGCTGCGGATACCGCAGGCCGGCCGCGCCGATTCACTCAACCTTGCGGTGGCCACCGGCGTCATGCTGTTCGAGATCCGGCGCGACGCGCTGAAGCTCGGCCCGGAGGACGCCAGATCGTGACATCTCAAACCGTGAAACTGCAAACCATGAAGTCCTGGAGGCCGTACGCTCTTCTGGTCATCGCCGCGATAGCGCTCGACCAGTGGCTGAAATACCTCGTCGAAACCGGCCTTGCCTTTCAGGAACGGCTCGACCTGCTGCCGTTCCTGGCGCTGTACCGCACCTACAACACCGGCATCGCGTTCTCGCTGTTTTCGTCCTTCGGCGACACCGGCCTGGTGGTCGTCGCGGTTCTGGTGGTCGCTTTCGTGCTCTATCTTGCGGCCCGCACGCCGCCCGGCCACCTGCTTGCCCGCATCGGCTTCGCACTGATCGTCGGCGGCGCGCTCGGCAACCTGATCGATCGCGCAATCTACGGCCATGTCATCGACTATGTCCTGTTCCATACGCCGGTCTGGTCCTTCGCCGTCTTCAACCTCGCCGACGCCTTCATTTCCGTTGGTGCCGTGCTGGTCGTCTTCGATGAGCTCATTGGTTGGCGGCGCGGAATGTCGAGCGATTGACCTCACTCGCCTGGCGCCGCACATTCTGATCTGCAAGCCCGAGGAGAAAACATGCCCGAAACCTTCAAAGCCATCCTCGTTTCGCGCGACGCCGAGAAAAACCAGTCGGTCGCGGTGACCGAGCTTACAGAGGCAGACCTGATGGAGGGCGACGTCACCGTCGCGGTCGAGGCGACGACGGTGAACTACAAGGACGGCCTTGCGATTACCGGCAAGGCGCCGGTAATCCGCCGCTGGCCGCTGGTGCCGGGCATCGATCTCGCCGGCACCGTCATCTCGTCCTCCAATCCTGACTGGCGCAAGGGTGACAAGGTCATATTGAACGGCTGGGGCGTCGGCGAGACGCATTTCGGCGCCTTTGCCGGGCGCGCCCGCGTCAAGGGCGACTGGCTGGTGCCGCTGCCGGACGGAATGAGCCCGCATGATGCGATGGCGATCGGCACCGCCGGCTACACCGCCATGCTTTGCGTCATCGCGCTGGAGCGCCACGGCATCGTGCCCGATCGTGGTCCGGTGGTGGTGACCGGCGCTGCCGGTGGCGTCGGCTCGGTCGCGATCTCGATCCTGTCCAGCCTCGGCTATCACGTCATTGCCTCGACCGGCCGCGCTACCGAAAGCCCCTATCTGATCGACCTCGGCGCCGCGGAAGTGATTTCACGCGACGAGCTTGCCCAGCCGGCAAAACCGCTCGCCAAGGAACGCTGGGCCGGCGGCGTCGATGCCGTCGGCAGCCACACGCTGGCCAACGTTCTGTCGATGACCTCCTATGGCGGCGCCGTCGCCGCTTGCGGCCTCGCCGGCGGCATGGACCTGCCGGCCAGCGTCGCCCCGTTCATCCTGCGCGGTGTCTCGCTGCTCGGCATTGATTCGGTGATGGCACCCAAGGCGGTCCGCCTCGAGGCCTGGCGCCGCATCGGCACCGATCTCGATCACGCAAAGCTTGCCAGTCTGTCGACGAGCATCGGCTTCGACGGCATCATCGGCTCCGCGCATGACATCGTCGAGGGCAAGATCCGCGGCCGTGTGGTGGTGGACATGTGAGCCCCCGGGGAAAAAGAGCGCGACCGCTAAAATTCGAACGATCAATCACAACCTTCGATAAGCTCTGTCTGGCAGGAGTTCCGTATGATTGCGGAACCCGGCATCAGAGCGGCGGAACCAGCCGAACGGGCCGACGGGCCGGCCCCCGAGGCGCCAGCACGGCAGCTTGTCGCCGCGCCACCGCTGGCGCCGGAATTACCCGACGCCAACCGCGAAGGCCTGTCCTTCCTGACGCTGGTCGCCATCGTCGTGCTGGCGGGCCTGTCGCATTTGACCGGAGCGCCGATCTTCATCACCATCGGCCTTTTGGCGACAGCCATGGCCGGGCTCGCCATGCATCTGCGCAACAGGCGCACCGAGCGCCGCGCGGTGGCCCTGCTCGATGCCACCACCGCCCGCAGCCGCGCCGAAATCGAGACGCTGGCCGACCGCATGTGGGAGATGCGGGAGAGCGAGGAGCGCTTTCGCGGTCTGATCGATGCACTCGGCGATCTCGTCGTCCACCGCGACCGCGACGGCCACATCGTCTACGCCAACAAGGTTTTCGCCGACCTTGTCGAAACCGACCAGCGCGAGTTGGCCGGCAAGACCCTGGCCGAACTAGGCATCGATGTCGGAATCGTCCCCGACGCCGCCTTTTCCGACCATGAATGCCTGAGTTCCACCGACGTCGCCATTCGCACGCCGGACGGTCCACGCTGGTTCTCTTGGATCGAGCTGTCGGTGCGCGACAAGGACAGCGGCGCCGTTTCGCATCGCGCCATCGCCCGCGACATCACCGCCCGCAAGCGCGCCGAATCCTCGCTGATCACCGCCCGCGAGCGGGCCGAATATGCGAGCCAGGCCAAATCGCGTTTCCTCGCCACCGTCAGCCACGAGATCCGCACGCCGATGAACGGCATCATGGGCATGGCCCGGCTTCTCGCCGACACTAGCCTTTCGCCCGAGCAGCGGACCTATGTCGGCGCCATCTCGACCTCGGCCAGCGCGCTGCTGGCGCTGATCGAGGACCTGCTCGACTACTCCAAGATCGAGGCCGGCCGCTTCGACCCCGAACCGCAGCCGATGTCGGTGCGTGAGATCGCCGACAATGTCGTCGAGCTTTTGGCGGCGCGGGCTTTTGCCAAGGATATCGGCCTCGGCTGTCATGTCGAACCCGACGTGCCGCAGCTGATCACCGCCGACCCCGGCAGGGTCAGGCAGGTGCTGCTCAACCTCATCGGCAACGCCGTCAAGTTCACCGACAGCGGCGGCGTCCTGGCAAGCATCGCCCGCGTCCGCACCGAAACCACCGACCGCATCCGCTTCACCATCACCGACACCGGCCCCGGTCTGCGCGAGGAGGACATGGAGCGTATCTTCGAGGACTTTGAACAGGCTGACGGCACCTCGACCCGTGCGCATGGCGGTGCCGGCCTCGGTCTTGCCATTTCCAAGCGCCTGGTGACCGCCATGGGCGGCACCATCTCTGTTTCGAGCCGCCTTGGCCAGGGATCTGAATTCGTCTTCGAGATTCCCGCTATTTCCGCCGTCGAGGCGCCGCAGATCCGCGAGAACCCGCTGTCGGGCCGGCATGCGGTGATCGTGTCGAAGAACCCGGTCGAGGCCGAAGCCATCGCCCGCACCATTCGCGCCAATGGCGGCACGGTCGATCTGGCCACCGCCGCCGCCCAGGCCACCGCTTTCGCCGAGGGCTGTGACGTGCTGCTGATCGATGCTGCCATGGAGCAAAGCGACGGCAGGCTGCTCAGGCGCCTGCGCCAGAGCGGATTTGCCGAGTGCGAGGCAGTGACGCTGATCGCGCCGACCGACCGCGGCATGCTTGGCGAGTTCCGTGCCAATGGTTACGCCACCTTCCTGGCGAGGCCGGTGCGCGGCGAGACACTGCTGCGCGTGCTTTTGACCAGCCATGCACCGGTCATCGCCGAGCCGCAACTGCAAAGGCGCGGCGCGCAGGCCGGGCATGCCATTGGCGCCCGCCAGCAGGGCCTGTCGGTGCTGATCGCCGAGGACAACGACATCAATGCCATGCTGGCCCGCGCCACGCTGCTGAAGGCCGGGCATCGCGTGAAAGTGGTCGGCAACGGCAAGGCCGCGGTCGAGGCGGTCATCAGCACCGGCCACAAGCACCGCTACGACGTGGTGCTGATGGACTTGCACATGCCTGTCATGGACGGCCTGGACGCCATCGCCGCCATCCGCCGCCATGAGGAGGAGACCGCGGTGCCGCCGGTGCCGATCATGGTGCTGTCGGCCGACAGCCAGGAAAAGACCCGCCATGCCGTGCTCGCTCACGGTGCCAGCGGCTTCGTCACCAAGCCGCTCGACCCCGATGCCCTGGTTCATGCCGTCGAGGGGCAAGTGGCCGCCTGAGGCACAACATAGACGGTTGATAGATTACCCAGCCGACGAAGTATTGCCCGCAGAGCCGTATCACGGTACTGTCACAATCCTGTTGCACCTACACCGTATCCCCGTGCCAAGAGGGATGGCTCGAAGGAGAATCACTCGTGCATACAGTCATGCCGGAATGTGATGCTCGGCCGAACGCCAGCGGGCCTTTGCTCGTCGGCCGGAACGCCGATGCCGTCATAAAAGGCGCATCGCTCGGCCGCATCGGCAATCTCGAAGTGCGGCTCGCCCGCAACGAGGCCGAGATCGCTGCCGCGCAGGAAGTGCGCTACCGGGTGTTCTACGACGAGCTTGGTGCCAGGAAGGACCTGTTCCAGATGCAGGACCGCCGCGATGCCGATCGCTTCGATCCCCTCTGCGATCATCTGCTTGTGTTCGATACTTCGCTTTCCGGCCCCGAGCATCGCCGCATCGTCGGCACCTACCGCCTGCTGCGGCAGGAGATTGCCGCGGCGGCCGGCGGCTTCTATTCCGAAGGCGAATTCGAGCTGACCAAGCTGATCGCGCGGCATCCCGGCCAGCGTTTCCTCGAGCTCGGCCGCTCCTGTGTTCTGCCGGAATACCGCTCGAAGCGCACCATCGAGGCGCTGTGGCAAGGCATCTGGGCCTATATCAACCATTACGGCATCGGCGTGATGACCGGATGCGCGTCGTTCCACGGCACCGTGCCGGCGGCACATGCGGAGGCGCTGACCTATCTTGCCCACCACTGCCGGACGAATTCATCCTGGGACGTGCGCGCCGTCGCCGGGCGCTATTGTTCCATGGACCTGATGCCGATCGAGGCCGTCAACACCAAGGCGGCGATCGCCGCGATGCCGCCGCTGGTCAAGGGCTATCTGCGCGTCGGCGCGCGCATCGGCGACGGCTGCGTCATCGACCGTGAATTCTCGACGGTCGACGTGTTCGTGGTGATGCCGGTCAAGGAGATCGGTGCCCGCTACGTCAATTATTATGGCGGAGAAGCGCAGCGGTTTGCTGCCTGAGTAGGGCAGTAGGGGAGAGAAGGTAACGGCCGGAGTAGGCAATTGCTCTACTTTATCCGACGTAGCGTTAATCCCTGATCCCCTACTCCCCTAACCTACGCATCCTTCTCAGCTTGCTCATTCACCGGCCCCGGCTCCACCGGCGCTTCGCTCGCCACATGCTTGGGGCCGCCCTTGGCGACGCCGACCATGGCCGGCCGCAGCACACGCTCGCCGATCGAATAGCCGGGCTGCACGACCTGCACGACCGTGTTGGCCGGTACGTCGGGATTGGGCACCTCGAACATCGCCTGGTGGAAATTCGGATCGAATTTCTCGCCCTCGGGCTCAAGCTTCTTCACGCCGTGACGTTCCAGCGCCGACAGCATGGCGCGCTCGGTGATCTCGACGCCGTCGATCAGCGCCTTGAAACCGGCATCGCCCGAAGCCTTGGCCTCCTCCGGGATGGCATCCAGAGCACGGCGCAGATTGTCTGACACTGAAAGCATGTCGCGGGCAAAGTTGGCAACCGCATAGGCACGCGCATCGTGGACGTCGCGGGCGGTGCGGCGGCGCAAATTCTCCATGTCGGCCGCGACGCGCAGCGCGCGATCCTTCAGCTCTTCGTTTTCCTTCAGAAGCCGCACAAGCGCTTCATAGTCGCTGTCGACGCCGCTTTCCCTTGGCTCCGCGGCAGCCTCGGTCTTCTCGGCTTCATCGGGCGCGCGTTCGTCTTTTGCCTGGTCGCTCATCGCCGTTTCCCGTCATTTTCGATGGTGTGGATTTGCGCCCGATATCGAGGTTTGGCGGCCAAAAATCAAGGGGCAAGCGCTACTGCAGCCGCTGCCGCGGCTGGAAGGCGAACAGCGGAGACTTTTCGATTTTAATTCAAACTTTACCGTATCCGACGGCTTTGCTTGCCAGGCTACTACAATGCGGGAACCATTTCTCTCCTGGAGGAGTTTCGAAGCCGACACAGGATTTTGGAAGATGTCCCGCACCAATGGCGAAAAGCACGACGCGCTCGCCGTCGATATCCGGCGCCAGCTCGGCAATGAGACCACCAAGCGCTTCCTGCGCACCCTGCCGGCATTCCGCACGGAGACGGATATTCCCGACCGCCTGAAGAAATTGCTCGACCGCCTGGATGGCATCGAAACCAACATGGTCGCAGGCGGGCGCCGTCGATAGGCGCCGTTGCCGGCGACGCGCCCGGCGACTGTGGCCGGAATTCGTCGCATCGCGCGACATTTACCCGCAGTAACTTTGCGTGATCTTCGTCTTGCGGCAGCGCCCTGCTCCGCCTATGTTTCATGATGAACATGATTTCCCCCGAAGCTGTGGCAAACAGCAAGCGCGCCTGGTTGAAAATCCTGTCGCGCTATAAAAAGCCCGACAGGCGTCGCAGCGCCGTCGAACTCGCCATCACCCTCATTCCCTTCGCCACGCTGTGGGCACTGTCTTCGGCCGCCTATGCCTATGGCCATTGGTGGGGTCTGGTCCTCATCCTTCCGGCAGCCGGCTTTCTGGTGCGGATCTTCATGATCCAGCACGATTGTGGCCACGGTTCCTTTTTTGCCAATCGCTATGCCGACGACTGGATCGGCCGTGTGCTTGGCGTGCTGACGCTGACGCCCTACGATTGCTGGCGCCGCGCCCACGCAACCCATCACGCCAGCGCAGGCAATCTCGACGAGCGCGGCACCGGCGACATCAAGACACTGACCGTCGCTGAATATCGGCAACTGTCGTGGCGGGGCCGGCTCGCCTATCGCCTCTATCGCCATCCGCTGGTGATGTTCGGCCTTGGCCCGATATGGATTTTCATGTTCGAGCAGAGACTGCCCTTGGGCATGATGCGGGGCGGTTTCACCCCCTGGGTGTCGTCGATGTCGACCAACCTCGCCATTGCGGTCATCGCCGCGCTGCTCATCTGGTTCGTTGGCCCCGGCGCGTTTCTGGTCGTGCATCTGCCGATCGTCATCCTCGCCGGATCGGCCGGCATCTGGCTGTTCTATGTCCAGCATCAGTTCGAGGAGACGGAGTGGACAAAGGACTCCGAGTGGGAATTCCAGCACGCTGCCCTGCACGGTTCGTCCTATTACGACCTGCCGCCGGTGCTGAACTGGATCACCGGCAATATCGGCGTCCACCACGTGCACCACCTTTCGGCCAAGGTGCCGTGCTACCGGCTTCCGGAAGTGCTGAGGGACTATCCGGAATTGCGTGAGATCGGCCGCGTCACGCTCCTCGACAGCCTGCGCTGCGTCAAGCTGGCGCTGTGGGACGAGACCCGCAGCAAGCTGGTATCGTTCCGCGAAGCGCGGATGGCCGTGTAGGCGCACCGCCGCACCTAAGGCGCGTCGCGCTCGACCAGCCTCATGCGACGCGCTCTAGGTTCTTGTTTATGCATGCCGTTATCACAAAACCGCTGAACACACTTTTGCGCGACATGCGTTAGGGGTGCGGCAGGCTCCAAATTCCGAGCTTAAGCCGCCTGGCGTTGGTCGCGCATCAGGATCTCGCCTTGGCGGATCTCGGTGCCCAGCACTTTCAGGCATTCGCGCATGAACGCGGCAAGGCCCGGCCAGCCCTTGGCCGACACCAGATTGCCGTCGACATGGGCGCCGGTCGGCGCAACATCGATATAGATGCCGCCGGCCAGCGTGACTTCCGGCTCGCAATATTGCAGTGCCGCGACTTCGCGGCCGCGCACCACGCCGTCGACTGCGATCAGGATCTGCACGCCGTGGCAGATGGTGAAGATCGGCTTTCCCGTCTCATGGAAATGCCGCACCAGCGCCTGCACGCGTTTGTCGATGCGGATATATTCCGGCCCGCGCCCGCCCGCCGCGTAGACGGCATCGTAGTCGGAGGGATTGACCTCGGAAAACGTCTTGTTGAGGATGTAGTCGTGGCCGAGCTTTTCCGTATAGGTCTGGTGGCCCTCGAAGTCGTGCAGCGAGGTCTTCAGGATATCGCCGGCCTTTTTGTCGGGGCAAACGACATGGACGGTATGGCCGACCGCATGCATGGCCTGTTCAAAGACGAAAATCTCGTACTCCTCGCTGAACTCGCCAACGAGCATCAATATCTTCTTGCCAGCCATACCCGGTTCCTCCCTTGTGGCCACATTTATTCTGATCGCGAAATAATGGGCCTATCCTAAGGCGGATAGGCGCAAAATAAAAGGCTGGAATCAGGATGTGGTCCGACCAGATAGGCTTCTGGCCCTCTGGAGGGGATCAGCCGGGGCGCACCCGCCGCCAGGAATATTTCGGGCCTTTGGGCTCCGGCTTCACCGCCGGCTGATAGAACAGCGGCAGTCCGCCTGTGCGGCCTTGCTCGAGCCGCTTCAGCAGCACCGGGTGCGAGATCTCGAATTCGTCGAAGCCGAGGCGCAGCATATGCGGCAGCTGGTCGATAAGCACCTGCCCGGTGGCGCGCATGGCGCCGGTGAAGTGGTAACGGCTGCGCAGCAATTCGCCCTTGGAGAAGGAGCGGCCGTCATTGAACGCCGGAAAGGCCAGCGCCACCAACGACAGCTGGTCGAGCAGGCCGGCGATCTTGTCGAGCTGGTCGCCGGGCTGCAGCAGCACGCCGATGCGTTCCTTCGCCGACCGCCGCACCTCCGGATCAAAGCCGAGAAACGCCTGCAACGGCAGGATGAAACGGCCATTGCCGCCCAGCGCCTCGGCGCTTTCGGCATGAACCCACTCGTCCTCTCGGAACCCATCCGGTGTCCACAGCCGCATGGCGTTTTCGGTTATCAAGTCGCTCATCAAGAAAATTCCCAAGTCCAAAGATTCTAAAGTGCAAAACACCTCAGGGTGCGTTGAGATTCAGGTCAGGCCGAGCCGGAGCCGAAGGCGGACGCGAAGCGACCAAAATGGTGGCTTCCAGGAACCGGAGCGGAGCGTACTCTTGGGTACGTGAGCACCGGAAGCGCAGGAATCCGCCGTTTGCAGGCCGGCTGAATATCAATCTACCCTAAAGTGAGGCGTCAGTCAGCGACCTTTCCAACCCCGACAAGTGGATGCCGCATTCGGTCTTGGCGTGCCCGGCCCAGCGGCCGCTGCGCGCGTCGTCGCCCGGTTGCACCGGCTGCGTGCATGGGAAGCAGCCGATCGACAGATAGCCATAGGCGACCAGCGGGTTTTCACGCAGCGCATGTGCGCGCATGTAGCCGGCCTGGTCCGATGTCGTCCAGTGCGCCAGCGGATTTATGCGGATGCGCGAGCCGACCGCCTCGAACACCGGGAGCGCTGCCCGGGTCGCCGCCTGGAAGCGCTTGCGGCCGGTGAACCAGGCGCGGAACGGCTCGACGCCGCGCGCCAGCGGCTCGACCTTGCGCACCTCGCAGCAGGCGTCGGTGTCGGTCTCGTTCAGATTGCCGGTCGGATCGATCCTTGCCAGCGCCGCATCGTCGGGCCTGATCACCCGGATATCGGTCAGCCCGAAATCGGCGGCCAGCGCGTCACGATAGCCGAGCGTCTCCTCGAAATGCTTGCCGGTGTCGAGAAAGATCACCGGCAGCGTGCGGTCGATCTCGGCGATCATGTGCAGCAGCACCGCCGAATCCGCGCCGAAGGACGAGACGGCGGCGATTTCGCCGTGAAAGAATTCCCGGGTTGACCGCTCGATGATCTCCAGCGGCTTCAGATGGCCGTAGAGCGCGTCGAGACCCGCCGCTTGGGCGGCGATGCCGGCCTCGACGTCGACAATACGGTCAAGCGGCCTTGGCTTCGCCAGCATAGAGCGCCTCCTTGAACGGCGCAGGACCGACACGGCGGTAGGCGTCGATGAATCTTTCGTTTCTGTCCAGCCGAAGCCCGAGATAGGTCTCGACGATCTGCTCGATGGCATCGGTGATCTCTTCCGAACTGAAGCCGCGGCCGATGATCTCGCCGACCGAGGTGTTCTCGTCGGCCGAGCCGCCGAGCGTTACCTGGTAGAGCTCGGCGCCTTTCTTCTCGACCCCGAGGATGCCGATATGGCCGACATGGTGATGGCCGCAGGCATTGATGCAGCCGGAAATCTTCAGCTTCAATTCGCCGATCTCGCGCTGGCGCTCCAGTGAGGCGAAGCGCCGCGAGATTTCCTGCGCCACGGGAATCGAGCGCGCCGTCGCCAGCGCGCAATAATCGAGGCCGGGGCAGGAGATGATGTCGCTGATCAGGTTCGAATTGGCCGTCGCCAGCCCGATATCGACAAGCGCGTCATAGACCGCTTTGAGGTCGGCCCGCGCGACATGCGGCAGGATCAGGTTCTGCTCGTGGCTGACGCGCAGCTCGTCGAATGAATATTTTTCGGCAATGTCGGCGACCGCTTCCATCTGGCTGTCGGTGGCATCGCCCGGCGTCTCGCCGATGCCCTTGAGCGAGATGGTCACCGCCGCGTAGTCGGGATGGCGATGGGTGACCACATTCTGGTCCAGCCATTCGGAAAAGCTCTTGGAGTCGAGGCGGGCAAGCTTGACCGCCTCGTCGCCTTCCGGCCGGTCGACAAGCGGAGGCGGCGCGAAATAGGCATCGATGGCGCGGATGTCTTCTTCCGGCAGCCTCAGCTCGGCGTCCTTCAACTCCTGCCATTCGGCCTCGACCTGGCGGGTGATCTCCTCGACGCCGGTCTCATGGACCAGGATCTTGATGCGCGCCTTGAACTTGTTGTCGCGACGGCCGTAGAGGTTATAAACGCGCAGGATCGCCGTGCAGTAGGACAACAGATCCGCTTCGGGCAGGAAATCGCGGATCTTCTTGGCCACCATCGGCGTGCGGCCCTGGCCGCCGCCGACATAGACGGCGAAACCAAGCTCACCGGCGGCGTTCTTCTTCAGGTGCAGGCCGATGTCATGCGTCTGGATGGCGGCGCGGTCGCGCTCGGCGCCGGTCACCGCGATCTTGAATTTTCGCGGCAGGAACGAGAATTCCGGATGCACCGAGGACCATTGCCGCAGGATTTCGGCATAGGGACGCGGATCGGCAACCTCGTCGGCGGCGGCGCCGGCGAAGTGGTCGGCGGTGACGTTGCGAATGCAGTTGCCGCTGGTCTGGATGGCGTGCATCTCGACGCTTGCCAGATCGGCCAGGATCGCCGGGATGTCCGACAGCGCCGGCCAGTTGAACTGGATGTTCTGGCGCGTCGTGAAATGCCCATAGCCCTTGTCGTATTTGCGGGCGATGTGGCCGAGCATGCGCAGCTGCTTGCTGTTCAGCGTGCCGTAGGGCACCGCGATGCGCAGCATATAGGCATGCAGCTGCAGATAGACGCCGTTCATCAGCCGCAGCGGCCGGAACTGGTCCTCGGTGATCTCGCCGGCAAGGCGCCGCGCGACCTGGTCGCTGAACTCGGCGACGCGGGCCTTGACGAAATCGTGGTCGAACTCATCGTAACGGTACATATTCAGGTCTTTCCGGGCGCGTCCGCCCGTTATTTTCTTCGTTCGAGCATGATCGGGATCATGCTTGTGTCATCTATGCCGCGCGTGCGGCTTGCAGACGGGCCTGCTTGCCCAGATCGTTGCGGGTGGTCGGGCCGGCGGCACGGATCTTTTCGCGCAACCGGACCGCTTCGACCGTGCCGTTGGCCACGGTCACGTCTATCAGGTTGACGTCGACCACTTCGTTGGCGGCGGAGGCCTTGGCGCCGATCGCCTCCAGCCGGTCCTCGGCCGCCTTGTCATGGGCGATGTCGGCATGGTCGATGGTCTCGGCCCAGCCGCCATTGGCGTACCAGACGGCTATGCCGTCGGCGAGGCGGTTCGCGGTCAGGACTTTCATTGGCTCACTCCATGCGCGGCAGACCGGAGCACGCTTTCCTGCCTGTGTGCCGCCAGCGGCTCGGACCGTTCGAAATTGGCGCCGGCGACCGCGTCGCCGATGATGGTCATCACCGGGCCGCTAAGGTCGGCGCGCGCCTCCAACGACGGCAGGTCGGCGAGTGTGCCGTGGAAACGGCGGCGGTTGGCAAGGCTGGCATTCTCGACCACGGCGACGGCCGTATCCGGCGACAGGCCGGCTTCGATCAGCCGGCCGGCGACCTCGGCGGCGACCGAGCGGCCCATATAGACGGCGACCGTCGCGCCGGAAATGGCGAGCTTTGCCCAGTCGGGCAGCGAATTGCCCTTGAGGTCATGGCCGGTGGTGAACACCATCGACGACGACACGCCGCGCAGCGTCAGCGGCAGTTCGAAATCGGCGGCGGCGGCAAAGGCTGCGGTGACGCCCGGAACCACTTCGTAGGCGACGCCGGCATCGCGAAGCGCCGCCATCTCCTCGCCGGCCCGGCCGAACACCAGCGGGTCGCCGGACTTCAGCCGCACGACGCGCTTGCCGGCGTGGCCAAGCTCGACCAGCAGCGCATTGATCTCGGCCTGGCTCTTGGAATGGCAGCCCTTGCGCTTGCCGACCGGCAGGCGCTCCGCATCGCGGCGGCCCATGGCGACGATCGCCTCCGGCACCAGCGCGTCATGGACGATCACGTCGGCTTCCATCAGCAGGCGATGGGCGCGCAGCGTCAAAAGGTCCTCGGCGCCTGGACCGGCGCCTACAAGCGCGATATGGCCCGATGCCGGTTCCTTCGAAAGCAGCAGGCCGACGGCCGCATCATGCGCCTGCGAAAGCTCGCCGGCCTCGACAGCGCGGGCTGGCGCGCCGCCAAAGAAATCGCTCCAGAAGCGGCGGCGGGCATTGCCCTTCGGCAGCAGTCTTTCGGCGGTATCGCGAAACGAGGCGGCGAGCGCTGCGAGCGGACCGAGCGACGGCGACAGCATGCGGTCGATGCGGCTGCGCAGCATCTGCGCCAGCACCGGGCCGGCACCTTCCGTGCCGATGGCAATGGCGACCGGCGCGCGGTTGACCAGCGCCGGCGTGAAGAAATCGCATAGCTCCGGCCGGTCGACGGCATTGACCGGAATGCCCAGCCGGCGCGCATCCCCGGCAACGCGGCGATCGAGCGCCTCGTCGCCGCTGGCGGCAAACACCATCACCGCACCGTTGAGATGTGCTGCATCATAGGCGCTGGCAATGTGGGCGGCCCCCGTCTCGGCGATAAAGGCCAGCAGCTCCGGGCTTGTTTCATCGCTGACGATGCGCAGCACAGCGCTCGACTGCGCGAGCAGCCGCGCCTTGGCCAGCGCTTCCTCTGCGCCGCCGACGATGGCTATGGCTTCGCCCTCGACCCGCATGAAGACGGGAAAGGCATTGAGCTTGGGCGTGGCTTGCGGCATGACGAGCGGAATCCTGGAACCGTTTGTCAGTTCTACGCGGGGGCGCGAAAAACCAGAAGGCACCCACTCGCGCATCGCTTCGTAGCAGGCAATCTCTTTTCTGCAAGCACGAAGGCCAAGAGAAAAATATTCCACATTCAAAGGCGGAGCAGATTGAAGCCGCTGTTGCAGCCCTTGATCCGCTGCCTTTTTAGCGGCCGGAGGAGCTAACCACAAACCAGATTTTTCTAAATTCTATCAATTTAGTAGATTAAGCCGCCGGATGCTGACCGAGCAATCGACGGCGGCCCCGCACTCTCGCCGACCTCTGTCGGAGCACCGGGTCCGAGTGCCGGAACATTCCCGCCTCGGTACGCGTTTGCCCTATGGACCCGGGCCGGTCACACCCCTGCAGCAAAGGCCCGGCGATGGGTTCGAAAATCAAAAAGGAGCGCCCCATGAGCAACGTCAGACTGAAACGCGGACTGTGGATCGTGGTGGCAGATGGCGAAAAGGCGCTGTTCCTCGAGAACCGTGGAGACGTCCAATATCCCGACCTTCAAGTCGTGCACGAGATGGAGCAGGAAAATCCGGCAACCCGAGAACAAGGCACGGACCGCCCCGGCCGCTACAGCGACGGCCCTTCCGTCCACCGCAGTGCGGTCGAGGACACCGACTGGCACCGTCTCGGCAAGGAGCGTTTTGCCGAAGAGATTGCCGACAGGCTCTACAAGCTCGCGCATCGCGGCACATTCAAGGAGATCGTGCTGATCGCGCCGCCGCCGGTGCTGGGCGACATGCGCAGGAAACTGCACAAGGAGGTCACCGACAAGCTAACGGCCGAAATTCCAAAGACGCTGACCAACCACAGCATACCCGATATCGAGAGCCTGCTGCAGGCGACCTGATCGGGCATCGGCGGCGTGCAATTTCCTTACTAATCCCAGGCTGGGGCAGGTCCTCCCGTGAAGGATAGGGAGAGGGGGTCGCCAGCGCTGGAGGGAGCGCCGACGATTGATAAAACTCAGCCGCTCAAACGTGCTGGCCGCCGTTGATGTGAATTTCCGAGCCGGTCACGTAGGACGCCTGCTGCGAGCACAGGAAGAAAATGATGTCGGCAACTTCCGCCGTGGTGCCCAGCCGCCTCAGCGGGATCGTCTCGACGATTTTTTCCGTGCCCGGCGACAGGATCGCCGTATCGATCTCGCCCGGCGCAATCGCATTGACGCGGATGCCGTGCGGGCCGAAATCATGCGCCATTTCGCGCGTCAGCGAGCCGAGCGCCGCCTTCGATGTCGCATAGGCGGTGCCGGCGAAAGGATGCACGCGGGTGCCGGCGATCGAGGTGACGTTGACGATCGAGCCCTTGGCCGATGCCAGTTCCTTGAACAGACCGCGCGCCAGCATGATCGGGGCGAAGAAATTGACCTGGAAGACGTCGCGCCAGACATGCATCGGCGTGTCGATCGAGTTCATGCGGCTGTTGCCGTCCTTGAGCTTCGGCGAGATACCGGCATTGTTGACCAGCGCGTGCAGCTGCCCGCCATGCGCCTCCAGCCGGTGGCGGATCTCGGATATGGCGATGCCGACATCCTCCTGGTCGGCGAGATCGACCTTGATGTGGTCTTCCGGGCCGGCCGGCCACGGGCAGTCCTCGGCAAATGCCTGGCGCGAGCAGGTGATGACGCGCCAGCCTTCGCGTGAAAAGCGCTTCACCGTGGCATGGCCGATGCCGCGGCTGGCGCCGGTCAGCACGATCGTCTTTCTGGTGTCGAGTTCAGCCATGTCGCTTGTCTCCAGGCGGACATGTAGCGGAACGCGGTCGCGGTTGCGAGGGGGATCAGCCTCAGCCGCCTGTCAGAATATCCAATATCGAGGTCTGCCGCTTCTTGACCGGTCCGCCGACTTCGCCGGGCGGCACCGGGTGCTTGATCGATGCGGTGGCGCTGTCGACGCCCGGCATGGCCAGGCCGCCGGCATCGACCGTCTCGGCAGGACGCACGGGACGCGAGGCCGGCTGGGTAGCTGCTGTTGGCGGCGCCGATTGGCCGACGGAAGCGACCGGCGCCGGCGGCGCCGTATCGGACGGTATCTCGTCCGGCACGATGGTGTCGGGCGGCGTCGACTTCCAGGTTCCAGGCAGCGGCCGCACCGGCACGCCCTCATGCGCGGCGACCATGAACTCGTGCCAGGCCTGCGCCGGTAGCGCGCCGCCGGTGACCTTCTTCATCGCGCTGCCGTCATCGTTGCCGAACCAGACGCCGGTGGTCAGATTGGCTGTATAGCCGATGAACCAGGCGTCGCGCGAATTCTGGCTGGTGCCGGTCTTGCCGGCCGCCGGCCAGGCGAACGCCGCCTTCCTGGCAGTGCCGATCTCGACCGTGCCGGTCATCATCGAGTTCATCATCCCCACGACATCGGGCTTGACGACGCGCGGCGCACCGCCGCCATTGTTTTCGTAGAGCACCTTGCCGTCGCTCGTCGTGACCCGGCGGATGAAATGGATGTCCGGCTTGTAACCGCCATTGGCGAAGGGAACATAGGCCGAGGTCAGTTCCAGCGGCGTCACTTCCGAGGTGCCCAGCGCGATCGAGGTGTTGGCGGTCAGCTCGGACTGAATGCCCATGCGGTGCGCCGCCTCGACCACCGCATTCGGCCCGACTTCCATGGTCAACTGCGCGGCCACCGAGTTCAGTGATTTTGCCAGCGCCGTCGCCAGCGTCACCTTGCCGAAATATTTGCCGCCGTAATTGTCGGGCGTCCAGTTGCCGATCTTGATCGGCGCGTCGTTGCGCACGCTGTCGGGCGTGCGGCCGGATTCCAGCGCCGCCATATAGACGAACGGCTTGAACGCCGAGCCCGGCTGCCGGCGCGCTTCCGAGGCGCGGTCGAACTGGCTGGTCGAATAGTCGTAACCGCCGACCATCGCGCGCACCGCGCCGGAATTGTCGATCGACACCAGCGCGCCCTGGCTGACATTGAGTTTTTTGCCGCTCTGGTCGATCAGCCGGCGGATCGATTGCTCGGCGAGCTTCTGCAGCGTCAGATCGACTGTTGTGTCGACGACGATATCGCGGCGCACGTCGCCGATCAGGTCGGGCAGTTCTTCCATGATGGTGTCGGCGACGTAGTTTTCCGAGCCGGTCCAGTAGGATGGCGCGCGTGTCGCCGGCGCGCTCATCGCCGTGGTCTGCTCCTTAGCGCTGATCTTGCCCTCGTCGCGCATCGCAGCGAGCACCAGCTGCGCGCGCTGCTCGGCCGCCTTCGGGTCGCGCGCTGGCGACAGCCGCGACGGCGCCTTGAGCAGGCCGGCGAGAAGTGCCGCCTCCGACAGCGTGACGTCACGCGCGCTCTTGCCGAAATAACGGCGCGAGGCTGCTTCGACACCATAGGCGCCAGAGCCGAAATAGACCCGGTTGAGGTACATTTCGAGGATCTGGTCCTTCGTATGCTTGTGCTCCAGCCAGAGCGCCAAGAGCACTTCCTGCACCTTGCGTTCCAGCGTGCGGTCCGGCGTCAGGAACAGGTTCTTGGCCAGCTGCTGGGTCAGCGTCGAGCCGCCCTGCGAAAAATGTCCGCCCAGCACATTGGTCACCATGGCCCGGGAAAGGCCGATCGGGTCGATGCCGAAATGCGAATAGAAGCGGCGGTCTTCGATGGCGATGACGGCCTCGGGAATATAGGGCGACATTTCGTGCAGGCCGACGGCCTCGCCGCCGCTCATGCCGCGATTGCCAAGCAGCTGACCGTCGACCGAGACGATCTTGATGTTGGGGGCGCGATCGGGAATGGCCCAGGTGGTGGCCGCCGGCATTTTCGCGCCGTAATAGACGACGATGCCGGCAGTGGCGATGCCGCCCCAGATGGCCAGCACGAAGCACCAGTAGAACAGCCGGCCAAGCACGCCGAACACGCCGCGCCGGCTTTTGCCGCGCCCGCCACGAGACGGCTTGGCCTTGGTCGATTTGCGCTTTGCAGCGGCTTTACGGTTGCTCGGCACGACGCGGTCCTCCTCGCTCACCGAAAAACCGGCCGAAGATCTCGCCCCCGGCGATGCCTCGAAGCTGGGCTCGATGCGGCTGTCTTTCCGGTTCGCCATGCGCTGTGCTGTCTTCCCGATGCCTATGGCGTTCGGGTTGAAGACTAGATGCGGCGATTTAAGGGCGGGTTAAGCCGGGAAAAATCGAAGTAAAGTGTATTCAACCGTTTGCGGAACAGGCGCGGCCCGCGACAGCGCCAAAGCCGGAAATGAAAAACCCGCCTCGGCGGACGGGTCCTTGGAGCCAATGAGCACCATAGCGAGATTAGTAGCATAGCTGCCGGCACAAAGCAAGAACAAAATATGCCTTGCCTCAGAATAATCACTTCAGTTCGGCGGTTGCGACAACCCTCAGTCGTCGGCGTCCGGATCGTCGGAGGCCGGCCGCCAGCTGATTGGCTCGATCTTCCTTTGCGTATGGCCGTCGGTATAGGCCCACCAGCCGGCATCGCTTTCGTCCCAGTCGCCGCCGGCCGCCTTCAGCCGGTCGAGCGAACGGTATTGCGCGATGCTCTCGTTCATCACGCCGTCGCTGTCCTGCCAGTAGACGGTGACCTTGGAACCGTCCTTGGGTGCCGTCTCGATTGGTTTTCGCGCAGCCATTTCAATTCCTCCCGGCCGACGGCGTTAAAGTGCCAGAAGGCCATTAGCTGTGGGCGAAGATGTCCTCTTCATCCCAGCCCATCAGGTCGAGTTTCGCACGCGTCGGCAGGAAGCGGAAGCAGGCATCGGCCTCCCTGGTCCGGTTGTCGCGCGCCAGACGCGCGCTCAGTACGTCGCGCAGTCGGTGCAGATAGAGCACGTCGGAGGCGGCATATTCGAGCTGCTCAGGCGACAGCGTCTCGGCTGCCCAGTCGGATGATTGCTGCGCCTTCGACAGGCCGACCCCGAGAAGCTCGAAGCAGATGTCCTTCAGCCCGTGCCGGTCGGTGTAGGTGCGCGTCAGCCGCGACGCGATCTTGGTGCAGAACACCGGCTCCGGCATGACGCCGAAGGCGTTGTAGAGCACGGCGAGATCGAAGCGGCCGTAATGAAAAAGCTTGGTGATGCTGCGGTTCTTGAGCAGGCTGACGAGGTTCGGCGCCTTCTTCTGGCCGGGCGCAATTTGGATGACGTCGGCCGAGCCGTCGCCCGGCGAGATCTGCACGACGCAGAGCCGGTCGCGATGCGGGTTCAGCCCTAGCGTCTCGGTATCGATGGCGACCGCCCCGACATCGTAATGCAGCAGGCCGGGCAGATCGTTTTTGTGGAAACGTATGTCGCTCATCGTCTTCTCCGGTCGCGGCCCCGTGCAGCGATGCGCGACGGACCGTGCCCGTCCTTGCCGCGATCCGGCGAAAAATCAACAAAAACTTGAGTCTGGCGCAATTTCAGCGTGTCAGCGCCTCGAGAATGCGCGCCCAGGAGCGCTGGCCCTTGTGGAAGGAGCTCATCTCGTACTTCTCGTTCGGCGAGTGGATGCGGTCATCGTCGAGGCCGAAACCGACCAGCAGCGATTCCATGCCGAGATAGGTCTGGAAATCGCCGACCACCGGGATCGAGCCGCCGCCGCCGGTTATTACCGCCGGCTTCGGCCATTCGTCCGACAGCGCCTGCTTGGCCTTGGCCAGGAAGGGCGAGTCGTAGGAAAGCTGGATTGCCGGCGAGCCGCCATGCGGATGAAATTCGACCGAGCAGTCCGCTGGCACGCGCTGCCTGGCAAATGCCTGGAAGGCGGCGCGGATTTTTTCCGGATCCTGTTTGTGGACCAGGCGGAAGGAGACTTTTGCCGAGGCTTGCGCGGCGATCACCGTCTTGAAGCCCTTGCCGGTATAGCCGCCGATAATGCCGTTGAACTCGGCCGTCGGTCGCGCCCAGGTGAGCTCGAGCACCGAGCGGCCCTTTTCGCCGGACGGAATCGACAGGCCAATCGGGCCGAGGAAGGTCTCGGCCGTCTCGCCGAGCGACAGCCACGACTGCAATATCTGCGACGGCGTTTCCTCGACGCCGTCATAAAAACCTGGAATGGTGACGTGACCATCGGCATCGTGGATGTCGGCCAGGATCTTTGCCAGGACGCGGATCGGATTGGCGGCCGCACCGCCATAGAGCCCGGAATGCAGGTCGCGGTCGGCGGCAGTCACCGTGATCTCCTCGCCGACCAGCCCGCGCAGCGAGACGCAGATCGACGGCGTATCACGGTCCCACATGCCGGTGTCGCAGACGAGCGCGAAATCGGCCTTGAGCTCATCCGCATTCGCCTCGAGAAACGGCTTCAGCGACGGCGATCCGGACTCCTCCTCGCCCTCGAACAGGATTGTGATTCGGCACGGCAATCCGCCATGCACCTGCTTCCACGCCCGGCAGGCCTCGACGAAGGTCATCAGCTGGCCCTTGTCGTCGGCCGCGCCGCGGCCGGTGATCACCTTGTGGCCGGGCCCGATCTCCTTGACCGCCGGCGCGAACGGGTCGCTTTCCCACAGCTCGATCGGATCGACCGGCTGGACGTCGTAATGGCCGTAAAACAACAGATGCGGCGCGCCCGCCGGCCCATCGTGATGCGCGACCACCATCGGATGCCCCGGCGTGTCGCGCAAGCTGGCGTCGAAGCCGATCAGCTTGAGCTCGGCGACCAGCCATTCGGCGGCCTTGCGGCAGTCGGCGGCGTAGTCCGGATCGGTGGAGATCGACTTGATGCCGAGCAGGCCGAACAGCCGTTCCAGGCTCTGGTCGAAGTTCTTGTCTAGGCGGTCGAGAACAGGGGAAACTGCGGACATCTGGCGGGCCTTTCGATTCTGGCGGCAAATCTAGAGCCCATGCGGCGAAACGGAAAGCCCGCGACCGTTGGGCCACAGCTTCCTGTCCAACGGCAAAAAAATGCCGCCGTGGTGGAGGGGAACCACGGCGGCCTTTACTCGAAACGATGCGGCAGCCCGGAGAGGGGGGATAGGCTGCCGCAAGTGTCCGGGATAGGCGGGGGACGGGCCTTGCTCCGGACTTCGGCGAAAACTGCCGATGCGTTTTATCTGTGTCTGCGAACGTGGCGATTCAAGGGCACAAAAATTACACTTTTGTAACATAGGCGTGAGCGAACAAAGCTGCGGCCAAGCGCCAGGGCCGGCCAAGCTCGCACGCCATTTGTCAGGGTGTTGCCGGAACCCTTGGCGCAAGCCGCCTTTGGCATGGACCGCGGCGCTGCGCCGCGCTATCCCTCGTGCCATGAAAAAAGGCGATCATCTCTTCCTTGTCGACGGCTCCGGCTACATCTTCCGTGCCTATCACGCGCTGCCGCCGCTGTCCCGCAAGTCCGACGGGCTGCCGACCAGTGCCGTGCTCGGCTTCTGCAACATGGTCTGGAAGCTGACGCAGGACGCCCGCAACACCGATGTCGGCATCGTGCCGACGCATTTCGCCGTGATTTTCGACTATTCGTCGAAGACCTTCCGCAACGACCTCTACCCCGAATACAAGGCCAACCGCTCGGCGCCGCCGGAAGATTTGATCCCGCAATTCGGCCTGATCCGCCAGGCGACCAGGGCCTTCAACCTGCCATGCCTCGAGACGGAAGGCTACGAGGCCGACGATTTGATCGCCACCTATTGCCGGCTTGCCGGCGAAGCCGGCGCCGACACCACCATCATCTCCTCTGACAAGGACCTGATGCAACTGGTCGGCCCAACGGTTGCCATGTACGACCCGATGAAGGACCGCCAGATAGGCGTTTCCGAGGTGATCGAGAAATGGGGCGTGCCGCCGGAGAAGATGATCGACCTGCAGGCACTGACCGGCGATTCGGTCGACAATGTGCCCGGCGTGCCCGGCATCGGGCCGAAGACGGCGGCGCAATTGCTCGAACAGTTCGGCGACCTCGACACGCTGCTTGCCCGCGCCGGCGAGATCAAGCAGGACAAGCGGCGCGAATCGATCATCGCCAATGCCGACAAGGCGCGCATTTCGCGTGACCTGGTGAGGTTGAAGAACGACGTGCCGGTGACCGAAGGGCTTGACGAGTTCGTGTTGCATGCGCCGGACGGCCCCAGGCTGATCGGCTTTCTCAAGACCATGGAATTCTCGACGCTGACCCGCCGCGTGGCCGAAGCGACCGGAACCGACGCGGGCGATGTTCCAGCCACTCCCGTCACCATAGAGCGTGCCGATACCGCGCATGGCCCCGATATGGGTTTTGGCCTGCCCGCCGCCGCCGAGAGCGCGCCGCCGCCGGACGAAGCGGCGCTCGAAGCCCCGGCTGCAGCCAAGCAAGGCGACACCCCATCCCTGCTTTCGGCGCTTCGCCTGGAGGCTGCCACCACCCGCAAGATCGACACCAGCGCCTACGCCTGCATCCGCGATGCCGCGACGCTGAAGGTCTGGATCGCCGAGGCGATGGAGAGAGGCATCGTCGCCTTCGACGTTAAGGCCTCCTCGCCCGATCCGATGCGGGCCGAACTGATCGGCCTTGCCATGGCCGTCGCGCCTGGCCATGCCGCCTATGTGCCGCTTGCCCATAAAAACGGCAATGGCGACCTGCTCGGCGGCGGCGCGGTCGAAAACCAGGTCCCGGTCCGCGACGCGCTGGCGTTGCTCAAGCCGCTGCTCGAGGACAAATCCGTCCTCAAGATCGTGCACGACATGAAATACCGCCTAGTCATCATGAGCCGTCACGGCATCGAGATCGGCCCCTATGACGACACCATGCTGATCTCCTACGTGCTCGAGGCCGGCACCCACGGTGGCTACGGCCTGGAGGCGCTGGCCGATAAATGGCTCGGCCACGCGACCATTCCGCTGAAGGAATTGGCCGGTTCGGGAAGAAGCTTCGTCGGCCTCGATCAGGCCGACCTCGGCAAGGCGACGGCTTACGGCGCCGAGCACGCCGACGTCGCGCTCAGGCTCTGGCAGGTGCTGAAGCCACGGCTTGCCGCCAAGGGCCTGGTCTCGGTCTATGAACGGCTGGAACGGCCGCTGGTGCCGGTCTTGGCGCGGATGGAACAGCGCGGCATCTCCGTCGACCGGCAGATTCTGTCGCGGCTCTCCGGCGAACTGGCACAGGGTGCCGCACGGCTCGAGGACGAAATCTACCAGCTGGTCGGCGAACGCATCAACATCGGCTCGCCAAAACAGCTCGGCGACATCCTGTTCGGCAGGATGGGCCTGCCCGGCGGTTCTAAAACCAAGACCGGCCAGTGGTCGACCTCGGCGCAGCTTCTCGAAGACCTCGCCGCCGAAGGCCATGAATTGCCGCGCAAGATCGTCGACTGGCGCCAGCTGACCAAGCTGAAATCGACCTATACCGATGCGCTGCCCGGCTTCATCCATCCCGACACCAAGCGCGTCCACACCTCCTACGCGCTTGCCGCGACGACGACCGGGCGGCTTTCGTCCTCGGATCCCAATCTGCAGAACATTCCGGTGCGCACCGTCGAGGGCCGAAAGATCAGGACGGCCTTCATTGCCGAAAAGGGCAACAAGCTGGTTTCCGCCGACTACAGCCAGATCGAGCTGCGCGTGCTCGCCCACGTCGCCGAAATCCCGCAGCTCAAGCAGGCCTTCGCCGACGGCGCCGACATCCACGCGATCACCGCGTCTGAAATGTTCAACGTGCCGGTCGAGGGCATGCCTTCGGAAGTGCGCCGCCGTGCCAAGGCGATCAATTTCGGCATCATCTACGGCATTTCCGCTTTTGGCCTCGCCAACCAGCTGTCGATCGCGCGCGAGGAAGCCGGCGACTACATCAAGAAATATTTCGAGCGTTTCCCCGGCATCCGCGACTATATCGATGCGACCAAGGCCTATGCCCGCGAGCACGGCTATGTCGAAACCATTTTCGGCCGCCGCATCCACTATCCGGAAATCAGATCGTCAAATCCTTCGGTCCGTGCCTTCAACGAGCGCGCCTCGATCAACGCCCGCCTGCAGGGCACCGCGGCCGACATCATCCGCCGCGCCATGATCCGCATGGACGATGCCCTGGACAAAGCCAGGCTTTCCGCCCGCATGCTGCTGCAGGTGCATGACGAGCTGGTCTTCGAGACCGTCGAAGCCGAGGTCGAGGCGACGATCCCGGTCGTCTGCCACGTCATGGAGAACGCCGCCATGCCGGCGGTGTCGATGTCGGTGCCGCTGCACGTCGACGCCCGCGCCGCCGACAACTGGGAAGAGGCGCATTAGCGTGCGGACGTCCGCGGCCGACCAATTGTAATCTGTAGCGATCTTTCGCGCCCCCTCTGTCCTGCCGACATCAAAAGGTCGCCACCGCTATGTTGCGGCCTAACCGGCCTTCAAGCCGCTTCAGCCAAACACTTCGCACATGTCCCACGAAACTCGATCACCGCCTTCTTGGCGGCGAAGCCGGTCGAACGCACCCATTCGTCGAGCCGGTGGCCGACATCGTGGTCGGAGAACTCGGTCACCTGGCCGCAGGTGTCGCAGATAGCAAACGCCGTCATCGAATGGCTGTGGTCGTGCGGCTCGGCACAGGCGACGAAGGAATTGAGGCTTTCGAGCCTGTGCACGAAGCCGGATTTCACCAGCGTGTCGAGCGCCCGGTAGACCTGCAGCGGCGCGCGAAAACCGCGCTCGCGCAATTGGTCGAGCAAAGTATAGGCGCTGAGCGGTCCGCTGGCGGCCTCGAGTTTCTCGAGCACGCAAAGCTGGTTCTTCGTCAGTACATCCCTTGCCGCCATGATCCCGTTCCAAGCCGCTCCGTGCCGATCGCTGCCATTAGGCATGCAATCCGGCCTCTTCCACTGAGATAGCGACGAACTGCCTTTTTTGCTACTGTTTGTATCGCAGCCGATGGTCGGCAGACCGGCGACGCCATATTCAAAATACTGACATCCTCGGCCAGGCTGGCCGTGCTTGGAAATTCGATCGGGCTTGGGGAAGCAATCATGATCAAAGTGACGCGGCGGACGCTGCTTGCCGGCACGTCCGCGCTGGCCGCTGCCGGCCTGGTGCCGTTTCGGGCATTCGCAGCGGCGCGCACCTACCATGCGCTGCTTGTTGCCTGCACCGATTATCCGAACCTGCCGAAGAAGAACTGGCTGATCGGACCGAAGAACGATGCCGGCCTGGTGCGCGATTACCTCCTGAAGTACACGCCCGCGCCGGTGAAGTTTTCAGCCGAAAACGTCGCGCTGCTCGCCAAGGATGTCGAAGGCGCCAACGGACCGCCGACACATGCGGCGATCAAGGCAGCACTCGCCGACCTTGCCGCCAAGGTCCAGCGTGACGATTTCGTCTACCTGCATTTGTCCGGTCACGGCGCGCAGCAGCCGGCGGCGAACAAGGGCGACGAGACGGACGGCCTCGACGAGATTTTCTTGCCGTCCGACATCGACAAATGGGTCAACCGCGAAACGGGCGTGCCCAATGCGCTGGTCGACAACGAGATCGGCACCGCGCTCGACGCTATCCGCGACAAGGGCGCCTTTATCTGGGCCGTATTCGACTGCTGCCATTCCGGCACTGCGACGCGCGCCGCCGAGGTCGACGACGAGCTGGAACGCAAGGTCGAGTTCGCCGATCTGGTCGGCGGCGGCGACGCTGCCAGGGCGGCTGCGGTGAAAGCCTATGACGCGATTGCGTCGGCCGCGCCGCGCGGCTTTGACGAGGACGGGCAGCGCAAGCCAGCCTTCAAGCTGACGCCGACCGGCGCCGAGCCGACCACCAAAGGCAAATTGGTCGCCTTCTACGCGGCGCAGACGGTGGAGACGACGCCCGAGATGCCGCTGCCCAAGGGCACGGCCGATGCGCCTCGATTCGGGCTGTTCACCTTCACCATCCTGTCGAAACTGGCCGAGAATCCCAACATCACCTACCGCCAGCTCGGCCAGGCCGTGCTGCAGCAATATTCGGCGGACGGCCGCACCCGGCCGACGCCGCTGTTCGAAGGGGAACTCGACGCCCGCGTCTTCGGCACCGACAAGACAGACGCGGTCATGCAATGGCCGATCGTCATCGAGAACGACAAAGCCACGATCAGCGCCGGACTGCTGCATCGCCTCACCCCAGGCAGCAGGCTCGCAATATTGCCCTCGGCGCTGTCGCCGCTGTCGGACGCGCTTGGCTATCTCCAGGTGCAGTCGGCGAAAAACCTGGAAAGCCGGGTCAAGCCGGTCGAGTTCGGCGGCAAGCCGGCGATCAAGCTGGCCGACATCCCCGCCAATGCCTATGCCCGGCTCGCCGAGCTCGCCGTCGACTACAAGCTCGTGATTGCGCGGCCGGCGGCGACCAACGGCCTCGAGAAAGAGGCCGCGCTGGCGAACTCGGTTCTCGACGATCTGGCGGCCAGGGAGAACTCAGGGTTCCACATCGCGCTGGTCGAGCCGGGCAAGAGCGCAGATCTGCGTCTCGCCGTGCTGCGCGAGAACGCCATTGCCGGCGCCGCCGAAGATGCCACCGACGCGCCGGCGCTGTGGTTCCTGCCGGCTTCGGGCGACATGACGCTCAAGGAGGGCAGCAAGCCGCCGATGATCGTCATTCATCCGGACGGCCGCGAAAAGTTGGTCGATGCCGCGGCCAAGAACCTGACGAAAATCTTCCGCGCCATCGGCCTGTCGAGGCTGGCCGCCGCTTCCGATTATCGGCCGGAAGAGGTCAGCGTCGAGTTCCGGATCAAGCGTTTTGACAGCGACACGCTGCAGCCGATCGAACCGTCGACGGTGCCGCGTGTTTCGCCCGACGATCAGGTCCACGTGCTGGCCAGGAACGGTTCGACCAACCTGGTCGACATCAACGTGCTCTATGTCGGCTCCGACTATTCCATCCAGCTTTTTCTTGCCGAGCGCCTGACCGAAGGCGCCGTGCTCGAGGAAGGCCTGTTCAAATTCACCGACACCAGCTTCGGCATGGAGCGGATGATCGCCGTCTTGACCGAAGCACCGCCGCAGAGCGAGAAGCAGGATCTGAGTTTCCTGGCGCAAGAGGGCGTTGTCTCTGTAACGCGCGGACTTGGACAACCAAACTTCTCCGATATGCTGGCCGATATCGGCAGGGCGCCGGCGACGCGTTCGGCCATGCGGCTCACCGACGACAAGGGACCGAAGGGCGCCGTGATGATCTTCCCGATGGAGACGGTGCCGCGCGCCTGAGGCGGGGTCAGGTGCCCCGGCCGGGCCTCTTGCCTAATCGGCTGATAATGAACATTCTTCGACCGCCGCTGTCGGCGGCCGAACGGAACGGATGAGGGCGTTCGTGAACAGGACCGTATTTTCGTGGCGCGCAACAACCGCCGGCCTTGTCGCCGGGCTGCTGCTGGCCGCCAATGCTTCGGCGGACGAGACTTGCGGCCTCTGCGCCAAGGAGGTCGTCATCAATTCCGAACTGGCGAGTTGCTTTCTCGACCAGTACGACCAGATCGCCAAATCCGGCAACGCCGCCGTCGTCGTCGATCTCAGCAGCTGCACCTCCCGCGGCGTGGTCGAACCATTGCCGTCGCCGGGCAAGGCGCAGGTGGCGCCTGACGTGCAGTTCATCGTTTCGCGGGCGCAGCTGGATTGCCTGAAGAAGAAGCTGGAGACGCCGGGCATCGTGCTCGACCCGTCCGCCACCATAGACCTGGACAGCTGCGGATGACGAAAGCGGGGGGCCACGCAACGCAGCAGGCAGTGACGGCGCCGGTGCCGCAAAAGAAGCCGGTGTCGCTGCCGGAAACCGTCGAAGGCCTGCCGTGGGTGAGCAATCACGAGGTCAAGAAGGAGGCGAACCCATTCACCGATCGCGACTGGCGCATGCTCGTCTATGCCTGGTCCGGATTGCTGGTGCGCCTGGCGATCATCTTCACCCTGATCTTTTCGGTCTACCAGTTCCTGGCGAACCAGGAGCAGAAGCGCGTCGAGCAAACGATGTCGCTGGTCGAGCTCTGGGAAAGCAAGGATTACCAGCAGGCGCAACGGGCCCTCAAGCAACGCCTGGCGGCGCTCAACGCCAAATACGGCAATCTGCTCAGTGCCAATCCGACGCCGACCGAGGAACAGGTGTTCAGACAACGCATCGGCATCGAAGCGATGAGCGCAACCGGCGGCGACATGCCGCTTGCCGAGTTCAGCGACAATTTCGACCGCATCGTCTATTTCCTCAACCGCCTGTCCTTCTGCGTCGAAGGCAGGCTGTGCTCGCGTGAGGTCGCCGACTCCTATTTCCGCGACTATGCCGCTTCCTTCTGGAGCTATTTTGCCGGCTATATCGACAAGGAGCGCAAGGCCGGTTCACCGACTTTCGCCCAGCCAATCGAGAACTATGTCCGCCAGGCGCCACCCTCGGCCCAGTCCAGATAATCCCCGAAAAATGCGAAGCCGGCGACGGAAATGCTCCGCCGCCGCCTTTGATTGGAGCATTTTTGCAGCCGAGTGTGATCACACTTGGCGTCGCAGAAATGCGGCTAGTAGATAAGCCGCCCCGACGATCGCGGCGGAAAGTCTGCAGGCCTATTTGTACAGGCTGTTGATCCACTGGACGTTGATGGCGTTCAGACGCACGGCGGTGTTGGCATCCGGGCTCTCGGCCACGTTCACGCCGGTGATGACGCGCTGCTTTGAGCCATTGTCATAAGCGTAGACCGAGCTGCCGCTCGATCCTGGATAAGTGTCGCAGTCGTACTGGAAATACTCGGTGGCGATGTGTTCGGCGAGCACTTCGCAGGTCGCCTTCCACATCGTGCCCATCGGCTTGTCGCCGGGATAGCCGACGATGTTGGCGGTGAAGTCGCCGAGATCCACATAATTGGCATAGCCCAGCCAGCCGAGGTTGGTGCCGACATCCTGCTTCAAGGTGACGATGCCGAGATCCCATGGCACGACCGAGCCGTAAAAGCCCTGATAATTGTCGATGAAGCCCTGGACGATATAGGCGCTTTCATAGGTGAAGGCGCCGAACGGTGCGTCGTCGGCAGTCTTGCCGTTGAGAGCCGGCACGAACAGGATATCGTCCAGCCAGGCCTTGTCTTCGTGGCTGTAGAGACAGTGCGCCGCTGTGAGCACCGTGCGCGGGCCGATCAGCGTCGCCGAGCAGCTGCCATAGCTGCCGCTCTTCGATTTGCCTTCGAGGTAGCCGATCGCGGTGAACGGGTAGGTTTTGGTATTCTTGATCTGCTCTCGGTCGTCCGTCCCGAACACCTGGCGGCCTGCCTCTTCGCCTCCGCTCAGCCCGGAATTCTCGGACTTCTGTCCCTCGGCGGGCGCGTTCATTTCCCTGATGACAAGGTCCTTCAGCGTCTCGTTCGGATCGATCTTGATGTCCTTGCCATCGGCGGAGCGGCCGACGATGCCATAGGATTTGACGGCCGTTGCTTCGTCGGTGAGCGGCGCGGCGCGGTTGGCCTCGTCCTCGGTCAGTTTCGGCGGGGCGATCGGTTTCGCCCGGCCAGGCTTGTAATCGCCCGATGTCACGTCACGCATGCTTTCGCCGTTGCCGGCGTTGGCGGAACCTGGCTCGGCAGCCAAGGCAGGAACCGCCCACATTGCGGTGGAAAGCAACGCGGACGCAATAATGCACTGTGTCAGTTTTGTCATGGTGAGACTCTCCCAAAAGTCAGCAAGGACTGGATCAAGATATAGAAATATTGTCGAGATCGTGGTGGCGCCGAAAAATGAATTTGGTTGCCGGCGCCTTTACCGGGCCATTATTCAGTGCAGCCAGTTTAGGTCCCCGCCAAAAATGCCCGCAACGGTATACTGCCTAAAATAATCCAACATTGGCAACGACAAATTGCTTCCACATAGCCCGTGGGGGATTATAGATTTGGGCGGGTTTGGCTCGACACCACGATTTAGCAAAAGTGGTACTCGGTTTTGTGACGGATCACGCTCCACATCGGCGCATGATCGGCTCACCGGCCGGTTCCCATTTCAGTGGATCGCGCGTCGAGGCCGATCTGTCGGAACATCGTCTCAGGGGGTTCGAGGTGAAGATCATCCACAGGTTCAGACCGATTGCTGCCGCCTCGCTGCTTGCCATCGCGGCGGCCTTGCCGGTCGTCAATTCCGTTCATGCCACGGACGCGGCCGCCCGGCCGGAGGCGGCGATCTCGCCGATGAAACGCGTGGTCGAGGCCAGGGCAAAAGCCAAGGCGGAGAACCCCGACGGCACCGATCGCGTCTACGGCGGCAAAGAGGCCGAGAAGGGCGCCTACCCGTTCCAGGTGGCGTTGCTGACCACCGGCAAACTGGACGAAAGTCCGGCCTCGCAGGCAAATGCCCAGTTCTGCGGCGGCAGCCTGATCGCGCCGCAATGGGTGCTGACGGCGGCGCACTGCCTCAACGACGACGGCGAGCCGATTTCGCCTGATGTAGTCACCGTGCTCACCGGCGCCACCGATCTCAGCGAGGGCAAGCGCTACAAGGCGGTGGAGATCATCGTCAACGAGGGCTACAGCGAGCAGACGCTGGACAACGATCTCGGCCTGATCCGGCTGGCCGAGCCGGCCGATGCCCCGATCATCAAGATTGCCCGTGAGCCGACCCCCGACGCCGGCAAGACCACGGTCACCGGCTGGGGCAAGATGCAGGACGGAACATTTCCCACCGCGCTGATGGTTGCCGACCTGGACCTCCAGCCGAACGCAACCTGCAACAACGGCATCAAGGCGATTTATGCGCGTGATTTGAAGGCTGCGCTCGGCGAGCTCGCCCGCCGCATGCGTTACTCGGAAAGGAGCATCGAGGCGGCCGCCAATGCAATTGCTGCTGATATGGCCGATCCGCTGACCGGCAACATGATCTGCGCCGGCACCGTCAGCGGCGAGCGCGACGCCTGCAATGGCGACAGCGGCGGACCGCTGTTCATGACCGGCGCCGATGGTCCGGTGCAGGTTGGCGTCGTCAGCTGGGGCGAAGGTCCGGCCGACGGCAGCACCGCCTGCGGCCACAAGAACGCCTACGGCATCTACACGCGGCTGGCCAATTACACCGGCTGGATCGAGGAGAAGATGAAGACGGCAGCGCCTGCAGCGCCCAAAGCCCTCGGCACGGCGCAGAAGCCCGCCACGCCCTGACCGGTGTCATTTGCTGAACGACGGGGGAGCAATCCCGCCGTTTCTGCCCGGAACCTTAGGTTTGGACTAGAACCAGCGATCGCGGCGCTGGTCTGTGGCGGCCAAGGTGAGGCCCAGTAGCGCCCCTAGGGCCGCTCCGAGTATGAATGCGGACGATACCGTGCCGGGATTCTCCTGGACGACCCCGGACACCGTCTGCGCCCTGTTGCGCAGGGCTTGTGCCGTCCGGGAGGCGCGCTCGGCAGCGCTGTCATACCAGTCGCCGGCGTCTTCGATCGCCTCTTCCGCGCGTTCGGCCAAGGTCCGATTGATCTTGCTGATCTCGCGCTTCAGCTGCGCGACCTGCTTCTCCAGGGCTTCCTGAGCTTCACGTTGAGTCATCTTCGGTGTTGCGGATTCGTTCGGTTCGTCGGCCATGGTAATCTCCTTTGCTCAGGTTCGGCTCAACGGCCGGCCCGCTATCTAGGTTCCTCCGCAAAACGCATCTGTCCGGTGTTTGTTCGATGAGAGACCGGGTTTTGTCCGGCATGTGTGCGAAATCGGCCTGAACATAGGATCGTTCCGGCGCTCCCCGCGTTGGTGAAAACGCCACAAGGGAGGAACCGTCATGGACAACGATCGGCATGAAAAGATTCGGCAGCGAGCCTATGAAATCTGGATGCGCGAGGGCCGACCGGATGGCGCGCATGAGCGTCATTGGCAGCAGGCGAAGCAAGAGCTTGGCTACGATGAGACGACGACCGGTCAGGCTGATGATGACGCGGCCGAGCACGGTCCCACTGGAACGATCGCCAGTTCCGACGTTCTGACGGTCGAGGCACTGGCGATGCGCACCGGGATAACCGGTGATCAGGCGCAAGAGCTGATCGACAGGCTTGGCAACGACAGGGCGACGCTCGAGCAAGCCGCGCGGAACATCAAGGCAGCCGAAAGTTAGAGCCTGTTTGAGGAGAAATCTCCAACGTGCCTCTGGCGTGATTCATCGCACGCTCTTAGCGGCGCTCGACACCCTTTGCCGCCAGCATGTCGTCAACGGCTGCCGACATCAGAAATTCCGACAGCTGCTCGGCAGCTTCTGCGTTCGTTGAACCGGCACTGATGCCAATGGCGAAGTCGACGTAACTTTGGAGTTCTGCCGGAAACCGACCGACAAGCACGACCTCGGGAGCGGCCGCGAGAATCGAAGTCACGGGAACGACCCCCAACTCGGCTTCCCCACGGCCCACGGCGGGCGCTGTCTGCCCTCCTGGTATGGCCACCAGCTTCGGCTTCACCTCATCCGCTATCCCCAAGCGTTCCAGCAAACCGGAGAAGTAGCCACCGCTGGTTCCTTCACTGGCATAGGCGATCGATCTGGCGCTCTTCAACGCCTGTTCGAATGCTTCCACGGACCCGATATCGAGCGGTCGACTGCCCGCCTTGGCTGCCACCCCCATTGCTATCCGGCCAAACGCCACCTGGCTCCCCGCCTTGACCTTTCCCGAGGCAGTCAGATCCTGAACCAGGTCCGGATTGGTGATGACGAGGTCAAAAGCTTCCCCAGCTTCAATCTGCTTCTTTACTGTCGGATTGAGCTCCCACCTGACCGCAACCGTGAATCCTGTGGCCGTTTCGAACTGGGGTATGAGGGCTAGGATGGCGGGGCGGACCGCAATAGCGCCAAAAAGCCGGGTTTCCTGATTCATGGCCTAATCCCGAATCGGTCTAAACGACTTCCTTACAATGCGCATCTGGCCTTCATTCCACGGCTGCCCGGCCATTCTATGCTCAGCGTCGCGGAAGCCGTCACTGTTTGGCGACCGGATGCGGTCGTCGCCTACTTCCTCGGCGGCCCCTTGCGCTCGGCCGATGCCGCCCAGAGGTTGATGTCCGACTCGCGGGCAAAGGTATCGATCTCGGCGAGCTCGGCATCGCTGAAGGCGAGCGCCTTCAGCGCCCCGACACAATCCTCGACCTGTTCCGGCCGGCTGGCGCCAATCAGCGCCGACGTCACCCTGCCCCTGCGCAGCACCCAGGCCAGCGCCATCTGCGCCAGCGTCTGGCCGCGGCGACGGGCGAGGACGTTCAGCGCCTCGATATTGGCGATCGACTTGTCGTTGATGAATGCCGGGCGCAGCGACTTGCCCTGGCTGGCGCGGCTGCCATCGGGGATGCCGCCGAGATATTTGTCGGTCAGCATGCCTTGCGCCAGCGGCGAGAACACGATCGAGCCGACGCCAAGCCCCTCCAGCGTATCGAGCAAGCCATCATCCTCGACCCAGCGGTTGAGCATCGAATAGCTCGGCTGATGGATCACGCAAGGCGTGCCGAGCTGCTTCAAAATATCGGCGGCCTCGCGGGTGCGCTGCGAATTATAGGAGGAAATGCCGGCATAGAGCGCCTTGCCCGAGCGCACCGCGTGATCGAGTGCGCCCATCGTCTCTTCCAGCGGGGTGTCGGGGTCGAAGCGGTGCGAATAGAAGATGTCGACATAGTCGAGCCCCATCCGCCTCAGGCTCTGGTCGAGGCTGGCCAGCACATATTTGCGGCCGCCCCATTCGCCATAGGGCCCTGCCCACATTTCGTAGCCTGCCTTGGTCGAGATGATCAGCTCGTCGCGATAACCGGCAAAGTCCGTCCGCAGGATCTCGCCGAACGCCCGCTCCGCCGAGCCGGGCGGCGGGCCGTAATTGTTGGCGAGATCGAAATGCGTGATGCCCAGATCGAAGGCCCTGCGCGTGATCGCCTGCTTGGTTCTATGCGGCGTGTCGTCGCCGAAATTGTGCCACAGCCCAAGCGAGATCGCCGGCAGCTTCAGGCCGGACCGCCCGCAGCGATTGTAGACCATCTTTTCGTAGCGGTTTTCGGCGGGAACATAGGGCATGGGAAATCCTCATATCGAAACGAGCCCGACGGCTGCCGCCGCGATGACGGGCAAGTCGAGTCCGGCCCACCCTTAGCCTCTCCCCGCGCAAACGGGGAGAGGCTTTTTGCGGTGCTTGGGAGGTGCGCCGACTACTTGGTTTTCTTCTTCGCCAGCAGCTCCTTCGCCGCCTTGACGCCGAGTGCCGCGGGCCGCTCGCAGCTGGTCTGCATGGCGACGAACTTTCCGGTCTCGCCCGAACGCAACAGGCCGGTCATGACGTCGACGGCATGCAGCGCCAGTTCCATCGAGCAGCGGTGCGGCCGGCCTTCTCTGATCGCGATCGCCATGTCGGCCAAACCGGCGGTGCGGTAGTTGGCCATCATGCCTTGCGAATGCATCTCGTTGGGCACGCCGAACGGATGCGGCCATTTCGGCAGCTTCTTCACCGGCTTGGCGGCTTCGGTGTAGCGCACCTCGCCGCCGAAGAAGTTCGGATCCGGCACGAACACCGTGCCCGCCTCGCCATAGAGCTCCATCGGCGCGTGGCCGTGGCTCCAGACATCCCAGCTGGTGTTGAGCGTCACCACGGCGCCGTTCTCGAATTCCAGCACGCCATGGATCGTCGTCGGCGTGGAGACCGGGATCTTTTCGCCGGCGCGCGGCTTCGAGCTGATGATGCGTTCCGTCATCGGGATCGAAGCGAAGGCGGCGACCCGCTTCACCGGCCCGATCAGCTGGATCAGGTTGGTGATGTAATAGGGTCCGATGTCGAGCACCGGCCCGGCGCCCGGCTGGAAGAAGAAGTCCGGATTGGGGTGCCAATGCTCCATGCCATGGCTCATCACATGACAGGTGCCGCTGGTGACCTTGCCGAGCCTGCCGGTGTCGATCAGGTCGCGGACAAGCTGGTGGGCGCCGCCAAGGAAGGTGTCGGGGGCAGAGCCGATGCGCAGCCCCTTGTTTTCCGCGCGTTTCTTCAGGTCGAGCCCTTCCTTGACCGACAGCACGAAGGGCTTCTCCGAATAGACGTGCTTGCCGGCGTCTAGGATCTGCTTCGACACCTCGTAATGCACCGCCGGAATGGTCAGGTTGACGATGATGTCGATATCGTCGGCCTCGAGCAGCCCCTCGACAGTCTCGGCGCGCAGCTTGAACTCTTTTGCCCGCGCTTTCGCCGCTTCCATGTTGATGTCGGCGCAGGCGCGCATTTCGATGCCGCGAAACAGCGGCGCCAGAGAGAAATAAGCCTTCGAGATGTTGCCGCAGCCGATGACGCCGATCCCAAGTTTTGTTGCCATGCTGATGTGCTCCTAATAGGTCTTGGCGGCTGCGATCGAGCGGCGGGCGAAGCGCTCGATGTCGTTGGGATTGTCTTGTTCCATGACGTAGTATTTCGCAGCGCTTTTGGCGCGCAGCGCCTTGATCAGGCCGGGCCAGTCGATGGTGCCGTGGCCGACGTCGGACCAGCCGTCCTCGTCGAGGCCCTCGCCCGGCTTGGCCAAGTCCTTGACATGGACGGCGACGATGCGCTTGCCGTGCTTCTCGATCCAGGGCAGCGGATCGACGCCGCCGCGCACCACCCAGGCGACGTCCATCTCCCAGCCGATGTCGGGCGCGGAAGACAGGATATGGTCCTGCGGCACCGAGCCGTCGGCGAGCGCCTTGAATTCGAAATCATGATTGTGCCAGGCAAAACCATAGCCGGCTTTCCTGGCCGTCTCGCCGACCTTGGCCAGGCGTTCGCCGAAGCCGCGCCAGCCGGCCGCATCGGCCGGCCTGAACTCGGCGTTGAGGAACGGGCAGATGAGCAGCGTCATGCCGAGCGCGTCGGCCGTCCTGCGCACACCGTCGAAATCCTTCTCGAGCGCGTCGATCGAGAAATGCCCGGTCGGCATGGCAAGGCCGTTCTTGTCGAGCTCGGCACGGAACGCCTTGGGATCGTCATAGACGCCGCCGAACCCTTCGACTTGGCTGTAACCAAGCTCGCCCAGCATTTTGAGCACGCCCTCCCAGGGCTGGAAATTACGCGCGCTGTAAAGTTGAAATGACCAGTTCATCGTCTCTGTCCGTTTCTTGGGGATGGTTATTTTTGGGGGGATGAGTCTTGGGGATGGAAGAGTCTTGGGGGAATGGAAGAGTCTTGGGAGGCTATATCATGCTCTAGAGGCGGTTACCTGTGGCGGCGTCGAACAGCGAGGCCCGCATCGGGTCGAAACCGATGCCGACCGCCTCCGCGTTGTTTGGCGTGCGCTCGGCTGTCACCCGTACCGTGAAATTCTGGCCGGCGAGCTTCAGCCAGACCAGCGTGTCGGAACCCATGGGCTCGACGACCTCGACATTTGCCGTTGCTGCGAACGGCCATCCCGTGCCACTGTTGAACGCCACGTGCTCGGGGCGGATGCCGAACACGGCCGGCCCCGGCACCGGGTCCTTCTCGAAAGCATAGGTGGCAAGCGGGATCCGCACATCCTCGACGACGAAGTGCCAGTCGCCGTCCGCCTGCTCCAGCCTGCCGTCGAGGAAATTCATTGCCGGCGAGCCGAGGAAGCCGGCGACAAACCGGTTGACCGGCCGGTTATAGATGGTCTGCGGCGCATCGAGCTGCTGGATGACGCCGCCCTTCATCACCGCGATGCGGTCGGCCAGCGTCATCGCCTCGATCTGGTCGTGGGTGACGTAGATCATGGTGTTCTCGAGCTTGCGATGCAGCAGCTTGATCTCGACGCGCAATTCCGCGCGCAGCTTGGCGTCGAGGTTGGAGAGCGGCTCGTCGAACAGAAAGACATCGACGTCGCGCACAAGTGCGCGCCCGATCGCCACGCGCTGGCGCTGGCCGCCGGACAGGGCCGCCGGCTTGCGATGCAAAAGCGGTTCGATCTGCAGGATCTCGGCGGCCCGGGCGATGCGCTTGGCGATCTCGTCCTTGGCGAGACCGGCAACGCGCAGCCCAAACGACAGGTTCTTCTCCACCGTCATCTGCGGATAAAGCGCGTAGGACTGGAACACCATGCCGATGCCGCGATCCTTGGGCTCTTCCCAGGTGACGTTCTTGCCCTTGATGAAGATGCGGCCTTCGGAAACGTCGAGCAGCCCGGCAATGCAGTTGAGCAAGGTCGACTTGCCGCAGCCGGACGGGCCGAGCAGCACGATGAACTCGCCTTCCGCGACATCGAGGTTGAGCGTCTGCAGCACCGATATCGCGCCGAAATTCAGCGACAGGTTCTGGATCGAGACGCTGGTGCCGTTTGCCCCCTTGCTGCCGTTTGCCGCAATGCTGCCGTTTGCGTTCATCGCCATCATCCTTTCACCGCGCCGGCGGCGATGCCGCGCACAAACAATTTTCCGGACAGGAAATAGACGATCAGCGGCACCAGGCCGGTCAGGATGGTGGCTGCCATGTTGACGTTGTATTCCTTCACGCCTTGCACCGAGTTGACGATGTTGTTGAGCTGCACCGTCATCGGATAGGTGTCGGGGCGGGTGTAGACGACGCCGAACAGGAAGTCGTTCCAGATGCCGGTCACCTGCAGGATAATGGCGACGACGAAGATCGGCAGCGACATCGGCAGCATGATGCGGAAATAAATGCCCCAGAAGCCGGCGCCGTCGACACGCGCCGCCCGGAACAGCTCCTCCGGCATTGAGGTAAAGTAGTTGCGGAACAACAGCGTGAGGATCGGCATGCCAAAGATGGAATGGACGATCACCAGGCCGCTGAGGCTGCCGTAGAGGCCGACTTCGCGCAGGATGATGACGATCGGATAGATCATCACCTGATAAGGGATGAAGGCGCCGACGATCAGGATGATGAAGAAAGTGTCGGCGCCTTTGAAGCGCCAGTTGGCAAGCGCATAACCGTTCACCGAGGCGAGCGCGATCGACAGGATCACCGACGGGATGGTGATGCGCACCGAATTCCAGAAGCCACGCGACAGCCCGTCGCAGTTGAGCCCGGTGCAGGCGCTCGACCAGGCCTTGACCCACGGCTCGAAAGTGATCTCCATCGGCGGCGAGAAGATGTTGCCGAGGCGTATCTCGGGCATGCCTTTGAGCGATGTCACCACCATCACGTAGAGCGGCAAAAGATAGTAGAGCGCCACCACGATCAGCGTGCCGTAGAGGAAGATGTTACGGCGCGAGAATGTGTGGCGCGGCTTCGGCCCGCTCGGCCCGTAGCCTTCCAGCCCGCCGGCGCCGGCAATCGCAGGCGATGAAACGGTATGGTCAGACACGCTTCTTGCCTCCGAACTCGAGATAGGCCCACGGCACGATGACGATGATCACCGACAGCAGCATCATCGTCGAGGCGGCGAATCCTTGGCCGAGGTTCTGGGCGAAGAACATGTAATCATAGACATATTTGGCCGGGACTTCGGAGGCGATGCCGGGCCCGCCGCTGGTCTGGGCGACGACAAGGTCGTAGACGCGAACGATGTTGGAGGCGACGATGACCAGCGTGGTGATGAAGACCGGCCGCATCATCGGTATGATGATGAACAGATAGGTCTTCCAGGTCGGTATCCCGTCGACCCGCGCGGCCTTCCAGATATCCTCGTCGATGCCGCGCAGGCCGGCCAGCATCAGGCACATTATGAGCCCGGTGCCTTGCCAGAGAGCGGCGATCAATATGCCGTAGATGACGATGCTGGAATCATAGAGCGGATTGAAGCTGAAGCTCGTCCAGCCGAGGCTGCGCACCACTGCCTGGACACCGAATTCGGGGTTGAGCAGCCACTGCCAGACCAGACCGGTGACGATGAAGGACAGGGCGAAGGGATAGAGGAAAATGGTCCGGAACGTGTCCTCGAACCGGATCTTCTGGTCGAGCAAGGCAGCAAGCAGAAAGCCGATCACCAGCGAGAACACCAGCGACAGCACGCCGTAGATCAGCAGGTTCTCGATCGAGATCAGCCAGCGCGGCGTCGCCCACAGCCGATAGTACTGGTCGAGACCGACGAAATGCAGCCGCGGCAGCAGCTTGGAATTTGTGAAGGAATACAACACCGTCCAGAGGGTGCCGCCGACAAAAATCACCAGCGCGGTGAAAATCATCGGGATCGAAGCGACTTTCGCATTGAGGTTGCGAAAGAGTTGGCTAGGGCGTTCGCTCTTGCTCATCTGCACAGCCGCGCTGGATCGGGTAAGGGCCGGAGGGTCAAGAGGCCTTGACCCTAGCTCCCGACCCTGCGTTCGCAGGGGCGGGAGTGAGGCGGTTGGTCGATCGCTCAATCTGCCGAACCGACAATGGCGGCGAAGCGCTTCTGCGCATCTTCCACGGTCATGTCCTGCTTGGCGAAGAACTCGGAGAACAGATCCTCCTTCTGCTTTTGCGTATCCTGCGAAAGCAGCTGGTCGGTCCAGGGCATGACATTGCCCTTGGCGAGAATTTCGAGCCCCTTCTTCATGCAGTCGTTCGCCGCCTTGAGGTCGACGTCGCCGCGCACCGGCAGCGAACCTTTCTTGAGATTGAAGGCGACCTGCGTCTTGGGATCGAGCAGCGTGTGGGCCAGCACTTCCTGTGCCTTCGATTTTTCGGGATCCTTCAGCAGCGGAAAGTAGAAAGCGTCGCCGCCGGTGGCGATCATCTCGTTGAGGCCGAGGCCCGGAAGGCAAGTATAGTCCTTGCCGGCGGTCTGGCCGGCAACCTGGAACTCGCCTTGCGCCCAGTCACCCATGATCTGGCCGCCCGCCTTGCCGGTGATGACCAGATTGGTGGCCTGGTTCCAGTCCTGCACATTGGTGTTCTTCGCCATCTTGCGGGCGTCGTCCGCGGCCTTGAAGACCTTGGCGACTTCGGGCCCGGCGGCGAATTCGGCGTCCTTGTCCTTGTAGACCTTGAGGAAGGCGTCGGTGCCGCCGACCGCCGCAAGCAGCACGTCGAAAGCGCCGGAGGCCTGCCAGGGCTGGCCGCCGACCGCAAGCGGCTGGATGCCTGCCTTTTCCAGCGCGGGCGCCGCAGCGACATATTCATTCCAGTTCTTCGGCACCGGCACGCCGGCCTTTTTGAAGGCGGCGTTCGACAGCCACAGCCACTGCCAGGAGTGGATATTGACCGGCACGCAATAGATCTTGCCGTCGAGGGTACAGCCGTCGAGCAGGCTCTTCGGCTGCACGATTTCCGTCCACTTTTCCTTGGTGGCGAGATCGGTGAGGTCGCGCATCAGCCCGGCCTGCACCAATTCTTCAGCCTGCCGGCCGTGATTGAACTGGGTCGCGCCCATCGGGTCGCCGCCGGTGATGCGGCTGATCATGATCGGCCGCGCCGTGCCGCCGGAACCGGCGATGGCGCCGTCCACCCAATGATTGCCGGTTGCGTCGAAAGCCTTGGCGAGTTCGGCGACCGCTGCCGCCTCGCCGCCGGAGGTCCACCAATGGGTGACTTCCAGATCCGTCGCGGCCGCCGGGCCGGCAAATTGCAGCGCGACCGTCGCTGCCAGCGCAGCAGTCATGAGTTGGTATCGCATTTCGTTCCTCCCAGAATCTGAAACGTTACAGATTTTCGATACGGCAATTGCTTGAGGCGCGCAACCCCTCAGGCGAAGGTGGCATCAAGTTTTTTCGAAGCACGAATAAAATCGCGCGGCTCGCTGGCCTACCGGATCGCAACCAGAGTGGTTGCACTGCAAAATGCAATGCTGCGACGCCAAAAAATCGGAAAAGCCCGTTCCAATCGCTGTTTTGCGCCGATTACAGCGCCGCTCGTTCTGCATCTGTCACCAGCGATATGGCAATGGTCGTGACAATCTGTAACGTTTCAGTATATAGCGGTCTCATTCGGTGAAGGCCGCGGCGTGCCCGCGGCCGGCCGATTGCCGGGCGGTTCGGCAACTGTTATGCGCCTGACGGGGCGGGACGAATGAACAGACATCAAAAAGAGAAGGCCGACGAAGCGTCGGGCCAGGGCCGGCCGACACTGAAGACGCTCGCCTTCATGACCGGGCTGGGCGTCACCACGGTGTCGCGCGCGCTGAAGGACGCCCCCGAGATCGGCGCCGAGACCAGGCGGCGCGTCCAGCTTGTCGCCAAGCAGATCGGCTATCGCCCCAACCGTGCAGGCGTACGCCTGCGCACCGGCAAGACCAATGTCATCAGCCTGGTGCTCAACACCGAGCACGAGATCATGAGCTTTGTCTCGGACATCATCTACGGCGTTTCGGAAGTGATCGCCGACACGCCCTATCATTTGATCGTGACGCCCTATTCGCGGTCCCAGGATCCGCTCGACCCGATCCGTTACCTCGTGGAAACCGGTTCAGCCGACGGCGTCATCATTTCGCGCACGCAGCCGAACGATCCCAGGGCCCGTTATATGCTGGAACGCGGCATTCCCTTTGCCACGCATGGCCGCACCGATATGGGGCTGATCCATCCCTATCATGATTTCGACAATTACGCTTTCGCAGCCGAGGCAGTGCGCCATCTGGCCGGCCTCGGCCGCCGCCGGCTGGCTCTGTTGGCGCCCCCGGTCGAGCTGACCTATCACGGCCACACGCTCGCCGGCTTTGCCGATGCGCTGAGCGAGGTCGGCGCCAGCGAGATTCCGTTCAACACCGTTTCGATCGATCATTCGATCGAGCAGATCAGAATGCGGACGGCGCAGCTGATGCGCCGCGATGTCAGGCCGGACGGGTTCATCAGCAGCGCCGCCGCCGCGACGCTCGCCATCGTCGCCGGCATCGAAGACGCCGGCCTCAAGCTTGGCCGCGATGTCGATGTGGTGTCCAAACAATCGTCGGAGCTTCTGCATCTGTTTCGCAGCGAATTGCTGGTCGTCAACGAGAACTTCCGGCTGGCCGGCGCCGAACTCGCCCGCTCGGTGCTGGGCTGGATCGGCGGCGCCGCCCCTGGTTCCTTGCAGAGCCTGAGCGAGCCGGGCGAAGTGCAGGCCTATCGCCGCCCCGACTAGGGCGGGATATGTTCAAATTGAAATGGGCTCCATCTATTTGCCTTCGCCGCATTTCTGCGACGCCAAGTGATTCCACTTGGCTGGAAAATGTGCGCTGCCGACGGCAACCTTGGGACCGAATGCTGTCCGTCCGATATGGGGACGAGATCACCAAAGAGCGGCCGTAGGAGCACGCGGCAGTCACGTTTCGGGACTAAGGGGCTCATCACTCTCCACGATGCAACAGCAGCTTGGACCGGCCATATTTGTTACGACTAGTGTCGATGTCGGATTGATCGCCCCGGCCTCGTCGTTCCAGAAAATGAAGGAGCAACGATATGTCTGAAAAGGAAGTCTTGTCTGTCATCCGGGGCCAGGAAGACGCAACTGCCAAGGGGGACGCCCGCGCCAACGTCGATGCCATGGACCCGGATGTCGTGGTTTTCGATCTGCCGCCGCCGCTTGCCTATAGAGGCGAACAGGCACGCGACATCGAAGGGATAAATGCTTGGTTTGCAACTTGGCGCAACGGCGTCACCGTTCACATGGCTGACCCGCAGCTCATGATCGACGGCGATCTTGCAGTGGCCTTCGGGCTGTCGCGCATGACTGGCATTAAGACGGATGGCACAGAGGTCGACTCCTGGAGCCGGCGAACCATCGTGCTAAGGCGCATCGGCGGTTCTTGGAAAATCATCCACGAACATGCCAGCTTCCCTATGGCAATGGACGGAAGTGGGCGCGCTGTGACGGATCTCTTGCCGTAGTTCCGGAACGCCTAACGTCCTCAACAGGGATGTCGGCTTCACGCGGCAAGGGTTCGTAGGCGAACGGTCGAATTGGCGGCCCGTTGCTGACAGTCAATCTTGGGGCCGAAAGCGGATTGGCAGCTCCGGGCCGCAGATCTTTAATTGCGGACATTTAGGTCGGCGTGGGCATCGTCGTGACCTGACCCGAAGCGGTCACGGGTCCGGTTGAGAGGCAACTGCCGCGAACAAGCGGTAGGGATAGATGGGACTCGCTCGTCAGTGGCGCTGCGCAGGAGAGCCAAGGCGTCGCGCGAGTCATACTCTCAAGAAGCGTGATCTGTGGTATAGAGGCCGGTGAGGGCACGCCGGAGGCGCCGGTCCTACTTGCCTCTGACCTGCGCCTGGCGTGTCGCGAATCTGAACTGAGGCTCAACATGGAGCGGAAGCTCGCTGCCATCCTTGCCATTGATGTTGTCGGTTACTCGGCGCTCATGGAGGTGGATGAAGCGGGCACCTTCGACCGGCTGAAACGGGGCCGCAAAGAGTTGTTCGAGCCGGAAATCGCGACGCGACACGGGCGAATCTTCAAGCTTATGGGAGACGGCCTGCTGGCGGAGTTCGGTAGCGTGGTGGATGCGGTCGAATGCGCGGTCACGCTTCAGCGCGGCATGACGGAACGTAACGCGAGCGTCGCCGAAGACCAGCGCTTCGAAGTTCGGATCGGAATCAACCTTGGGGAAGTGATCGTCGAAGGGGACGATCGCTATGGCGAGGGCGTGAATGTAGCGTCGCGCCTCCAACAACTCGCCGAGCCCGGTGGCATCTGCGTTTCGGAGAAGGTGTCCAAGGAGGTCAGGCAGAAGCTGGCGTTTGCGTTCGAGCCTATGGGCGAGCAGCGGGTGAAGAACATAGCCGAGCCGATATACTGCTATCGCGTCAACCTGCAGCTTCCGAGAGCCGCTCAGGTCGGGCGACTGGCATCGCTGGAATTGCCCGACAAGCCCTCGATCGCGGTCTTGCCTTTCACCAACATGAGCAACGATCCGGAGCAGGAAACCTTTGTCGACGGCTTGACCGAAGACCTGATCACCGACCTATCTCGCTGCCCCGGCCTCTTCGTCATCGCACGCAACTCGACCTTTGCTTACAAAGGGCGGTCGGTCGATGTGCGTTTGGCCGCGCGTGATCTTGGGGTGCGCTATGTGGTTGAAGGCAGCGCCCGGCGCGCCGCGGGGCGCGTGCGCATCAATGCGCAGCTGATCGACGCGATCGGCGGCGATCATATCTGGGCCGAGCGCTACGACAGCAGCCTCGAGGATATCTTTGCAGTGCAGGACGAGGTCACGGCCAAGATCGTCGAAGCCCTGGTCGGCCGATTGGCCGGACAGCCGGCGCGCAAACGGCCGACGAGTCTCGAAGCCTATGACCTCTGTGTACAAGCCCGCGGCGTCAGTTTTCAGACCGGGTTAGGCGCGCAGGAAGCGCGCATGCTGCTGGAGAAGGCGATCAGACTCGATCCCGACTATGCCGAAGCGCATAGCTTGCTGGCCCTCAATCTTTGGCTCGGCTGGCTGTTCTGGAACGAGCCGAAGGAAACCAACCAACCTCGCTCGCTCGCGGAAGCGCAGCAGGCAGTGGCGCTCGACCCTAACGATGCCGGGAACCGGTGGGTGCTGGGCATCATACTTGGTCACGAACGGCGTTTCGCGGAATCGGATGCAGAGTTCGAGGCGACTTTCAAGCTCGATCCCAATCATGCCGATGCCTGGGCGATGCGCTCGGATCTCATCACCTTGAGGGGCGATGCGGTCAAGGGCGTCGAATTCGTGAAGCGGGCGTTGCGGCTCAATCCGCGCCCTCCGGGGTGGTACCATTGGATGGCGGGCCAAGCCTATTATGCGCTCGGCGACTATCAATCCGCGGTCGAGGCTTTACGCAAGCCGGAAACCTACCGCACCACGTCGCGGCGCATGCTTGCGGCAGCCCTCGCGCAGCTCGGACGCCTGGATGAAGCCCGTCAGGAGGCGGAGTTCTTCATGATGAGCAATCCCCATTTCAGCATCAGGCACTGGGCGACATCGCAGCCATTCGACGACGAGGAAGTGCTCCAGCGCTTCGTCGAAGGCTACCGCAAGGCTGGCCTTCCCGACTAAAGAGCGCATCGCTTTGGATCGCCGGCTTGCTCTCGTCAGGACATAGGCTCGTCTTTTGGCTGTGAGGGCAAATGCCCGTGGGTTCCCTCGATCAATGTCCGTTGATGGCGCAACCACGATCTCCAGCGTGATCGCCAGCAAGGTCCGCTTTCAAGAAACTGCGAAGCCGATCTCTACGGCCGAGACCGGGCGCTAACCCGCCGCGCCGCTCCCCCACGGGCCATGGAAAGCACCCTGCCCGTCGATGCGCTCGAAGCCGTGTGCGCCGAAGAAATCGCGCTGCGCCTGGATCAGGTTCGAAGTGCCGCGGCCCTGCCGGTAACTGTCGAAATAGGCAAGTGCGGATGACAGGGCCGGCACCGGCGAGCCGGCTTCGGCCGCCCTTGCCACGACCCGGCGAAGCGACGGATGTGCCTCCTGCATCAACGAGACGAAAGCCGGCGCCATCAACAGGTTGGTGGCCGCACCGCCGGCGCCGAAGGCCTCCGCCATCGTATCCAGCAATTGCGAGCGTATGATGCAGCCGGCCCGCCAGATCTTGGCGATGACCGGCATCGGCAGGTTCCAGTTGAATTCCTTCGACGCGCCGCTCATCACCGCGAAGCCTTGCGCGTAGGCGGCTATCTTGCCGGCAAACAGCGCCAGCTCGAGATCGCCGAGCAGGGCGTCCCTGTCTCGGGAAATCTTGCTCACGCCGCCTCCATAGACCTTTTCGGCGGCCAGCCGCTCGTCCTTGATCGACGACAGCACGCGTGCCGCCACCGCGGCTTCGATCGCGGTGGCCGGAATGCCGAGTTGCTGCGCCTCGATCACCGACCATTTGCCGGTGCCCTTCTGGCCGGCGCGGTCGAGGATGATGTCGACCACCGGTTTGCCGGTCTTGGGATCGTCGGCGGCCAGCACCTTGGCGGTGATCTCGATCAGGTACGAATTGAGCCGGCCCGTGTTCCACTGCGAAAACACCTCGCCGATCTCCTTCGGCCCCATGCCCAGGCCGTCGCGCAGGATGCCGTAGATTTCGGCGATCATTTGCATGTCGGCATATTCGATGCCGTTGTGGATAGTCTTGACGAAATGGCCGGCGCCGTCGGTGCCAAGCCACGCCGCGCAAGGCTCGCCCTTGAACTTGGCCGAGATCGCGGTCAGCACCTTTTCGACGCGCTTCCAGGACTCTTCGGTGCCGCCGACCATGATCGAGGGACCGTGGCGTGCGCCCTCCTCGCCACCGGACACGCCCATGCCGATGAAGGTCAGGCCCGAATCGGTAAGCTCCGAGAAGCGCCGCATCGTATCACGGAAATTGGCGTTGCCGGCGTCGATGACGATATCGTTGGCCGACAGCACGCCGCGCAATGCCGCGATCTGCTCGTCGACCGGCTTGCCGGCCAGCACCATGATGATGATCGGCCGCGGCGGCCGGATCGCGGCGGCCAGTTCTTCGAGGCTGTAGCAGGGCACCACCCTATCCCTGAGCGCGCCGGCATTTTCGACAAAGGCATCGGTGCGCGCCGCCGTGCGGTTGAAGACGGCGATGCGGTGCCCCTTCTCGGCGATGTTGAGCGCCAGGTTGGAGCCCATCGTGCCAAGGCCGATCAGGCCGATTTCGGCTTTTTCCATTGTTTCTTCCCTGCTTTCGGATCTTGTTGCTTTGAGCCCGCGATTGGGTTGGACGCCCATTCTTGATGGCGATGATTGACGGGGGTTCGCGGCCGCGTCAACCGCCTCGTCGAATTGTGTTGCGTGGACCAGCGCTCTCGTCACGGCCTGATGTCGATCGGTGCCTCGATCTTCACCATCTCGAAATCGGAGACCAGGATATCGAGCCGCGCCGTCCACCGGCCGGCGACCGGAATGACGAGATCGTCGACGCGCCAGGTGCCGTCGCCAAGCCTCGTCGCCGGGCGCTTGATGGGTTCGATGCCGGAATCGGGCTTTGACAGCACCAGCGTCACCTGCTTGGCGTCGAGCGGGCCGAAATCGCCGGTCATGATGAAGATCGAAGCGGCAACAGGCCCGGCATGGCCGGGCGCAATACTGAGGTCGGCCATGGCTTGCAGCGTGTGGATATGCACCGACGCCGGCTGTGCCGCGGCGATCGCCAGCGCGCGCGGCGGCGGCGTGAAGCGCCAGCCGGCGGCAACGCCGAAGATCGCCAGCACGATCAGCAGCTCGATAAAGATCGAGCGGGCCAGCCGCCGCTGGACTTCCGTTTCGCCCGCCTCAGCCGGGGCCGTAAGCTTGAAGCGATTGACGGCGGCGAGCGTGAACAGAAAGACGAGCAGCACCAGCTTGAGCAGCAGCAGCCGGCCGTAAGCGGTATGGACCAGCGCCGACGGCGTTTGCACCTGGATGACGGCGAGCACGATGCCGGCTGCCGCAAGCACCGCCACGACGGGCAGGATCGCTCGCGAAAACCGGCGCAGCAATGGCCCGGCTTCGGCCGGCTGCCGTTTCAAGGCAAGACCGAGCGGCGCCAGCGCCCCGGCCCAGACCGCGATACCAGTCCCGTGCAGAAACACCATCGGCCGGGTCAGCCATTGCGGCTCGGCGGCACTGGCATGCCCGCTGGCGGCAAGTGCTGCGCCGACGCCAACCAGTCCGGCCAAGGCGAGCGGCTTTGCGTCGGCCGGCGGCACGACCAGCGACAACAGGCCAAGGCCGAGCGCCATCAGCGCGATCAGCACCGTCCAGCCGAAGCTGGTGCCGAGCCCGGTCTGCCAGATGACCGGCTGCGCCAGCCGGGCAAGCGGTGCACCGAGCGCATCCAGCCCCTGGAAACCGAGCGACAGCGGTGCCGCCGCCAACCCGCACAGGATCGCAGCGACGATCATGTTCCGGCCGGATCGCCCGCCTTGCGCCAGCCAGGCCTGCGCAAAGGCACCGCCGACGCCGAAAAACAGGCCGATATACAGAAAAACCTTGCCGATCCAGATCGCCGTTCGAAGCCCCCGGTCAACGGCATCGGAGGCGGCCGGCGCAGCACTCGGTGTGCCGACCGAGAACAGCACCGAGCCGCCGACCGGATGGCCGTCGGCGGAGATTACCCGCCAGCTCAGTACATGCGTGCCCGATTTCAGCGCCTGCGGATTGTCGATCTCGACGGTCTGGCCGCTGAGCCGGAAGGAGCTCAGCGGGACCGCCGTGCCGTCGGGCCGCACCAGCGTCAGCACCAGCGGCGAAACCGGCTCGCTGAAAGTCAGCGACAGCTGCGACGGGCTCTGCCCCAGCACCGCACCGTCAGCCGGCTCGGCCTTGATCAGCGCTGCATGGGCGAAGGCGGGACAAGGCATGGCAATTGCGGCGAGCAGCACGATGGCGGCCAGCAGGCCAGCCACAAGCCGGCCAGAACAGTTGCCGGCCATGCAAGCTTGCCGCAGGAAGGATGCCGCGCTCATCTCACCGCCAAGGGCAGCGGCGCGCTCATCTGCCAAAGCGCGCCGCTGGAGCTCACTTCGGCAGCAGCCTGAGGCCGGGCGCCGGAAATTCCAGCGCGTCCTCAGCCTGCCCGGCCGCCGGAATCTCGATCCAGCGATCGGCAACGCCGTCACATTCCTGCACCACCGGGAAATGCAGCGTCTGGCCTGCCGGCAGGTCGGACGCCAGCGTCGCGCGAAAGACGAATTCGTCGTAGAATTCGTCCGGCAGGCTGCCGGCGCTCCAGTCGATCTCCTTGACGCCGCTGGTCACTGCCTGGCCGTAGAGCTGGTAGGACTTCTCGTATTTGCCGTTCTTGACCTGCAGCGTCCAACCCGGCTTCGGCATCGGTTTGACCGAAAGCACGCCTTCCGGGATCTGCACGCGCAGCGCGGTCGTCGCCTTGCCCTCGCAGCCATGCGGCACCCGAAGAACCGCCTTGTAGGTCGAGCCTACCGCCGCCTCCGGCGTTTCGAGCGTGATGTGGGCAAAGGCCGCGCCAGTCCCGAGGACGAAAAGCACGCAGCCGGGCAAAAGAGATTTCTTCATGATGGTACCTCTCGAAGCGGCCAAGTCAGTGGTCGTCCTGCGGCGCCGCGCTGCCGATGCCCTGCACGGCGAATTCAATCTGCACGGGCCCGGCTTTTTCGAAGGTCAGGGTTGCGGAGAACATTTCGCCCTCCTTGGGCTGCCGCTTCAAATCCATGAACATCAAATGATAGCCGTTGGGCGCCAATGCGACCTTGCCGCCAGCCGGGATTTCGAGGCCGCCGCTGACCGGCCGCATGGTCATGACGCCATTGCTGACGCCCATCTCGTGCAATTCGGCCTTGGCCGAAATGTCGGAGGTGATCGACAGCAGGCGATCCGGCGCACTGCCGGTGTTGGTGATGGTGAAGTAGCCGCCGGCTACCTTGGCACCGGCTGGCGTGGCGCGCGACCAGGGGTGCCCGATCTCGAGATCGCCAAGCTTGAACTCGTGTGCCAACACGATCCGGACGCTGGCGAACAGGAGGGCAAGAACGCAAAGGGCGACGCCGAGACGCTGCTCGAAACGACCCAGTACGAAGCGCCTGCGACTGGATGCGGCAGCGCGAAAATAATGAGACATGATTGCTCCGTGGATTTTAAGGGACCGCGCCGATGGCCGGTCGCGAACGATGTCGATAAACGCGCCGGCAAAGGGTTGCGCGGCGCGAACCAGAACGGATCAGGCCGTCGCCGGTGGTGCGCGCGGATTGGACGGAGTGCGGGCGCGGGCGAAATCGCGATGCCGGAAGGCCGGCAGGAAAAAGGCGATGGTTTCGACGGAGAGGCTGCGAGCCAGGCTCCCGGCGGCATCGGGCGGGGCGTAGACCGCCGAAGCGAGGTTGCAGCCAAGCATGCAGCAAGCCGGCATGTGCTGCTGATGCGGATCGCCGGCGGGGAGTTGCGCCGCACCGTCATGGGTGCAGATCGTGTTGCCGAAAGCATCCAATTGCGAGGCGTTCGGCTCGCTGCCTGAAGCAAACGCGCCGAACATCGACTGGAGCACGAAAAGCCACGCCGCGGCGAACGCGACCGGCATGCTCCATCGTCTCCGGCGTATGGTCAAGAACCAGCCTCTTCACGCAGCAACGTCAGCTCTCTAGCACGGAGCCGGCGGCCGGAAAATCGCCAAAACGTTGCTGCGGCAACGCAACACAATCACGCGCGTTGCGGCTGCCTGCCCTCGGGAATGGACGTCAGCAGCGTGTGGCGGGCCGATTTCAGGTGCTTGCGGCAGGCGGCGTCGACCTTGGCGAGATCGCGCGATTTGAGCGCGGCGATATAGGCGAGATGCTCCTGGACCGCGACTTCGTTGCGCTCCCGCTCCTGCGCCTTGTTCCACTGGTAGTGGTAGTGGAAGATCATGGCGATGACGTCGTAGAAATCGACGATGAAGCGGTTGTGCGACGCCCGGTGGATCAGCCGGTGAAAGCGCTCGTCGAGCTCGGAGAATTCGTTGAAACGCACGGCGATCTCACGCGCCAGCAGGCGATGCTCGTCCTCCAGGCGGTCGAGGTCGGCCCACACCGGGCTGTCCTCGGGCAGAGCGGCAAAGGCTGCGGCCGAGCGCAGTTCGAACATTTCGCGGATCTCGGTCAACTCCAGCGCGAAGGCGCGGGTAAAGCCTTTCAGCACCCAGTGGCTGTTGCGGCGCTTCTCGATCAGCCCAAAGCGCGAGAAGCGGATCAGGAATTCGCGCACGCTGGTAGTGCCGACGCCGATCTCGCGCGCCAGCTCGAGCTCGTTGATCTGCATTCCGGCTTCGGCACCGCTGGCAAGCAGCCGCCGCATGAAGGAACGCTCGATGATCTCGGCCAGCGTGTCGGTTTCTTCCTCGGGGAAGAAATCATCCGGCCGCGGCTCGCGCAGAACCGTCTTGCTGCGCTTGTTCCAGTCGATCAGCCCGGTCTCTTCCATGCGCGCAAGGATAGTGCGGACCGTCGTGCGGCTGACGCCGAGCAGCGTACCCAGTTCCGGCTCCGAAGGCAGGCTCCTGGTTTCGTCGAGCAGCCTCAGACCGCGATTATAAGCGTCCTTGTAAACGTTGTTGCTCTTCGACATCCCCTGCCCCGTGGCGCATTGGCGATTGCGGCCGGTTTGAAGCGTTTCGCGCGCATGAAATCGGAATCGCTTCGCAAAACACCGTGCGCAACGCTAGTCTTGGTTGTAGAGCCTACTTCACGCATCCAAAAGACGCGTCGCGCTCTGGCGAAAAAACAATTGACGCAAAAATGTTTTTTCACGATAAAAGACATTATATGTTAAGAGCCGCGTGTCAATCCGCTCGCGCACCCAGGAACACACCCAGGAAGCTCCCGTGAACGCCGCAAACAGCATTCTTCTGTCTCCCGCCGACAATGTCGCGGTCGCCAATGGCCGCATCGAGATCGGCACCGTGCTGCCGGGCGGCGCCGTCGCCGCCGCGCTGATCGAGCCGGGCCACAAAGTGGCGATCAAGCCGATTGCGGCCGGCGAAGCCGTGGTCAAATACGCCCAGGCGATCGGCCGCGCCACGCAGAACATCGCGGCTGGCGAGCATGTCCATTCGCACAATCTGGTCTTCGAAAGCGGGCGTTTGCCGGTGGTGCCGCCGAGCGAGGCGGTGCATGCGACCGAGGCCGACCGCGCCCGCACCTTCATGGGCTACCGGCGCGCCGACGGCCGCGCCGGCACGCGCAACTTCGTCGGCATTCTCGCCAGCGTCAATTGCTCGGCCACCGTCTGCCACGCCATCGCTGACGCGGCGAACCGCACGCTTCTGCCGCAATATCCCGGCATCGACGGCTTCGTCCCGATCGTCCACGGCCAGGGCTGCGGCATGAGCGCCACGGGCGACGGCATGATGGTGCTGCACCGCACGCTGGCCGGCTATGCCCGTCATCCGAATTTCGGCGGCGTGCTGATGGTCGGGCTCGGCTGCGAGGTCAACCAGCTCACCCTCTATGGCCAGAAGGGCGTTGCCGCGGGAAAACGTCATTTCAACATCCAGGAAGCCGGCGGCTCGCGCAAATCGGTCGAGAAGGCGCTGGTCGTGCTGGCCGAGATCGCCGAAGAGGTCGGCAAGCTTCAGCGTGAGCCGATCCCGGTCAGCGAGATCGTCGTCGGCCTGCAATGCGGCGGCTCCGACGGCATGTCCGGCATCACCGCCAATCCGGCGCTGGGTGCCGCGGTTGACATCCTGGCCGGCGTCGGCGGCATCGGCATCCTCTCCGAAACGACGGAGATCTACGGCGCCGAGCACCTGCTCGCCTATCGCGCCGCAACCCCCGAGATCGCCGCCAAGCTCGACGGTTATGTGAAATGGTGGGAAGACCATGTCGCCAAACATGGCGCATCCATCGACAATAATCCCTCACCGGGCAACAAGCGCGGCGGCCTGACCACCATCCTGGAAAAGTCGCTCGGCGCGGTCGCCAAGGGCGGCCAGACGCCGCTCAACGGTGTCTTCGGCTATGCCGAGAAGGTCACCGGGCACGGGCTGGTGTTCATGGACACGCCCGGCTACGACCCGGTCTCGGCCACCGGCCAGGTGGCGGGCGGCGCCAACGTCATCGTCTTCACTACCGGCCGCGGCTCCTGCTTCGGCTGCCGGCCGACGCCGTCGATCAAGGTCGCCAGCAACTCGACCATGTACCACGCCATGGAAGAGGACATGGACGTGAATTGCGGCGTCATCGCCTCGGGCGAAAAGACCATTGCCGGCATGGGCCGCGAGATCTTCGAGCTGATCGTCGAGACAGCTTCGGGCCGCAAGACCAAGAGCGAGGAATTCGGCTACGGCGACAACGAGTTCGTGCCGTGGCATCTCGGCGCGACGCTCTAAGCCTTAGCACCCGGGAAGTCGCGAGCACCTGACGTGAGCGCCAGGTGTCACAGTTCGTACACCGCCAAAAACGAATGTACATTCCATATTGACTGGTTGATGGAATTAATATTCCATGCTGGATATTGAAGCAGATTGGCAGCGGAGTTCCGACAGAAAATATCTTCCATCCAGCCATTCGAAGCGGCCATCAAACAGCGCTTGCGCCGACCGAGATGATGCACTATCAAAATACGGTAAATGTTTTTTATTGATAAAGTTCCGTTTGGGCCGCGCCATCCGAATGGAGCTTCCGTAACATTCACCGGGCGACTTAGGGAGGACTCCTAATGAAATTCGTGACCAGCATTCTCAACCGCCGCGCCTTCGTGGCACTCGCAGCCGCGTCGATGCTTGCCGGCGTGATGCATTCGGCTCCGGCATCCGCGGCCGACGTGACCATTCCGATCATCGTCAAGGACACCACGTCCTTCTACTGGCAGATCGTTCTGGCCGGCGCCCGCAAGGCCGGCAAGGATCTCGGCGTCAACGTGCCGGAGCTCGGCGCCCAGGCCGAGACCGACGTCAACGGCCAGATCTCGATCCTCGAGAATGCCGTCGCCGGCAACCCGGCCGCCGTCGTCATCGCGCCGACCGAAGCCAAGGCGCTCGGCAAGCCGATCGACGAGGCCGCCACCAAGGTCAAGATCATCGGTATCGACTCCGGCGCCGACTCCAAGGCCTTCACCTCGTTCCTGACCACCGACAACATCCAGGGCGGCCGCGTCGCTGCTGACGGCCTTGCCGCAGCCATCGGCGAAGCCAATGGCGGCAAGATCGAGGGCGACGTCGCCCTGATCACCGCACTTCCGGGCGCCGGCTCGCTCGAACAGCGCGCCCAGGGTTTTAAGGAACAGCTCGCGGCCAAATATCCCGGCCTCAAGCTGGTCGCCGACAAATACGCCGACGGCCAGGCCACCACCGGCCTCAATATCGCCACCGACCTGATCACCGCCAACCCCAACCTCAAGGGCATCTTCGCCTCCAATCTGATCATGGCGCAGGGCGTCGGTCAGGCGATCGCCGAGAACAATCTTGCCGGCAAGGTCGCGCTGGTCGGTTTCGACAGCGACGAGAAGCTGATCAAGTTCCTCAATGACGGCGTCATTTCGGCTCTCGTCGTTCAGGATCCGTACCGGATGGGCTATGACGGCATCAAGACGGCGCTCGCCGCCTCGAAGGGCGAGAAGGTCGAGGCCAATGTCGACACCGGCGCCAACCTGGTCACCAAAGCCAACATGAAGGATCCGAAGATCGACGCGCTGCTCAACCCCAAGCTCGACTGAGCATCGCCACAAGTGAACTGTTTCCGGGGCCTTTGCCCCGGAAACATCCCACTCGCGCCAATCGTCAGGCCATCTGGCGGGCCAATCTGGGAGGATTGTCATGATGTCGACGGCGCAGGAACTCCATCCGGCCCCAACGCTGGAACCGGGCAGGACCATCCTCGAACTCCGCGGCCTGGAAAAACGCTATCCCGGCACCCACGCGCTGAAGCCGGTCGACCTCGCCTTCAAAGCCGGCGAGATCCACGCCATCGTCGGCGAGAACGGCGCCGGCAAATCCACCCTGATCAAGCTTCTGACCGGCGTCATGCCGCGCACCTCCGGCGACGTCATCTGGGAGGGCAAGCCTGCCGCATTGGCAACGCCGCATGAGGCGATGGCACTCGGCATCAATGCCGTGCATCAGGAAGTGGTCCTGTGCCGCCATCTCACCGTCGCCGCCAACATGTTCCTCGGCGAGGAGGATGCACGTTTCGGCATCCTGCAGCAGCGGGCGATGGTCAGGCAGGCGCAGAAGATCATCGACGACCTAGGCTTCGACCTGCCCGCGCATGTCATGCTGGGTGACCTGACCATCGGCCAGCAGCAGCTGATCGCCGCCGCCCGCGCCACCGTGCGCGGCACCAAATTCCTGATCTTCGACGAACCGACCGCCTATCTCACCCGCAAGGAGGCCGACCAGCTGTTCACGCTGATCCGCCGGCTGAAGGGCGAAGGCGTCACCATCATCTACATCAGCCATCGCATGGAAGAAGTGTTCGAGCTCGCCGACCGCGTCTCGGTGCTGCGCGACGGCACGCTGGTCGGCACCAGGAACATTGCCGAGACCAATGACGCCGAGCTGGTCAAGATGATGATCAACCGCTCGATCGAGCAGGTCTACCACAAGGAGCATTTCACCCCTGGCGCGACCATCGTCGAAGCCAGGAACCTGTCAGGCAAGGGCTTCGAGAATGTCTCGATGTCCGTCCGTGCCGGTGAGATCGTCGGCCTCTATGGCCTGATCGGCGCCGGGCGCAGCGAGTTCGTCACCACGCTCTATGGGCGCCACCGCAAATCGGCCGGCCAGATCCTCTGGGAGGGCAAGGAGGTCAAGGTCAATTCCGAACATGACGCGATCAGGCTCGGCATGGCGCTGGCCCCCGAAAGCCGCCGCGACCAGGGCCTCTGCCTCAACCTGCCGGTCGGGCTCAACCTCAATCTGCCGATCTACAAGCGCATCTCGAGCAATCTGCTGATCTCGCGCGCGCAGGAAAAGGCGCAAGCCGATCGCCAGATCGCCGACCTGCGCATCAAGACGCCGACACGCAGCGCCCTGGCCTCCAGCCTGTCCGGCGGCAACCAGCAGAAGATCGTCATCGGCAAATGGCTCGCCCACGGCGCCAAGCTGTTCATCTTCGACGAGCCTACTGTTGGCGTCGATGTCGGCACCAAGGCCGAGATCTACCGCCTGTTCGGCGCGCTGCTATCCAAAGGAGCCGGCATCATCCTGATCTCGTCCTACCTGCCCGAGGTCTATGAACTCGCCGACACGCTGCATGTGTTCCGGCGCGGCAAACTGGTGGCTACGCACGGGTTTCGGACCGCTGATCACGAGGAGATCCTCACCCAGGCGCTGGCCGAGAAACAAGAAAGACCGGGAGGACGGATATGAGCACCGAGGCGATCGCTGCCGAAAGGCCGAAACGCAACTACAACGCCCTTTTCGGGCTGACACTGCTGGCGCTGCTGGTTCTTTTGTGGGTCATCCTGTCGGTGGCGACGCCGAGCTTCGCCTCGGCCAACAACATCTCCAACCTGTTGCGGCAAGGGTCGATGATCGCCATCCTGGCGGTCGGCCAGACCTTCGTCATCATCACCGGCGGCATCGACCTTTCCGTCGGCGCCGTGGTCGGCTTCGCCACCGTCATCGTCGCGATGCTGATCAACGCCGGAACACCGGTTTTCCTGGCCATCCTGATCACCTTGCTGGTCGGCGTCGCCATCGGCATGTTCCACGGCTTCGGCATCGTCAAGATGGGCCTGCCGCCCTTCATCATCACCCTGGCGACGCTGACCTCGCTGCGCGGCATCGGTCTGTTGATGACCAACGGCAACTCGATCTCGATCAACAACGACGCCTTCCAGACGTTCTCGCGCAGTTCCTTCCTCGGCGTCCCCAATCTGTTCTGGATGGTGATCCTGGTCGGCATCCCGGCCTACATCTTCCTGCACCACAGCCGCTGGGGCCGCTATCTGTTCTCGGTCGGCTCCAACGCCGAGGCGTCGCGCCTGTCAGGCGTCAACGTCCAGCGCACCATCTACATGGCCTACACGCTGTCGGGGCTGTGTGCGGCATTCGTCGGCGTGCTGCTTGCCTCGCGCATCGGCATCGGCAATCCGACACAAGCCGAGGGCTGGGAATTGCAGGCGATCGCCTCCTCGGTGATCGGCGGCACCTCGCTGTTCGGCGCTGTCGGCTCAGTTCACGGGCCGCTGCTCGGCGCCTTCATCCTTGCCACCATCAACAACGGCGCCAATCTGCTCAACGTCAACGCCTTCTGGCAGCGCATCATCACCGGCGTGCTGATCATCGTCATCGTCTATTTCGACGGGCTGCGCCGCCGCGGCAAATAGACCGCCTCCCCACAACCGCCGGCCTCGCGACAGCAGAGCCGGCGGTGCCATGAACCGACTGGATTGAAGCATGAAAGCCGTCGTCTGCCGCTCGCCCGGCGAACTTGTCCTCGAAGATCGTCCGGCGCCTGGCGCGCCCCCGGCCGGCTGGGCGCTGGTCGCCGTCAGCCATGTCGGCATCTGCGGCACCGACTATCACATCTTCGAAGGCAAGCACCCGTTCCTCGCCTATCCCCGCATCATGGGCCACGAAGTTTCCGGCACCGTGATCGAGGTTGGGGAGGGCGTCGATCTGGCAATCGGCGAACCGGTGGTCGTCAATCCCTATCTCGCCTGCGGCAAATGCATCGCCTGCCGGCAAGGCAAGCCGAATTGCTGCGTTAAGATCGAGGTGCTCGGCGTCCACCGCGACGGCGCCATGTGCGAGCAAATTCTGGTGCCGGCGCAAAATCTCTATCCGGCAAACGGCTTGTCGCTGGCCGATGCTGCTGCCGTCGAATTCCTGGCGATCGGCGCGCATGCCGTGCGGCGCTCGCTGGCTGATCCAGGTGCGCGCACGCTGGTCATCGGCGCGGGCCCCATCGGGCTCGGCACGGCGCTGTTCGCCCGCATCGCCGGGCTCGACGTGACGCTGCTCGACATGAGTGCGGAGAGGCTGAGTTTCGCCGAAAGCGAACTCGGCTTCGCGACCCTCGACGGCTCGCAGGGCGCTGCTGCGGACCTGGTGCGGCAAGCAACCGACGGCGATGGCTTTGACATGGTTTTCGATGCCACCGGCAACACCCAGTCGGTGCAGTCGGCCTTCGCCCATGTCGCGCATGGCGGGGCGCTGGTCCTGGTCAGCGTCGTCAAGGACGACATCGCCTTTTCCGATCCCGAATTCCACAAGCGCGAGATGATGCTGATCGGCAGCCGCAACGCGCTGCGTGCCGATTTCGACCATGTCGCCGCCTCGATCCGCAACGGCGCGGTGCCGTTGGCAAAGCTCGTCACGCACCGCACGACGCTTGGCGAAACGCCGCACGATCTTGCCCGCTGGGCGCATGAGAAGTCCGGCCTGATCAAGGCGGTTATCCAGGTCGGATGATGCCAGGGCTGGCGCATCTCAGAGCGCCGATAGTTTGAGCTCGATCCGCTCGGCCGGGAAGCGCGACTCCGAAAACTGGATCGGCTGACCGTCGGGCGTGACGTTAACGGCGACCGTCACCAGCACGATGGCGCCGGGCTGCAGGTCGAGGTCCGCAAGGTCGGCGGCATCCGCATGGCGCGCCGACAGCACCGTCGATTGCCGCAGATAGTCGTCAATGCCGAAACGTGCCAGCGATGCGGTGATCGAACCGGTTTCCGCCATGGCAGCATCGATGCCGGCAAAGCGCCTGGCATCGAACCAGCCGGCAGCGCGGGACACCGGCATTCCATCGGCTTCGCCGCGCGTTTCCAGACGTATCACGTCGGCCCCCTTTGCAAGGCCTAAGCTCTCTGCCACACGACGGTTGGCAGGCTCGACCGATGATGCAAGCAAGGTGATATGCCGCTCGGACGCCTGTCCTTGCAATCCTTCGGAAAAGCGGGTGCGGGCGCCGATCGGATATGACAGCCGCCTGCGCGACAGCACGAAGGTGCCGCGCCCCTGCTCTGCCCTGAGCACACCCTCCTGCACCAGCGCTGCAATGGCGCTGCGGACGGTGTGGCGGTTGACGCCATAGCGCTCGGCAAGTGCCACCTCCGGCGGCAACGCCGCATTTTCGGGAAAATCGCCGACGGCAATCGAATGCAGGATCTGATTGGCGATCTGCCGCCACAGCGCGACACCGCTGCGCCGCTCGATGCTGTTGGCTTGTCCGATCATTTTCTGCCCCAACCTTTGCGCCCCCTCTTCTCGCCCTGTCATGCACCCGTCATAGACACGCATTAGATAATAGGTATAATTTGTATAATTGTCTATATCAATAGACAAGTGTCGATGCAAGGGAGTGTTAACCATGCGAGGACAGGAAGCGCGCGATCAGGCTGAGCGCAAGGCCGTTATGACAACGCTGGCGCAATCGACCGGCGACGATATCGTCCGTCTGTGGAACGAAGCCGGCCTGCCTTCTGAGGCGGAACTCCTGCGCGGCCCCGAAACCGGCCTGGTGACCGTGCGTGGCCGCATCGGTGGCGGCGGCGCGCCGTTCAACGTTGGCGAGGCGACGGTCACCCGCGCCACCGTCAGGCTCGCCTCCGGACAGGTCGGCCACTGCTATGCGCTCGGCCGCGACAAGCAGAAGGCAAGGCTGGCGGCAATCGCCGACGCGCTCTGGCAGGACCCGGCTCACCGCAACGAGGTCGAGGCCAGGCTCGTCGCGCCCTTGCGGGCGGCACTGGCCAAGGCCCGTGACCAGCGCCGCGCCGAGACGGCGGCGACCAAGGTCGATTTCTTCACCATGGTACGCGGAGAAGACTGATGGACATCGCAACCCAAGCGATCGAAGGCGGCTTTGCCGATCCGGTGTTCGACGCCCAGACGGTCTTCCGCGCAATGATGGACGCGATGGCGCGGCCGGGCACACTGCAGCCCCTGCCGGTCTTTACCCATCCACCGACGCCGCTGTCAGCCACCGCGGGCGCCATTGCGCTGGCGCTGTGCGATAACGACACGCCGCTCTGGCTCGACCCCGCCTTGCAGGCTTCAGCGACGGTGAAATCCTGGCTTGGCTTCCATACCGGCGCGCCGCTGGCCAACACATCGGCCGACGCGCATTTCGCGCTGATCGCCACCCCGGCCGAGATGATGGCGCTCGACGGGTTTTCGCAAGGCACCCAGGATTATCCCGATCGCTCCACGACGCTGATCCTCGAGGTCAGCGATCTTGTCTCCGGCGCTCCGCTGCTGCTCGAAGGCCCGGGCATCGAGAAGACGGCGACGATCGCGCCGGCGCAAATGCCGCGCCATTTCGTCGAGCAATGGAAGCAGAACAACCAGCGCTTTCCGCGTGGCGTCGACATCATCCTCGCCACGTCCGAAGCAATTGCCTGCCTGCCGCGCACGACGCGCATCAAGATGATGGAGGCATAGGATGTATGTCGCGGTAAAGGGTGGCGAAGCGGCCATTCGCAACGCCCACAAACTGCTCGCCGACCGCCGGCGCGGCGATCGTTCGGTGCCCGCACTTCGCCTCAACCAGATCGTCGAGCAGCTGGCGCTCGGCGTCGACCGGGTGATGAGTGAAGGTTCGCTCTACGACACGGAATTGGCGGCACTCGCCATCGTCCAGGCGCGCGGCGACATGATCGAGGCGATCTTCCTCATTCGCGCCTACCGCACCACGCTGCCGCGCTTCGGCTACACCAGGGCGGTCGACACCGGCACGATGCTGGTCGAGCGGCGCGTGTCGGCCACCTACAAGGACCTGCCCGGCGGCCAGTTGCTCGGCCCGACTTTCGACTACACCCACCGGCTGCTCGATCCCGAGCTTGCTGCAGGCGGCGAAGTCGCCGAGCCGGAGCAGCGTGCCGGCGAAGCGGAAGCCATGCCGCGCGTGTCGGCGATCCTCGCCCGCGAGGGCCTGATCGAATCCGACGGCGACATGCCTGAAGATCATGTCCCCGGCGACATCACCCGCGAGCCGCTCGAATTCCCGATGGCGCGCGACATCCGCCTGCAGGCGTTGTCGCGCGGCGATGAGGGGTTTTTATTGGCGCTCGGCTATTCCACCCAGCGCGGCTATGCGCGCAACCATCCCTTCGTCGGTGAGGTCCGTATCGGTGAGGTCGAGCTGGAGCTCGACGTGCCGGAACTGCCTTTCGCAGTGCCGCTCGGCAGTATCCGCGTCACCGAGTGCCAGATGGTCAACCAGTTCAAGGGCTCGGCCAAGGCGCCGCCGCAATTCACCCGCGGCTACGGCCTTGTCTTCGGCCAGAGCGAGCGCAAGGCGATGGCCATGGCGCTATGCGACCGCGCGCTGCGTGCCTCGGAGTTGGGTGAGGATGTCGTCGCCGCCGCCCAGGACGAGGAGTTCGTCATCTCGCATTCCGACAATGTCCAGGCGACCGGCTTCGTCGAGCATCTGAAGCTGCCGCATTATGTCGATTTCCAAGCCGAGCTCGACCTCGTGCGCCGCATGCGCGCCGAGCACGACGCCCGCGAAAACGCCGGCAAGGCCGAAGAGAAGAGAGAGGCCGCGGAATGACCGCACAACCAACCGACATCGCCACCTACAACTTCGCCTATCTCGACGAGCAGACCAAGCGGATGATCCGCCGGGCGATCCTCAAGGGTATCGCCATCCCTGGCTATCAGGTGCCGTTCGCCTCGCGCGAAATGCCGATGCCCTATGGGTGGGGCACCGGCGGTGTGCAGGTCACCGCTTCGATCATTGGTCCCCTCGATGTGCTGAAGGTCATCGACCAGGGCGCCGACGACACCACCAATGCCGTCTCGATCCGCGCCTTCTTCAAGAAGGTCGCCAATGTCGCTGTCACCACCGAGACGGCGAAGGCGACCATCATCCAGACTCGCCACCGCATCCCTGAATATCCGCTGAGCGCCGGCCAGGTGCTGGTCTATCAGGTGCCGATCCCCGAGCCGTTGCGCTTTCTCGAACCGCGCGAAACCGAGACGCGCCAGATGCATGCGCTGGAGGAATACGGGCTCATGCATGTCAAGCTTTACGAGGACATCGCCAAACATGGCCGCATCGCCACCACCTACGCCTATCCGGTCAAGGTGGAGCGCCGCTATGTCATGGACCCGTCGCCGACGCCGAAATTCGACAATCCGAAGATGCACCGTTCGCCGGCTTTGCAATTGTTCGGGGCCGGCCGCGAAAAGCGCATCTATGCACTGCCGCCCTTCACCGATGTGGTCAGCCTCGACTTCGAGGACCATCCGTTCGAGGTGCAGACCTTCGACCAGCCCTGCGCGCTGTGCGCGGCCGAGAACGTCTATCTCGACGAAGTTATCCTCGACGACCATGGCGGCCACATGTTCGTCTGCTCCGACACCGATCATTGCGAGAAGCGGCGGGCCGAAGGCCATCGCGGCCATCTTGCGCCTGAAACCCCTCTTGCCCTGGAAAAAACGGAGCCGGCCCAATGACCGACGAACCGCTGCTGCGCGTTTCGGCGCTGTCCAAATTCTACGGCTCGCGCGTCGGCTGCGAGGACGTCACCTTCGACCTCTGGCCGGGTGAAGTGCTGGCGGTGGTCGGCGAATCCGGCTCCGGCAAGACCACTTTGCTCAACTGCCTGTCGACAAGGCTACTGCCCAGCTCCGGCACCGCCAGCTACCGCATGCGCGACGGCCAATTCCGCGAGCTCTATCGCATGAGCGAGGCCGAGCGCCGCTTTTTGATGCGCACCGACTGGGGCTTTGTCCATCAGAACCCCGCCGACGGGCTGCGCATGACGGTGTCGGCCGGCGCCAATGTCGGCGAGCGGCTGATGGCGGTCGGCGACCGTCACTACGGCAAAATCCGCGCGACGGCGGTCGACTGGCTGTCGCGCGTCGAGATCGACGAAGACCGCATCGACGACGAGCCGCGCGCCTTTTCCGGCGGCATGCGCCAGCGCCTGCAGATCGCCCGCAACCTCGTCACCGGGCCGCGGCTGGTGTTCATGGACGAGCCGACCGGCGGCCTCGACGTCTCGGTGCAGGCGCGCCTGCTCGATCTGTTGCGCGGCCTGGTCACCGATCTCGGCCTGGCGGCCATCGTCGTCACCCACGATCTCGCCGTGGCGCGGCTGTTGTCGCAGCGCATGATGGTGATGAAGGACGGCCGCGTCGTCGAAAGCGGCCTCACCGACCGCGTCCTCGACGATCCGCGCGCGCCCTACACCCAGCTTCTCGTTTCTTCCATTCTGCAGGTGTGACTATGGCAACCCCGCTCGTTGTCTCCGACGTCGCCAAGAGCTTCACCATGCATCTGCGCGACGGCATCAAATTGCCGGTCGTCGCCGGCGTCTCGTTCGCGATCAGGGCCGGCGAATGCGCCGTGCTCGGCGGCCCGTCCGGCGCCGGCAAGAGCTCGATCCTGAAAATGCTCTACGGCAATTATGCCGCCGATGAAGGCCAGATCATCGTCCAGCACGAGGGCGGGCTCATCGATCTCGCAACTGCCAGCCCGCGCACCGTGCTTGCCGTGCGCCGGCTTACCATCGGCTATGTCAGCCAGTTCCTGCGCACCGTGCCGCGTGTCTCGGCGCTCGATGTCGTCGCCGAGCCGCTGGTCGAGCGCGGCGAGGAGCGTGAGGTCGCGCGCGGCAAGGCACGTGCCTTGCTGGCGCAGCTGAACCTGCCGGAAAAACTCTGGGCGCTGCCGCCGGCGACGTTCTCCGGCGGCGAACAGCAGCGCGTCAACATCGCGCGCGGCTTCATCACCGAGCATCCGATCCTGCTGCTAGACGAGCCGACCGCCTCGCTCGACGCAAGGAACCGCGACGTGGTGATTTCCCTGATCGCCGCCAAGAAGGCCTCGGGCGTCGCCTTGCTCGGCATCTTCCACGACCACGACGTGCGCGAGGCGGTGGCCGACCGTATCATCGACGTGACCGCCTTCGCCGCCGGAAAAATCGCCGCATGACGAGGAAACTGTCGGAGGCACCGCTGATCCACGAGACGGCGCAAGTTGAGAACTCGACGCTTGGCCGCTGGACCGAGATCGCCGAGCGCTGCCGGGTTTCCGAAAGCACGCTCGGCGACTATTCCTACATGATGCAGGACTGCGGCGTCTGGTGCGCGACGATCGGCAAATTCGCCAACATCGCCGCCAATGTGCGCATCAACGCCACCAACCATCCGACCTGGCGGCCGACGCTGCACCATTTCACCTATCGCGCGTCCGACTATTGGGACGACGCCGAGCACGAGAGCGAATTCTTCGCCCAGCGCCGCGCCAAACGCGTCACCATCGGCCACGACACCTGGCTCGGCCATGGCTCGACCATCCTGCCCGGTGTTACTGTTGGCGATGGAGCGGCAGTCGGCGCCGGCGCAGTGGTGTCGAAGGACGTCGCGCCCTACACCATCGTCGCCGGCGTACCGGCCAAGCCGATCCGCGAACGCTTCGACCGCCGCACCGCGGAGCGCTACCAGGCGCTCGCCTGGTGGGATTGGGATCACGCCCAGCTGCGCGCCGCGCTCGACGATTTTCGGGAACTGTCGGCCAATCAGTTTTTGGAGAAGCATGGGGGTTGACGTCCCGAATAAGTCAGCCGCTCAGGCAAATGTCCAAAATAATAGAAAGAAATCCTAACGTGATAAGAATAGCACCACCAGTCTGATTTAACCTTATAAGTTCTATAATTTTTTTGTCATAACCAATATCTACAAGCGATTTGGTTTTTTCCTCAATCTTATTTGCAAAATTTATCGTAACTAGCGCAATTAAAAAAATGAGAATCATTATAATAATGGCCGCGTCGCGCCCATTTCCATAATTGTACAAGTATCCCGGTATTGGATGGTTCAAGCTACCAACCCGATATACGGACATCAAAACCAGGGCCACTGTGAAACTTATCGCAGCGACTACCCCTGCAGCATACAGCCGCAACCACTGGCGCCAACGTAGCAATTAGGAAGCCTCTCTTTGATACGAGTTTGAATCTTTATTTCAATCTTGATGATGTGCAAACCCCGGCAGAATCGCTTGGCGAGTCCTGCCTTTGATATTCTACTTCTTGGCACGGTTTTGATGTCCCTGACACATCGTCGGGGCAGAACGCGGCCTTTCCTCTGGAGATCGCAATGCCTGTTTCAGTCAAACCTTCGCTCGCCGGATACTTTGCCGGCTCGAACCTGACCCCTCCGCTGCATCTCGGCAGGCGCTACGACACCTCTGGCAATTTCCTGACCGAGCCCGGCAACACGGTCGTCTGCCATCTCGTCGACGGCTCGCCGTCCGAGGCAGTGGTGGTCGAAGTGCGTGAGCGGATGCGCGCCATGCCCCATACCGACCGGCTGGCCTTCACGCCGGTCTCCAGCCTGCACATGACGCTGTTCCAGGGCATCATCGAATATCGGCGCCGGCTTCCCTGTTGGCCTGAGGATGCGCCCCTCGACACCAGCATCGACGACATGACCCGCCTCTATCAGGAACGCCTGAACGGCTTCGAAGGCCGCGGCGCCTTCAAGATCAGGGTTGTCGATGTCGTGCCGACGGGCTTGACCGTTGCCGGCGCAACCGATGAGGACGTGCGTATCCTGCGCGCATGGCGCGATGCCTTGTCGGCGCCCTTCGGATATCGGCATCCCGACCACGACAGCTACACGTTCCACATAACCTTCGCCTATCAGATCCGCCGTCTCGACGATGAAAGGATAACGCAATGGCAACAACTATTCGATGATTGCCTCTCGCTGCCGTCCGTCAGACTCCAGTGATCGAGCTGCTGCCTCCGGCATTTTGCAGCTTCAAGGACATGAAGCATTTCGAGGAGCTTCTTGTCCTGGGCTGATCCAAAGGCGCGCGGATGAATTCCCCGGGCGAGGCGTACCTGTGGGCAGTAACAAAACTGACATCGTTCCGACACCGCAGGTTCATGCGGCTGCGCTAGCGAGGGTTAACAGACCTTCAATTGCGATTGGACTGGAGCCTGCACCATGTCAGCTACGCTCGAAATCCGCGGCGTCACCCGCCGGTTCGGCAAGAACACCGCCGTCAGCAATGTCGACATCGCGATCCCGCACGGTCAGATGGTCGGCATCATCGGCCGTTCCGGCGCCGGCAAATCGACGCTTCTGCGCATGATCAACCGCCTCATCGATCCCAGCCAGGGATCCATCCTGTTCGACGGCGTCGAAGTCTCCGGGTTGCGCGGCTCGCCGCTCCGGCGATGGCAGCGCGACTGCGCCATGATCTTCCAGCAGTTCAATCTGGTGCCGCGCCTGGACGTGCTGACCAATGTGCTGCTCGGCCGGCTCAACCACCGCTCGACGCTGTCCAACCTGTTCGGCATGTTCTCGCGCAGTGAATGCGCCGAGGCTGTTGCGGCCCTTGAGCGTCTCGACATCGCCCGCACCGTACTGCAGCCCGCCGGCACGCTTTCCGGCGGCCAGCAGCAGCGCGTTGCGATTGCGCGTGCCATGATGCAGCAGCCGAAGGTGCTGTTGGCCGACGAGCCGATCGCCTCGCTCGATCCGCTCAACGCCAAGGTGGTGATGGATTCGCTGCAGGACATCAATTTGCGCGAAGGCATCACCGTCATCACAAATCTGCATACGCTTGATACGGCCCGCAACTATTGCAGCCGTATCATCGGCATGGCCGCCGGCAAGGTTGTCTTCGACGGCCCGCCCGAAGACCTCAACCGCGAGGCCGTGCGCATGGTCTACGGCGCCGACAGCAATGGCGGCGAAATCTCCGAGGCCATCACCTCGACCAGCGTCGCCATCAAACAGAAAATCGCTGCATCCGCCGGACCGCTCGAGCCCGTATTCCCTGGCTACTGAGAACGGCCTGATCGCCCGCCCGCGTCAAAGGCACTCGTCAAAAGTTCGAACGCTCCGGCGCGAAGCCGGAACCAACAGGAGAGAGATAATGTTCAGGAAGATGGTTTTTGGCGCGGTTTCATTGCTCGCCATCGCAACAAGTGCCGCTCACGCCCAGGATATCAAGGAATTCCGCATCGGCATCCTTGGTGGTGAAAATGAAGCGGACCGGCTGCGCAACTTTCAGTGCCTCGCCGATCACCTGAAGTCCGAATTCGGCTTCGAGAAGGTCTCGCTGTTCCCGGCCGCCGACTATGACGGCGTAATCCAGGGCCTGCTCGGCGGCACCCTCGATTTCGCCGAGCTTGGCGCGTCAGGCTATGCCAGCGTCTACCTCAAGGATCCGAACGCCGTGACCCCGATCCTCACCACCCAGCAGACCGACGGCGCGACCGGCTATTATTCGATCGGCCTGGCGCTGAAGTCGTCCGGCATCACCGACATCAAGTCGGCAAAGGGCAAGAAGCTCGGCTATGCCGACCCGGATTCGACCTCCGGCTATCTGATCCCGCTGACCCAGATTCCGAAGGACACCGGCGCCTCGAACGAAACCTTCTTCGCCTCGACCCAGTTCAATGGCGGCCACGAGAACAACCTCCTCGCCGTTCGCGACGGCAAGGTCGATGTTGCGGTTGACGACTCCTCGGGCATTGGCGACTTCAAGAATGGCTACACCTCCGGCACCTTCCACAAGGAAGTCGCCAAGGGCGCCGTCGACCCCAACGATTTCGTCGAAGTCTGGCGCTCCGGCCTGATCCCGAACGGCCCGCTGGTCGTGCGCACCGCGCTCGGTGGCGATATGAGCGCCAAGCTCGCCAACTTCTTCACCAGCCTGCCGGCCAAGGACAAGCCCTGCTTCGAGGCCATCGAAGGCGGCGATTTCACTGGCTACGTTCCTGTGAAGCCGGACTTCTACAGCGTCATCGTCGAAGCCCGCAAAGCCGCGATCGGCGGCTGAATGCAGTTGCAAAGGGCGGCCTTATCAGCGCCGCCCTTTTTGCATGCCCGATCATGACCATCTCAGCCACGATCCGTTCAGACGCGACCCGGCGGACAGCCGACTCCTGGCGACGGCAGACGTCCTTGCGCCGGTTCTACACGGCGCTCGGCATCGGTTTGCTGCTTATCGCCATGTGCACAGCCATGTGGTTTGCCGACGAGGCCAATGCCGGACATTTCTTCGATCGGCTGCCGCACATACTGGATTTCCTTAGCTGGCTTGTTCCCAAAGACTGGAACGACGTCTGGCGGGCGCTGTTCGACATCGCATCGCCGCACGACAAGGGCAGCCAGGAGTTCAACTTCCCGCTTGGCCGCGTTTATCTCTGGGGCGGTTTTTACCTACCCGAATATTTCGAGCTGATGCTCACCACGCTCAACGTGGCGCTGGTTTCCACTTTCATCGGCTTCGTCTTTGCGGTGCCGTTCTCGTTCATCGCCGCGCGCAATTTGACACCCAGTCCGGTGCTCAGGCTCGTCGTCAAGCGCTTCATGGAACTGCTTCGCGCCTTCCCCGAGATCGTCATTGCCGGCCTGTTCGCAGCCATCCTCTCGACTGGCCCGGTCGCGGCCATCATCGCCATCGGCCTGCATTCGATCGGCGCCCTCGGTAAGCTCTTTTACGAGATCAACGAAAACATCGACATGCGCGCCGAAGAAGGCCTGCGCGCGGTCGGCGCCAACTGGTTCGAGCGCGTGCGCTTCGCCGGCCTGCCGCAGGTGCTGCCCAATTTCATGTCCTATGCGCTGCTCAGGATCGAGATCAATGTCCGTATCTCGACCATCATCGGCGCGGTCGGCGGAGGCGGCATCGGCGAGGAGCTGAAGCTCTCCATCTCACGCGGCTTTGGCGCCAAGACGCTGGCACTGGTGCTGCTGTTGTTCACCACCATCTTCCTCGTCGACCAGTTCTCCGCCTGGCTTCGTCGCAAGCTCGTCGGCGAGCAGGCCTTCATGATGGGCGCCTGACCATGATCCCAAAAAGTGGATTCCGGTTTTTGGAAAAGATCTTGGCAAATCAACAAGAAGACTGCCCATGACCGCGATGACCGCCGATGAGATGCAGGCGATAGAGGAGCGCTTTCCCCAAGTGTTCCGACGGCCCTTGTACAAACGCTTCGGCCCGCTGGTGCTGTTCGCCGGCATCCTGCTCTACCTCGTCTATGCCTTGTGGTTCTTCAGCCTGCCGCAAGTGCTGAGGCAATCGCACTGGGAGCGCCTGCCGCTCTTCCTGACGCAATGGATCAGCTACGATCTGCAGCCGGAATTCCGTCTCGATCAGCCTCAGATCACCCCCAAATACCCGCGTTTTTCTGCACTTGGCGAAGACCCGCATCCCGATTGGGTCATCACCAATGCCAACGGCTCCTACACCGTTCTGATCGACGGCCGAGCCAAATCCGTCACCTTCGACAAGGCCGAGGCAACGCTTGTCGCCAATGGCCAGGCGGTGCCGGTGTCGTTGACCAGCGGCAAGCCGGTGATAACCGGCCCGGTGCCGGACTGGATCACCGCGCATGACGATGAAATCGTCGCCCGGATGGGCTTTGCCGGCGAGGTTCGCATAACCGTCGATCGCGTCAAGGTCCGCAAGCGCTTCCTCGGCTGGGCGAATTTCGTCTTCGACACACGCTCGCCCTTCTTCGGCAAGTCGCCCGGCGAGGTGGTCTCGTTGCTGATGTCCGGACCCCAGCTCAAGCCGGGCACATCGAACATTGCGCTGGCCGCGGACAATATCTGGAACAACGCCCAATGGCAGCATGGCGACGTCTGGACGAAGCTGTTCCAGACCATCGTCATGGCGTTTCTCGGCACCTTGCTCGGCGGCATCGTCGCCTTCCCGCTCGCCTTTTTCGCCGCCCGCAACATCACCCCGAGCGGCCTCCTCAGCCAGGTGCTCAAGCGGTTCTTCGATTTCATGCGTTCGGTCGACATGCTGATCTGGGCGCTGTTCTTCACCCGCGCCTTCGGCCCGGGCCCGCTGGCCGGCAGCGCCGCGATTTTCTTCACCGAGATCGGCACGCTCGGCAAAGTCTATTCGGAAGGCCTCGAGAACATCGACGACAAGCCCCGCGAGGGCATCCAGTCGACCGGCGCCAACGGCTTGCTGGTGCAGCGCTATGGCGTGCTGCCGGAAGTGATCCCGGTCTTCATCAGCCAGACGCTCTACCAGTGGGAATCCAACACCAGGGGCGCGACGATCATCGGCGCCGTCGGTGCTGGTGGCATCGGCCTGAAGCTTTGGGAAGCGATGCGCACCAACTCCAACTGGGCCAATGTCTTCTACATGGTGCTCTTGGTCCTGCTCGTCGTTTTCATCTTCGACAACATTTCCAATTTCCTGCGCCGCCGGCTGAGCAGGACGATCCACGACTACAACAGGATCCAGGCTGAGCAGGGGTGACGGGTGCGGCATCGGGCTGGCCGATCATTATGCAGCTTTCCTCCACCCGTTCTTAATGTGCCTGTAGCCGTCGCGGTAGACAGCTTCCGGGCCTTCGGAAAAGTCGCGCCACACCTTGGTGGCCGCGGCCAAGTCCTTCAGCGAACGCCCGAACGCCTCGATCGTCAGCCAATCGTCGTAGCCGCTCTTGCGGATGGCGGAGAAAGTCTCCTTCCAGGGAATATGGCCACGGCCCGGCACCCCGCGATCGTTCTCCGAAATGTGGATATGGACGATGTTGTTGCGGTTGCGCGTATAGGCGCCAATCGGGTCGGCTTCTTCGATGTTGGCATGGAAGGTGTCGTACATCGCCTTGATGTGCGGCCGGTCGATCGCGTCGATATGCTCCGACAAATCGTCCATCGTGTTGAACAGATAGCATTCGAAGCGGTTGAGCGCCTCCAGCCCGATGGTGACGCTCTTGTTGCCGGCATAGTCGCCAATGGCGCGTTGCGAAGCGATCGAACGTTTTTTCTCGGCCGCTGTCGGCCCGCTGCCGGAGAAGGCCCCGAGTGTCGAATGGAGCGGGCCGCTCAACGTGTTCGCGCCAAGCGCCTGAGCGCAGTCGATCGCCGATTTCATGTAGTCGATACCGGCCTTGCGCGTCGAGGCATCCGGCGAGATCAGGTTCATCGCCGGATCGCCCATCGCCGAGACGGCGGTGCGTTGCAGCCCGATACGGTCGAGCAGTTCGCCGAGTTTCCTGTAGTTGTCCGGCGTGCCGGAGAAGACCGGTATTTCGACGCCGTCGAAGCCGGTCGCCTTGATGTCCCTCAGCAACGGCTCGTGTTTTTTCGAGACACTGGTCGTCCACAACAACATGCACATGCCGATTTTCATCGACGCCCCCTCCCTTCATTCGCTCGATCGCCGGAGGAGTGGTGAGATTCAGGTCAGGCCGAGCCGAAAATGGTGGGTTCCGAGAACCGGAGCGGAGCGTGCTTTTGGTACATGAGCACCGGAAGCGCAGGAAACTGCCATTTGCAGGCCGGTCTCACCTGACTATCACCACCACCCTTCAGAGCTTCGTCCACGCCCCATTCTTCTTCGACGACTTCACGCAGGCCTCGATGAAGGCCATGCCCTCGACCCCGTCCTGCACGGTCGGGAAGACGACATCCTTGGCCGGCTTCCCGCCCTTCCGGCGCGCTGCACGAATAGCCCGCGCGGCTTCCTGATAGATGTTGGCGAAACCTTCGAGATAGCCTTCCGGATGCCCTGGCGGAACGCGGCTGACGCGCCCGGCGACGGGGAGCGCGCCGGCGCCATTACGGGTGATCAACTGCTTCGGCTGGCCGAACGGCGTGTACCAGAGATAGTTCGGGTCGGCCTGCACCCATTCGAGGCCGCCCTTCGAGCCGTAGATGCGCAATTTCAACCCGTTCTCGTGGCCGGGCGCCACCTGGCTTGCCCAGATCATTCCCTTGGCCGGGTGCGACCCGCCGACCGGCTTGAAGCGCAGCAGCACATTGATGTTGTCGTCGAGCAGCCTCCCCGGCACGAAGGCATCGAGATCGGCCGACAACGAATCGAGCTCCAGCCCGGAGACGAAACGGGCAAGGTTGTAGGCATGCGTGCCGATATCGCCCAGTGCACCGCCGGCACCCGCCTGCTTCGGGTCAGAGCGCCACGCAGCCTGCTTCTGGCCGGTGGCGGCCAGGTCTTCGGTCAGCCAGTCCTGCGGATATTCCGACTGCACGATGCGGATATCGCCGAGCTGTCCCTTGGCGACCATCTCGCGTGCCTGCCGCACCATCGGATAGGCGGTGTAGTTATGCGTCAGCACGAACACCTTGCCGGTCTTTTCGACCAGCGCCGCCAGCCTCTTTGCCTCGGCTAGCGTCGTCGCCAGTGGCTTGTCGCAGATGACGTGGATGCCGGCCTCGAGAAAAGCTTTGGCGGCCGGCACGTGCACATTGTTCGGCGTGACGATGGCCACCACTTCGATGCCATCCGGCCGCTTGGCCTCCGCCTTGGCCATCTCGGCATAGGAGCCGTAGCTGCGTGCCGGATCGAGCCCAAGCTCGGCCGCCGAGGCCTTGGCGCGCTCCGGATTCGACGAGAGGGCGCCGGCAACCAGCACGAACTCGTTGTCCATGCGTGCCGCGATGCGGTGCACCGCGCCGATAAAGGCGCCTTGTCCGCCGCCAACCATGCCGTAGCGGATCGGACCGCCTCCCGTTTCCGTCTTCGATGCGCCAACCACGATTTTCTCCCTCGTCATTGAAATACCCCTCCCCTTGAGGGGAAGGTGGCCCGCAGGGCCGGGTGGGGTCGGTTCATGCCGAGCCCTACGCCCAGCGACCCCACCCCGATCCGCTGCGCGGATCGACCCTCCCCTCGAGGGGGAGGGATATCTGTGCTAGATCCCCATCATGCCGCGCAGCACCTTTGTATCGGTCTTGCCGCCGGCGAAGTCGTCGAATGCTTTTTCCGTCACCCTGATGATGTGGTGCTGGATGAAGGGAGCGCCTTCGGCCGCACCATCCTCCGGGTGCTTGAGGCAGCATTCCCATTCCAGCACCGCCCATGAATCGTAATTGTATTGGGTGAGCTTGGAGAAGATGCCGCCGAAATCCACCTGCCCGTCACCGAGCGAGCGGAAACGCCCGGCACGGTTGGTCCAGCTCTGGTAACCGGAATAGACGCCTTGCCGCCCGGTCGGATTGAATTCGGCATCCTTGACGTGGAACGCCTTGATCCGCTCGTGGTAGATGTCGATAAAGTCGAGATAATCGAGCTGCTGCAGCAGGAAGTGCGACGGGTCATAGTTGATGTTGCAGCGCTTGTGGCCGCCGACCGAATCGAGGAACATCTCGAATGTCGCGCCGTCGAACACGTCCTCGCCCGGATGAATTTCGTAGCCGACATCGACGCCGTTGTCGTCATAAACGTCGAGGATCGGCGTCCAGCGTTTGCCGAGTTCGGCAAATGCCTCCTCGATCAATCCCGCCGGCCGCTGCGGCCAGGGGTAGAGGTAGGGGAAGGCCAACGCTCCGCAAAACGACACCGACGCCTTGAGCCCGAGATTCTTCGACGCCTTGGCGGCGAACTTCATCTGTTCGACCGCCCATTGTTGCCTGGCTTTTGGATTGTTGTGCACCGCAGCCGGCGCGAAGCCGTCGAACTGCGCGTCATAGGCGGGATGCACCGCCACCAATTGCCCCTGCAGATGCGTCGACAGTTCGGTGATCTCGACGCCGGCATCGGCGCAGATGCCCTTCACCTCGTCGCAATAGGCCTTGGAGGAGGCTGCCTTCTCGAGATCGAACAATCGGGCGTCCCATGTCGGGATCTGCACGCCCTTGTAGCCCAGACCGGCCGCCCATTTGGTGATCGAGGCCAGCGAATTGAACGGCGCGGCGTCGCCCGCAAACTGCGCCAGGAACAGACCAGGCCCCTTCATCGTCGTCGGCATCGGCATCTCCCTATGTTTTACGACCAAGCATAGCGCCGATTGAAAACAGGGCCAGCGTCTTTGGTCTCTTTGCACAGCGCGCTCAGCGCCACTATTCTGGTATTACCAAATGCCGAAATCTGGTCAAGCCATTTGACGCGCTGCCGCAGTCCTGCAACCATGCCGAGTTAAGCCACATGTTTAAGTATAATCAATAGCATAGACAGGAGCCAACGCTTGATGGCAGCACTTCTTGCCGTCCAGATGAAATTACTGTAGACCTCCCATCAAGCCCAATTGGTCGAACCAGTTTGCAAAAAAATGCTGGGACGGCTTGGGGAGGAATCATGCGGCGGCTTCGGCAGAGTGCGCCGCAGGCAAACTGGTACAGGCGATTCTGGGAAGGATAGACCATGCATCTTTCGACGCACAATTGGATGCGGGCGGAGCCGCTGGAAACGACGCTCAAGCGCATCAAGAAATTCGGCTATGAGTCGATCGAGATTTCCGGCGAACCCGAACAGTACAAGCCCAAGGAGACGCGCGCACTGTTGAACGAGTACGGCATTCGCTGCTGGGGAGCGGTGACGCTGATGCTGGGCGAGCGCAATCTCGCCGCCAAGGACCAGGGCCAACGCGAGCGGTCGGTGCAGTACGTCAAGGACGTGCTGACCATGGTCAGCGAGCTCGACGGCGAGATTATCACGCTGGTTCCCGCCACCGTCGGCAAGGTCGTGCCGGACGGCACCGAGGAAGAGGAATGGAAATGGGTGGTCGACGCCACCCGGGAATGCTTCACCCACGCCAAGAAAGTCGGCGTCAAGATCGCGGTTGAGCCGCTCAACCGCTTCGAGACTTATCTGTTCAACCGCGGCGCCCAGGCACTGGCGCTGGCCGATGCGGTCAGCCCCGAATGCGGCGTCTGCCTCGACGCCTACCACATCCACATGGAAGAATTTAACGTCTACGACGCGATCCGGCAGGTCGGCAAGCGCCTGTACGATTTCCATGTCGCCGACAACAACCGCTTCGCCGCCGGCCTCGGGCAGATCGACTGGCCGAAGATCGTCGGCACGCTGAAGGAGATCGGCTATGACGGCGCGCTGACCAATGAATTCGTCGCCCCCGTCGACCGCACGCCGGCTGCTCCCTATCCCGACATGGTCGAACGCAACCCCGTCGACATCTCGCCGGAGCAGTTGAAGTTCATTCAGGACCACGGCTCCAGCGTGCTCACGGAGAAATTCTACACCGACCAGATGCGCATCAACGCGGAAACGCTGCTGCCGCTGATCAAGTAGCCGAGCCGTTTGGAAAGAGCCCTTCCGCCTCACCGCGGCCGGGCCGAGGATGAACATGCGCATCAAAACGGTCCAAGCCTGGTGGGTCCGCATACCGATCGAAGTCGCGAAGCAGCACCGCAGCGACTTCGGTCAGGTGGCGACGTTCGACGCCGCCATCCTGCGCATCGAAACCGACGACGGGCTGGTCGGCTGGGGCGAAGGCAAGAATGCCGCCGGCAGCGCCGGCAGTTACGGCGCTCTCGTCCATTTGCTGAACTACGAGGTCGGCCCGCAGCTGGTCGGCCGCGACCCGGCCGACATCGGCGTCATCTGGGAGATGCTCTATAATGGCACGCGCCACGACAGTGCCGCTCGCGCCGGCCATGCCATGCCGCAACTGGCACGACGGGGCATGAGCATCGCCGCCATCAGCGCCGTCGACATCGCTTTGTGGGACATTCTCGGCAAATCGCTCGGCGTTCCGGTCTGGCGGCTGCTCGGCGGCCGCAAGCTGGACCGCATGCCGGCCTATGCTTCCGGCGGCTGGGCCACCGCGGAAGCCATCGGCGACCAGCTGCAGTCCTACATCGCCAAGGGCGGCTTCAAGGCGCTGAAGATGCGCGTCGGCGCGATGGACGGCGCCCCACATATCTCGGCCGCTCGCGTCCGCGCCGCAAGACAGGCGCTCGGTCCCGATATCGACCTGATGGTCGACGCGCACGGCACTTACACGGTGGCCGAAGCCAAGCGCTTCATCCATCTCGCCGGCGACCTCGATCTCGCCTGGTTCGAGGAGCCGGTGATCGCCGACGACAAGCCCGGCATGGCCGAGGTGCGCGCCTGCGGTTCGATCCCGATCGCCACCGGCGAAAGCGAGGCGACACGCTATGCCTTCCGCGACCTCGCCGTGCTCAAATCCGCCGATATCTTCCAGCCGGATCCGGCCTTTTGCGGTGGCATCAGCGAGGCGATGAAGATCGGCACCATCGCCAGCGCCTTCAATCTGCGCTTTGCGCCGCATCTTTGGGCCGGCGCGCCCTGCTTCTTTGCCGGGCTGCATGTCTGCGCCGCTTCGCCGGCGAGCTTCACCGTCGAATATTCGCTCGGCGCCAACCCGATGATCCACGATCTGATCGAAGAGACTGTCGAAGCAAAGGACGGTATGGTAGCGATCCCTGATAGACCCGGGCTGGGATTCACCATTTCGGAGCGGTTCCTGGAGGCGCACGCGCAACACGGCTGACATGAAAGAAAAGAACCTTCTCGCGGAACTTGCCGCCTATCTGTTCTCCCATTCCGACAAGGAGACGGGCCGCACGCCGTCGGAGCGCGAACTGGCAGAGCATTTCAGCGTCAGCCGCGGACAGATCCGCGAGGCGCTGGCCATTCTCGAGGCGATGCGCATCGTCGAGCGACGGGCGAAATCCGGCATCTACATCGATACGAAGCAGGCGAGCGTCGAGGCGATGGCGCTGTTCGCCCGCGCGGGCCTGCCGCTCGATCCCGTCCAGATCTACGAGACGGTCGAGTTGCGCAAGATCCACGAGATCAAGGCCGCCGAACTGGCCTGTTCACGCGCCACCGAGGAGAATTTCGAGCGGCTGCGCGAGATCCTGAAGGCGTCCGAGGATCGCATCGCCGCCGGTGAAGGCCTTGCCCGGGAAGACCGCGAGTTCCACCTCGAGATCGTGCGGGCGACCAAGAACAGCGTCTTCCACAATATCTGCAGCGTCTACTACATGATGGGTGAGCTGCGCCTGCCGATCTATTTCAACGATCCCGAACGCAGCGTGCGCTCCCATGCCGAGCATATCCAGATCTACGAGGCGCTGCTGCGCCGCGACGGCAATCTCGCCCAGGCGCTGATGAGCGCCCATCTGCAAGGCGCCGAAAGCTACTGGAAGGGGCTGATCGAGGGGCGTGGGGCGGAACCGCAAAGCCCAGCGCTCGAAAAGGCCTGAAATGCCCAAGATCCTGTCGACACACAGACTGCACCCCCGTGCCTCTTCCATGCTGACAGGGACCGGCGAACTCGTCGTTGCTTCCGCCCTCGATGCGCATACGCTTGCCGCCGAGGCAAGGGACGCCGATGTCATCATCGTTCGCGCTCCCTTGCCTGCGTCGCTTTTCGAAGGAGCGAGGAGGCTCAGGGCCGCGATCCGCCACGGCGCCGGGCTGGACATGGTACCTATGGAAGCGGCCAATGCGGCCGGCGTGCTGGTGGCGAACGTACCGGGGGTGAACGCGCGATCCGTCGCCGAATACGTGATGTTCGCGGCGCTGGCGCTGCTTAGGCGCTTTCGTGTGTTGGACCGCGACCTGCGTGCGAAGGGCTGGCTGGCCGGCCGCGAACACACGGTGGTGGCCAGCGAGCTAGCGGGCAAGACGATCGGCATTGTCGGCCTCGGCGCGATCGGCCAGGCGGTTGGCCACATCGCGGCACATGGGTTCGATCTGAATGTGGTGGCGACGACGCGCAGCATGCGGCCGGCGCCGGACAGGGTCGGCTTCCTGTCGATCGATGCGCTGATCGAACAGAGCGACATCATCGTTCTGTGCTGCCCGCTGACGCCCGAAACACGGGGGCTGATCAGCCGCGAGCGCATTGACCGGATGAAGCCGGATGCGCTGCTGATCAATGTTTCGCGCGGGCCGGTGATCGACGACGACGCGCTGATCGAGGCCTTGCAGAAGGGCCGCATCGGCGGCGCCGCACTCGATGTTTTTGCAACACAACCGCTGCCGCCCAACCATCCTTATTTCGGGTTCGACAACGTCATCGTCACCCCGCACATGGCTGGGATCACCGAGCAGTCGATGATGCGCATGGGCGTCGGCGCGGCTGGCGAAGCCTTGCTGGTGCTGGCCAACAGATTACCGGTCAATCTGCGCAACCCGGAAGTGGTCGAGCACTACCGGCGGCGGTTCCCTGTCGATCTCTGAGCGCCTCAATTTTCCCGAACTCGCCGGCGATGGTGCCGGCATGGTAAACGTCACAAAATTCCTGCTGACCGCTGGCTTCTGCGTGGCGACGGCGCAAGTCTTCGCCAACGGACAGGGCAGCTACGTGTTCTGCGACAACGGCTTGCGCTGCGTGGCGGCACCCTGTCCATCGAACAGCGCACTCGACCTCGCTACTGGTAAGCTCATCAAAGGCGTTTCAATCGACATTGATCGCCTGCCGCAGCAAGACAAAGCCCTCAATCTTTCGGACAAGCTCTATGCCGGCGAGGTCGTTGTTGTCGGATCGATCGAGAACCGCACCCGGACCTTCAACGGCAAGCGGTACACCCTGCCTTGGCTGGTTGCCACCGGCATCGAACGCGCCGCCAAGGACAGCGAACGCGGCCACTGCTCGTCGCGCTGACACGCGCTGTCGGATCAATTTGCAAGCAGCGCCTCCACGCCGGCTGCGATGCGCAGCAGGTGGTGGTCATGACCATTGCGCGCCACCAGCATCAGCCCGGCCGGGCGCGCCTTTCCCGGCATGGGCAGCGAGATTGCTGACAGATCGAACTGGTTGGCGACCTGCGTGTTGCGCAGCAGAAGACCCTCGATCCTGTTGCAGAGGGCCTCGTCGCCGGTCATCGAGACTATCGTCGGCGCCGTCACCGGCGTGGTCGGCAGGGCCAGTACGTCTACCCCTGCCAGCCGCTCATCCATTGCGGCGGCAAGTGCTGCGCGACGGCGCATTGCCCTGATATAGACCGGGGCCGGAATGGCGGCGGCGCGCGACAATGGTCCGCTTACCCGCGGGTCGACCGGCGTCGCCGCTCCCGTCGCCAGCCAGTCGGCATGGATCTCCGCCCCTTCCATCGCCGCGATTGAGGCGCGCTTGGTTGCCGCGCGCAACTCGGCAAGCAGGTCGTCGATCGACAGTTCCGCAAGCCGTGCGCCGCTAAGCTCCATCTTGCGAAGACACCAGTCGAATGTCGTCGCGACCTCTTCCTGCGTATCATCGAACAGCACGCCGCGCGCAATACCGATGCGCAGGCCGTCCAGCGGAAGCGGCAACAGTGCTGCCAGGTTTTCGCCCGACATCACTGCATCGGCCGCCGCACATTCGGCGACGGTGCGGGCCAGCGGACCGATCGAGTCCAGCGTGGCCGACAGCGGAAACGCACCCGCGAGCGGCACGCGCCGCGCGGTCGGCTTGAAACCGACGACGCCATTCAGCGATGCCGGAATGCGCACCGAACCACCCGTATCGGAACCGATAGAGATTTGGCTGGTGCCTTCGCCGACCGAAACGGCGGCGCCTGAGGACGAGCCGCCCGGAATACGGGTGGCATCGCTTGCATTGCCGGGGGTGCCGTAATGCGGATTGACGCCGATCGCGGTGAAGGCGAACTCGGTCATGTTGGTCTTGCCGAGGATGACTGCACCGGCCTGACGCAGCCGTCGCACGACAATGGCATCCCGCAGCGCCGGCGCTGCGGTGGCGAGCAGCAGGGAGCCCGCCGTGGTCGGCTCGCCAGCGACATCGAACAGATCCTTGATCGAGACGATCGCCCCATCGAGCGGCCCGAGCGTGACGCCGGCTTTTCGCCGCGCATCGGCGGCGTCGGCCGCCGCCCGTGCGGCTTCCGGGTAGAGCTTCACGAAAACGCTTTCATCGTCGACGCGAGCGGCAAGACGCGAAAGAATTGCTTCGAGGCGATCACGGGCTGATTGCATTTTCGGTGTCGGACTCCGCACGCTTGCGACGTCTTAAGGTAGCAGCCGGAAACTGGCCGCAGGAGACATAGCCCGGCACGGTCGGATTTGCACCTGTCGAACCGAAGGAGGAAGGCCCGATGTTCTACCAAGGCAGCTGCCACTGCGGCAAGGTCGCGTTCGAGGTCGAAGGCGAGCTGACCGGAGCCGTACGGTGCAATTGCTCGATCTGCTCGCGCAAGGGTGCACTGCTATGGGCAGTGCCGCATGAGAGTATGCGGGTGCTTGCCTGGGGCGATGATCTCGGCCGCTACAGCTTCGGCAACCATGTCATCGCGCACCGCTTCTGCCGCAGCTGCGGCATTCACCCCTTCGCCGAGGATGTCGGCGAAGGGAGCGGGCGAAGTGCCTATATCAATATTCATTGTATCGAGGCGTTGGACGTCGCCGCCGTGCCGGTCTTCGACTTCGACGGCCGTTCCGTCTAGGCCTTGGGATCGTCGATCGGCTTGGGGCCAAGGAAGAACGCCGCCAGTGCCGCAAGCAATGTCGCCGCCGCGCAATAGGCGAAGGCGCTGGCAACGCCGGCATTGTCGACCAGCAGGCCGCCGAAGACGGCGCCCAACGCGATGGCGACCTGGAACGTCATAACCATGAGCCCGCCGGCGCTTTCGGCCTGATCGGGGGCGGCCCGCACCAGCCAGGTCTGCAGCCCGACTGGGACGGCGCCGAACGCAAAGCCCCAGCTAGCCACTGCTATTGCAGCCACCACGGGTGAGCCTCCGACGACCAGCAGCAAGAGCGCCGAAAACGCGATCAGCAGAGGCGCCAGGCTGACGGCTGCCTTGAGGCTGCGTTCGGCAATGAAGCCGCCGGCAAAATTGCCGAAAAAGCCACCAATGCCGTAGGCGAGCAGCACAAGCGAGATCGTCTCGATGTCCAGCGCGGGCACCTTCTCGAGAAACGGGCGGACATAGGTGAAGCCGGCAAAGTGTCCCGAGGCGACCAGCAGCACCACCAGCAGCGCTACTCTGATCATCGGCCGCTTCATCACCTCCAGCAGCGTGCGAAAACCTGCCGTACCTGCCGGCGGCAGTCGCGGGATGGTAGCCACCTGCACCAGAAGCGCCAGCGCGCCGACCACGGCGGCGATCATGAACGCCGTCCGCCATCCCCAGATGTCGCCGACATAGGCGCCGACCGGAGCAGCACAGACCGTCGCCACCGAAACGCCGGTGAGGATGATCGACATGGCGCGCGGCATCAACCGCATCGGAACGAGCCGCATCGCCATGGCCGCCGACATCGACCAGAAGCCGCCGAGACTGATCCCGAGCATGATGCGGGCGATCAGAAGAACGGGAAGCGACGACGCAAACGCGGCCACCAGGTTTGACAGCACAAGCAGCACCGTCAGCGCCCACATGACCAGCCTGCGGTCCAGCCGCTTGGTGACAATAGCCATGGTCGGCGCCGCAATCGCGCCAATGACGGCCGTTGCCGTTACCGCCTGCCCGGCGGCGCCTTCGGTGATGCCGAGATCCTGCGCAAGCGGCGTCAACAGGCTGGCCGGCAGAAATTCTGCGGTCACCAGGCCGAAGACTCCGAGCGCCAGGGAGACCACCGCCCCCCATGCGGGCTCGGATCGTTCGCCAGTTTCCGATGGATCGAGAACGGCGTCCATGACGCCTGTCGCGGGTTCGGTCATGAGGGATCTCCGGTCTGTTGCAGCGCAGCATTTGACTGCGATGCAACATAAGGAGTGACCAGCTGGAGTTTCCATGCTAGAAACACCATCATGTTTGACCGTTCGTCCAAAATCCCCGTAACCGGCGATCCGCTGACGGACATACTGCGTGGATTGCGCCTCGAAGGCGTCGATTACGGCCGTTGCGAGATGAAGGAGCCTTGGGGCATCCATTTTCCGGCTCAGGCGGCGGCACGGTTTCATTTCATCGGCCGCAAAGGCTGCTGGTTGCTGCAGCCGTCCGGCGAATGGGTCGAGCTCAAGGCGGGCGACGCTGCCTTGTTGCCGCGCGGCTCAGCTCACACGCTGGCGAGCGAGCCGGGTGTCGAGGCGGCGCCGATCCACGGCTATGAGGTCGAGGAAATCTGCAAGAATGTCTATTGCATGTCGAATGACGGCGTGCCCGGCTGCCGTCCGGGGACCTTGCTGTTTTTCGGCAGCATGTATTTTAATCTCGATGGCTTGCACCCCTTGCTCGGCATGATGCCGGACGTGATGCGCGCACATGAGTTGGAAGCCTATGAACCAGGTATCCCACATTTGCTGGAAGCGATGGCCCGCGAGGTGACGATGGAGCGCGTCGGCTCCGGCGGCATCCTGGCGCGGCTGGCCGATGTGCTTGCCGCGACCGTCATCCGCTCATGGGTCGAGCGCGGCTGCGGCGACTCTTCCGGATGGATCGCGGCGGTCAGGGATCGCGAGATCGGCCGGGTGCTGGCCGCGATCCACCTGGAACCGAACCGTGACTGGACGGTGGAGGCTCTGGCGAAGATGATGGGTGCCTCGCGATCGGGTTTCGCCGATCGCTTCGCCACCATTGTCGGCGAAACACCGGCAAAGTACGTCACGCAGGTGCGGATGCACCAGGCGCGGCAATGGCTGGTCCGCGACCGGCTCAAGATTTCCGTCGTGGCGGCGCGCCTCGGCTACGAATCCGACGCCTCCTTCAGCCGCGCCTTCAAACGGGTCATCGGATCGCCGCCCAGCCATTTCCGGGCCGAGGAACAGGCGGAGATCCGCTAGGCCGGCTAAACGTTGGCCGGCTTATTGCTCGGTGATACAGGCCGAGCCGGCACTGCTCTTGCAATATTTGCCGGAGGCCCCGCACCTGCCATCCGAGACTTCGACGACGGTGCCGCTCAACAACAGTTTGCAGTCGCTGGTGGACAGATTGACCGTGCCGTTGAGGCCCTTGATCTTCTTGGCGTCGACCTTCGCACCGGCGACGACTTTCTTGGCTGCCTGCGCCTCGCCCAGATGCGCCGCCAACAATCCCATACCGGCGACAACCAGGATCGTCGCAAATGTGCGGAACAGATTTCCCATAGCCAACCCTCCATTTCGGGTCTCCAAATTGCGCTTGCAAAGCCCGTTTGGGACCAAAGGATCAGCCTATTCGACAAATCGGCGCATCCGCATCCCCCGCACGGGGGAGATGACGGGAAGACTCGAGCATTTCGCACCAAATGGAATCACGCAGCGTCGCACAAATGCGGCTAAAACACATAGATGGAGCAGGAAACACGGTTCGCGTTGAACGCATCCCGCCCCAAGCTGCAGTAAAGAGGCTTGTACTTAGCCGGCGTGACGCAGGCTTATTCCGCTGCCCTTGTCGAACAGCACCACCTTGTCCGGGTTCCAGGCAAAGCGCACCGGCTGCTCTATCTGGACGTCGGTCCTGGCCGGCACGGTGGCGCGCAGCATGGCGTCGCCGACCCGCAGCGTCAGGATCTTCTCGACGCCATGGTTCTCGACATCGTGGACCCGCGCCTCGACCGGCGCGCCGGTCTCGAGATAGACGTCCTCGGGACGAATACCGAAGACGAGCGGGCGACCGTCGGTCGCCGCGCCCGTCTTGGCACCCCCCGAAGTCTTGGCACCCCCCGCAAACGGCAATTCGAAATTGAGCGGCGCCATCACCGCGCGTCCGTTGACGAGCTTGCCGTCGATGAGGTTCATCGGCGGCGAGCCGACGAAGCTTGCCACGTAGGTGTCGCGCGGATTGTTGTAGATCTCGTACGGCGTGCCGGTCTGGACGATGCGGCCATGGTTGAGCACGCCGACCTTGTCACCCATCGACATCGCCTCGATCTGATCGTGCGTCACGAACAGGAAGGTGGCGCCAAGCTGCATCTGCAGGTTCTTCAATTCGGTGCGCAGCGCCTCGCGCAATTTGGCGTCGAGCGCCGACAACGGCTCGTCCATCAGGAATACCCGCGGCTTGCGCACGATGGCGCGGCCGATCGAGACGCGCTGCATCTCGCCGCCTGAAAGCCTGTCGGTCTTGCGGTCGAGCAGATGCTCGATGCGCAGCGTCCTGGCCGCGCGGTCGACACGATCCTTGATCTCGGCATCGGGCAGCCGGCGGATCTTCGGCTTCAGCGGAAATTCGAGGTTCTGGCGCACCGTATAGCGCGGATAGAGCGAATATTGCTGCAGCACCAGCGCCACGTCGCGCTCGGCCGCGCCCCAGTCGGCGACATCGACGCCATCGATGAAGACCTGGCCTTCGCTCGGTTTTTCCAGGCCGGCAATCATGCGCAGCGTCGTCGTCTTGCCGGCGCCGGTCTCGCCAAGCAGGACGAAGAACTCGCCATCGGCGATGTCGAGATCGAGCCCGGTCAAGGCGGTGTGGTTACCGAACTTCTTTGAGATGTTCTTGAGCTGGATGTGGGCCATCAGAGTCTCACTCCCAGCGATTTGCCGCTCGCCGTGTCGAAGAAATGCGCCTGGCTGGGATCGATTCTGACGAAGACCCTTTCGCCGGGGCCGCTGATGAAGCCGCTCTTGGTGCGCGCACGCAGCATCTTGGAGCCGACCTTGAGGTCGACGATGTCGAAGGACCCGAGCGGCTCGACGATCTGCGTCTCCACCGGCAGGAACCCCTCGGCGGCTTCGCGGCGGACGAGGACGCCTTCCGGCCGGATGCCGAGCGCGAGTTGGCTGCCGGCATGGCCATTGAGCTTCGACAGCAAGGCGCGCGGGAATTCGAAGCCAGCGGCCGCATCGCCGACCGTGACCGAGGCCGATGAGGGTTTCTCGGTCACCGAAGCGTCGGCGACGTTCATCACCGGGCTGCCGACAAATTGCGCGACGAAAAGATTCGCCGGATGCGAATAGACCTCGTCCGGCGAGCCGACCTGCTGCAGCACACCTTCATGCATGATGACGATGCGGTCGGCGAGGCTCATCGCCTCGATCTGGTCGTGGGTGACGTAGATGCTGGTCGAACCCTGCTTGATGTGCAGCCGCTTGATCTCGGCCCGCATCTCCTCGCGCAGCTTGGCATCGAGCGCCCCGATCGGCTCGTCCATCAGCATCGCCTTCGGCCGCCGCACCAAGGCCCGGCCGATCGCCACGCGCTGCATGTCGCCGCCGGACAGCGCCGACGGTTTCTTGGCGAGGAGATCGCCGATCTGCAGCGTCTTGGCGACCGAGCGCACCTCGCTGTCGATCTCGGCCTTGCTCTTGCGCGTCGCCCTCAGTGGAAAGGCGATGTTCTCGTAAACGCTCATATGCGGATAGAGCGAAAACGATTGGAAGACCATGGCGATGTCGCGGTCGGCGGCCTTGAGGTGCTGGACCGGCTTGCCGTCGATGAGGATGTCGCCGCCGTCGATCGTCTCCAGTCCGGCAACGGCCCTGAGTGTCGTCGTCTTGCCGCAGCCCGACTGGCCGAGCAGCACGATGAACTCGTTATCGTCGATCTTCAGGTTGAGGTCCTTGATGACCTGGACGGCGCCGAAATATTTCTGGACGCCGCGAAGCTCGATCTGGGTCAATGCTGTGCCCCCGGATTTGTCCCTTGCCCGGTGCCGGCCTTCTCCTCCGGCGCGATCTTGGAGGTGATGTTGAAGCCAATCAGGCCGATCAGGATGATGGTCACGCCATAGCTGTGCAGCAGCATGTGCCATGGCTGGCAGAGCGCTATGATGCCGAGCACCATCAGCACCTGGCTGCCCGGTTCGAGATATTTCTGGTTGATGTCGCGAAAGCTCATTTGCGGATCGCTCCGAAGGACATGCCGCGCAGCAGGTGGTTGCGGAGCAGGAAGGTGAAGATCGCGACCGGCAGCAGGAACAGGAAGGTTCCGGCGGCGATCACCGTCCAGTCCGGCAGGCCGGCGCCGACCTGGCTGGGAATGAAGGGCGGTGCCGTCTGGGCGCGGCGGCTGGTCATGATCAGGGCGAAGGCATACTCGTTCCACGCCGTGATGAAGCAGAACACGGCGGTGGCGGCGATGCCGGTGGCGGCCTCGGGCAGCACGATCTTGAAGAAGGCCTCCATGCGCGTGTAGCCGTCGACGAGCGCCGCCTCTTCATACTCCTTCGGGATTTCGTCCATGAAGCCCTTCATCAGCCAGACCGAGAAGGACAGGTTGAAGGCGGTGTAGAGAATGATCAGGCCGACATGGGAATCGTTGAGCCCTACCGCCCGGTACATCAGGAACATTGGGATGGCGACGACCACCGGCGGCAGCATGCGCGTCGACAGGATGAAGAAGAGCAGATCCGCCTCTCCCTTCACCTTGAAGCGCGAGAAGCCATAGGCGGTGAAGGTGCCCATGCCGACGGCCAGGACGGTCGAGGTTATGGCGACGATCAGCGAATTCATGAAACGGCTCGGATAGCCCGACCACTGAACCTGGCCCTTGCCGTCGCGCACGATCTTTTCGCCGCCATTGAAGACGACGCGCTCCCACCACGGCGCAGCCGCATACTCCTCCGGCGACGGCGGGCTGCGCAGCTGCGAACGCTTGGTGAACAACTTGACGAAGGGCGATATCTCCGGCTGGAAAACCACCGTCGGTGGAATGGTGGTGGCGAGGTTGCGCGGCTTGAACGCCGTCGAGGCGATCCAGTAGATCGGCGCCAGGAAGATGATCGTCACCAGCAGGACAGCGACGATGGCGACCCGGTTGAAGGTGATTTCGGAAGAAGTGCGGACTGCGGCCATCTCAGCGCTCCTTCACCTTGTTGAGGTATTTGACATAGATGTTGGTGATCGCCAGCACCATGATCAGCACGATGTAGGCGAGCGCGCAGGAACGCCCGGTCTGCCATTCCTGGAACGCCATCTTGTAGAGCCGGATCGAGATCAGCTCGGCCGTCGGCTGGCTGGTCAGGATGTAGGCGAGGTCGAAGGTCTTGAACGCCTCCATGGTGCGGAAGATGACCGCGATCATCAGGATCGGCGCAACCAACGGCAGCGTTATGCGGAAGAAGGTGTAGAACGGCCCGGCCCTGTCAATCGCGGCTGCCTCGTAGAGATGCTTGGGCACGGCCGACAGGCCGGCCAGCGACAACAGCATGACGAAGGGCGACCACATCCAGATGTCGGTCAGCGCGACCGCGTAGAGCGCCATTTTCGGATTCGACAGCCATTCGAAGGTACCGAGGCCCAGCGCATAATTGATGATGCCGAAGGACGGATCGTAGAGCAGCTTCCAGAACAGGCCAACGACGGCCATCGACAGCATCATCGGCAACAACAGGAGCGTCGTCAGCAGGCCCTTGAGCGGAATGTCGCGGTTGAGCAGCATGGCCACGCCGAAGCCGACGAGCAGCTGGCCGGCGACCGAGATGATGACGTATTTCGCGGTGATGGCGAAGTTGGACCAGACATAGGGATCGCTGAGCAGGTCGCGATAGTTTTGCAGCCCGACGAAATTCGCCGCCGCGCTGGTCGAGGCCCGGAAATCGGTGAACGAATAGCCCAGCGAATAGATCAGCGGGAAGATGTTGAAGACGATCAGAAACAGGATCGTCGGGATGATGAAGAGATTGCGGATCGAAATGTCGCTTAGACCGCGAGCGGCGGCCCGCGAGGACCTGTCCAGCGTGGTGATCATTGTGGTCGCCAAGACCCTGCTCCCAGTTCAGAAATCAGAAAGATTTCAAAAATCAGAAAAAGAAACGGAGGAGGCACGAGCGCCTCCTCCGTGAAACTCCATGCTTATTGGCCGCGGCCGTATTTCTTGAAGGTCGCGTTCCAGTCGGCTGCCAGTGCGTCCAGCGTCTCCTTGGCGGTGCCTTGGCCGCCGATCATGTAAGGATAGATGCGCTGATTGAGCTGCTGCAGCAGTTCGGCATATTCCGGAACCGCCCAGAAGTCCTTTACCTTGAACATGGTCTCGTAGAACGCCTTGTTGTAGGGCGTGGCGTTCTGGAATTCGGGCGACTTGAGCACGGCGGCACTGCAGGTGTAGCCGCCGAGCGCTGCCCACTTCTTCTGGGTCTCGTCCTTGATGAACCATTCCAGGAACTTCGTCGCCTCTTCCTGCTTCTGCGAGTAGGAAACGATGGAGATGCCCTGACCGCCGAGTGCGGCGAACTGGTCCCCGTTCGGGCCGGGAGGATTGGCGAAGAAACCGGTGTTCTTGGCATTCGGGTTCGACGCCTCGTTGATCAGCGAGGGGAAGAACGCGAAGTAGTTCATGCTCATCGCCGCCAGGTTTTCAGTGATCGCCTGGTTGTCCTCGACGAAGAACGACTTGGCCCAGCCCGGGGGCGTGAACTTGTAGAGTTCCTTGTAGGCGTCGAGCGCCGCGATCGCCTTGTCGGAGTTGATGAAGCCATCGACCTTGTAGGTCTTATAGTCACCCAACTCGCCGCCAAAGGAGAACAGCGCGTTTTCGAAGCCCATCGCCATCGCGTCGTAGGAATTGTCGGTGTAGATGGCTATGCCGTATTTCTTCTGGTCCGGACGGTGGAAGAATTCGGCGATGTCGCGCAAAGCCTTCCAGTCCTTCGGCACGTCGAGATCGTAGCCATACTTGGCCTTGAAGGCTTCCTTTTCCTTGGGGTCTTCGAACCAGTCCTTGCGATAGGACCAGCCGACGGCGTCGCCTTCGAGCGGAATGGCCCAGTATTTGCTGCTGCCGCCCGGATATTCGGCATAGTATTTCACCGTGGCCGGTGCCATCACTTCACCGACCTTGTGCTTGTTGAAGAAGTCGGTCAGGTCGACATAGTGGCCACCGGTCGAGCCGGCACCGAGCCATTGCGAGTCGCCGACGACCATATCGTAGGCGTCGCCATGGGCGTTGAACTCGGTGAAGGCCTTGGTCTGGAAGTCGGGCCACGGTGTGGTTTCCACCGTGATCTTGACGCCGGTTTCCTTCTCGTACTCGTTGCCGAGTTCCTGCAGGTAATTGGCCGGATCCCATTCCGCCCAGAAGATTGTAAGTTCCTTTTCCTGCGCGTAGACGGACGTTCCGCAGGCGAGCACTAGGCCGATACCAGCAAGCAAGCTGGTCATTGTCTTGCGCATAATGATTTCCTCCCTTGTGCGCATTCTACCTTGTCATGCGGGCCGGCGGCGAGGCCGGCCCTGGTAGTCCTCCCGTGACGGCACCGTTCCGGTTTTTGAGCCTCCTCGTTCGACCGAAACGGATATTAGCCTTCACCCTTTTGATCCGCTTTATTTGTCCTGATCTGGTATTACCAATTCCAGAGGAACGTCAAGCCCTTTCTTGGACGGCGACAGACACGCAGACAAGTTGGTTTCTGCGATATCTGCCTGTTTTCCCTGAATTTTCCTACTCTTTGATACATAAATGCCTTGCTTGGACCGCTGCATCGGTAGTAGCATGAATAGTCAGGTTGAAAATCTGGTCGAACCAGATTGACGTTATCTAGCGGCCGACGTCGGCGCGATCCCATCTCATTCAGTCACCGATTCCGTCACCGCCGCGCGCACCAGAGCGCCGGCCGCCCATTGCGCGACCGACATCATGCGGCGGCTATCCAGTCCCCATATATCCTTCAAAACGATCAGCACCTCAACGCCGAAGATCAGCGACAGCGCCTGCGCGAGCCGCTTGAATTCGCGCGGCGGCAACTGGCCCTTGAGTGGCGCGATCGCATCCTTCAAAAGCTCGATGCGATGGCCGCGCGTGAAGGCCGGTTCGCCGCCCAGCGTGCCTGCCTGTCGCTGTGCCCACTGGTCGAGCGACAGTTTCAGCGCCGCCTTGAACGTCGCTTCGAAGGCCTCGATGCGTGGCATGGCGGTGTCGAACAGCTCGGCCACCCGGCGCTCCGGATCGGCAGAGCTCGATTGCCAGGTAAGGATCGGCCCGAGCCCTTCGTCGACCACCGCCTGCACCAGCGCCGCCTGGCTCGGAAAATACCGATAAGCGGTGGCGCGCGAGACTTCCGCTGCTTCCGCCACCTCGCTGACGGAGGGCGTGGCGCCCGCCTGCATCAGCTTTGTCGCCGTCTCCAGCATCAGCCGCTTGGTGCGCGCGCGGGCCCCGCGCTCAGCCCGCGGGCTGGCGCCTTGGCCGGCGTCGTCGTTCACTGTCGCTTGTTGACGTGAGACATCCATGTCAATACGATACGCGCGTCTCAAAAAATTGCAATGGCCCTTCGCCCATCGAACGGCCAGGCAAAGGGGCGGCAGCGCCGAACACGCCCAAGACCGGGGAAACGCGATGAAGCGCATCTATGTGGTGGGCACCGCCGACACCAAGGGCGAGGAACTCGCATTTCTGTACGATGCGGTCGCCGCTACCGGCGCTTCGATTGCCCGTGTCGACATCGGAACACGCGGCGCGACCGTGCCGGTCGACATTTCGGCCGACGAGGTCGCCAGCCACCATTCCGAGGGTCGCAATGCCGTGCTCGGCGTCGACGATCGCGGCACCGCTGTGGCGGCAATGGCTGCCGCCTTTGCCCGGTTTGTTCAATCGCGCAGCGACATTGCCGGGATTGTCGGCATCGGCGGCGGTGGCGGCACCTCGATCATCACCGCAGGCATGCGCACGCTGCCGCTCGGCCTGCCCAAGATCATGGTTTCGACCTTGGCTTCCGGCGACACCGGACCTTATGTCGACATCTCCGACATCATCATGATGCCGTCGGTGACCGACATGGCCGGCCTCAACCGGCTTTCCCGTGTCGTGCTGCACAATGCCGCCCAGGCGATATCAGGCATGGCGGCAAAGCCGGCGCCGCCGGCCGACGGCAGACCCTCGATAGGCCTGACCATGTTCGGCGTCACCACGCCATGCGTGACCGCGATCGCCGATGAGCTTCGTTCGACCTATGACTGCATGGTCTTTCATGCCACCGGAACCGGCGGCCGCACCATGGAAAAATTGGCCGACAGCGGCCTGTTGTCCGGCGTCATCGACATCACAACAACCGAAGTCTGCGACTTGCTGCTTGGCGGCGTGCTGCCGGCGACCGAAGATCGCTTTGGTGCCATCGCCCGCACCGGGCTGCCTTATGTCGGCTCGGTGGGCGCGCTCGACATGGTCAATTTCTGGGCGCCGCCGACAATTCCGGAACGCTATCGCGGCCGGCTGTTCTATGAGCACAATCCAAACGTCACACTGATGCGCACCACTGCCGACGAAAGCAGAACGATCGGCGAATGGATCGGTACAAGGCTGAGCCTCTGCCCGGGTCCGGTTCGTTTCCTCATTCCGGAGAAAGGCGTGTCGGCGCTCGACATCGAAGGCGGCGCCTTCTTCGACCCTGAAGCCGATGCCGCATTGTTCGAGGCGATCGAGCGTACCATCAAACCCGCCAAAACGCGGTGCGTGCTGCGCCTGCCGCTGCACATCAACGATCCGGAATTCGCCTGGGCCGCCACAACGGCCTTCCTCGACATCGCCAGACAGTGAGACACCAAGACATGGCCGCCATTCCGCGCAAGAAAATCCTGGAGAAATTCCGCATGATGATTGCGGATGGCGTGCCGATCGTCGGCGGCGGTGCCGGCACCGGCCTGTCGGCCAAGGCCGAGGAAGCTGGTGGCATCGACCTGATCATCATCTACAATTCCGGCCGCTACCGCATGGCCGGGCGCGGCTCGGCCGCCGGCCTGCTCGCCTATGGCAACGCCAACGAGATCGTCAAGGAGATGGCCTACGAAGTGCTGCCGGTAGTGAAGAAGACGCCGGTGCTGGCCGGCGTCAACGGCACCGATCCCTTCGTCATCATGCCGCTGCTTTTGGCCGAGTTGAAGACGATGGGCTTTTCCGGCGTGCAGAATTTTCCGACCATCGGCCTGTTCGACGGCCAGATGCGGCGGAGTTTTGAAGAAACCGGCATGGGCTTCGAGCTCGAAGTCGACATGATCGCCGAGGCTCACAAACTCGACCTGTTGACCACGCCCTATGTCTTCAACCCAGACGAGGCGCGCGCCATGACAACAGCCGGCGCCGACATCGTCGTCGCCCATATGGGGGTGACCACCGGCGGCTCGATCGGCGCGACGTCGGCTAAATCGCTGGACGACTGTGTCAGCGAGATCGACGCCATCGCCAAAGCGGCACGCTCAGTGCGCGAGGACATAATTCTGCTTTGCCATGGTGGGCCGATCTCGATGCCGGACGACGCCAGATATATTCTCGAGCGTTGCAAGGGCCTGCACGGGTTCTATGGCGCCAGTTCGATGGAGCGGCTGCCGGCGGAAGCCTCGATCGCCAGGCAGACGGCGGATTTCAAGGCCGTCACGTTCGGCGCTGCGTAGAGACCAGCAAAAGAAGGTGGGACGATGACCGACAACAGCAAGGTATTCGTATATCCAAAAGACGTCAGCGTCTTCGGCTTCGACTGGGGCAGGCTGTCGATGACGGTCGCTCCCGAAGTGAACGGCGCAAAGCGATTTTCCGGTGGTGTCGTCGACCTCCCGTCGGGCAAGGGCCATACGCGTCATAACCATCCGGGTGCGGAGGAGATCATCTTCGTCATCTCAGGCAATGGCGAGCAGATGGTCGAGGACGAGAAAGGCAACCCGGTCGTCGAGAAGGTCGGCCCCGGCTGCACCATCTATGTGCCGGAAAGCCGCTTCCACTCGACGCTTAATACCGGCGACGGGCCGATGCAGCTTTTCGTCGTTTACTCGCCGGCCGGGCCGGAACTGGCGTTGCGCGACCTGCCGGATTTCAGGCTGCTACCGCCAAGCGGGGAACTGAGATAGAAGCGCCTAACCCCCGCCCCTGTTCCAGCCCCGGCCCCGGTCGCCGAACATCACGTACCCTGTGTCGGTGACCGCCACCGTGTCCTCCAGCTTGATGAAGCCGCGCGTCGGGTGGAGCATGGTCGTCTCGACCGAAAGCACCATGTTCTTCTCCAGCGGCTTTGCGGCATAGGTGCCTTCATAGGTCACCGGATGGTTGGTCATCAGGAACGGCGCTTCATGCGTGATCAGCCCCATGCCATGCGCGAAGAAATCGGTATAGGGCGCAACCTTCGACTTCTTCAGCACACCTTCGGCATGAGAAATCATGTCACCGCCCAGCGTGCCCGCCTTGACCCTGGAGAAGGCCGCCTGCTGCACTGTCTCGATCTCGGCCAACAGATCCTCGAGTTCGGCGTCAGGCTCGCCCAGCACGCCCATGCGGCAAAGGTCGCCGATATAGCCGTGGTAGTTTCCGCCGGAATCGATCGACATCACCTCGCCCCGTTTCCACGCCTGCGGCGAGGCGGCGCGGTTGTGGCTGGAGCCTAGCGTCAACAGGCAATATTCGAAATGCGCGCCGCGATTGGTCTCCTCGCGCCTGAGCTGTTCGATGATCTCCCTCTTGGTCGTGCCTTCGCGTGCCCAGCCGATGGTCGCCAGCATGGAATCGGTGATCAGCTCGGAGGCGATGCGCAGCTTCTCCAACTCGGCCTCGGTTTTGATTGCCCGCATGCGCTCCAGCATATCAGTCGCATCGATCAGCTTGGCATCCGGCAGCGCGTTACGGATTAGCATATAGGCGTCGGACGGCAGGAAGGCGGGCTCGATGCCGATGCGGGCATTGCCCTTGCCGATCTTTCGCAAATGCTCGACCGCCAGATTGGCGGCATCGAGCGTGCCCCAGCAGGCGGCATGCAGTGTCGGCGTCCAGAATGGATGGTTCTGGTGCTCGCCGCCTTCCATGCGGTTGCCGATATAGGCGGCATGCTCCGGCCCACCTTTCTCATAGACGACGACAGGCAGATAACGGCTGTGGCCGATCGCATCCATGGCGGCGAAGAAGATGAACTTGTACCCACCAAGCAGATATTGCGTGTTGTGCTTGGAGGTGGCGAGCAGCACGTCGATGCCGGCCTCCTCCATCAGCCCGTCCACCCTGGACTGGTCGAACGGCACGCCGCCGACGGCATTTTTGCCTGGGGCAATGTTCATGTCTCTCTCCCTGAAATCCTTAGCTGGCCGCTCGCCGGCACCGGCTTTTCCGGCTCTGAACCTCGGCTATGCTTAAATCTGCATCATTTTGCCCGATCTGGTCCAGCCAGAACGGGCGAACCGGCCCAAAGCTGGTCCACCTGCTGCACTTTACTCCAGTCTGGGTCCTGCCAGAACCGCGCATCGAACCGTTTCTATACAACTGGTCCAACGGACGGAAATTTCAAAGCCACGTGAGGATGCGCCAATTCCGTCTTTGGCGAAACCCCGCACAAGGCCCATAATCAGCTTTGCAGGATGCTTACGAGCGTCCGAGGGGTACGGCGGACCCGGCCGGGTCCGCGGAGAGGACGGAGTTCGATCATGCCAGAGTTCACCATTTCCAGACGTACGATGCTTGCGGGTTCGGCATTGCTGCTGGCCTCCACCGCGATGCCGACGATCGGGTCGGCGCAGACGCCGAAAAAGGGCGGACGACTGGTTGTCGCCGCTGATTCCGAGCCGCGCAATCTCAATCCGGCGATCGTCGCCTCGAACGGCGTCTTCTTCATTTCGAGCAAGATCGTAGAACCCTTGGCTGAGGCCTCCTTTGACGGCAAGGACGGGCTCGATCCGCGCCTGGCGCTCAGCTGGGAAGGTGCCGCCGACGGCCTGTCGGTGACGTTCAAGCTGCGCGAGGGCGTCAAATGGCATGACGGTAAACCTTTCACCTCCGGCGATGTCGCGTTCTCGGCGCTGCATATCTGGAAGCCGCTGCAGAATCTCGGCCGCACCGTGTTCAAGGATCTGGAGGCGGTCGACACGCCGGACGAAGCCACCGCCGTGTTCAAATTCGCCAAGCCGACACCGTTCCAGCTGATCCGCAACGCCTTGCCGGCGCTGAGCAGCGTGGTGCCCAAGCACATCTACGAGACCGGAAAGATCGAGGACAACCCGGCCAACAACGCCCCGGTCGGCACCGGCCCGTTCAAATTCGCCGAATACAAACCCGGCGAATATTACCGGCTGGAGAAGAATACGGATTATTGGGGCAAGGACGAGCCCTATCTCGACGAGATCATCTATCAGGTGCTGCCGGACCGCACAGCAGCGGCCAGCGCGCTCGAGGCCGAAGAGATCCAGCTCGCCGCCTTCTCCGCCGTGCCCCTCGCCGATCTCGACCGCATCTCCAAAGTGCCCGGCCTCAAGGTGATCACCAAAGGCTACGAAGGGCTGACCTACCAGCTCGTCGTCGAGATCAACCATCGCCGCAAGGAGCTGGCCGACCTGAAAGTGCGCCAGGCGATCGCTCACGCCATCGACAAGGATTTCGTCGTCAAGACGGTGTTTCTCGGCTATGCCGCCACCGCCACTGGCCCGGTGCCGAAAAACGACCCGCAATTCTACACCGCCGACGTGCCGACGTACGCCTTCGACGTCGCCAAGGCCAACACCTTGCTGGACGAGGCCGGCTACAGCCGAGGCGATGACGGCAAGCGCTTTTCACTGAAACTGCTGCCGGCGCCCTATTTCAACGAGACCAAGCAGTTCGGCGACTATCTGCGCCAGGCGCTCGCCGCCGTCGGCATCGACGCTCAGCTGGTCAACAACGACTCGGCCGCGCATATCAAGGCTGTTTACACCGACCACGCCTTCGACCTTGCGGTCGGGCCGCCGGTGTTCCGCGGCGATCCTGCGATCTCGACCACCATCCTGGTGCAGAGCGGCATTCCAGACGGCGTGCCCTTCTCCAACCAGGGCGGCTATAAGAACGCCGAACTCGATGCCCTGATCGCCAAGGCATCGGAGACGCTCGACACCGCCGCCCGCACCGGACTCTACAAGGAGTTCCAGAGAAAAGTTGCCGCTGACCTGCCACTGATCAACGTCGCCGAATGGAGTTTCATCAGCGTCGCACGTGATACGGTCAAGAACATCGCCAACAATCCGCGCTGGGCGGTATCGAACTGGGCGGACACTTGGCTGGAGGGGTAAGGAAGTCTCTCCAGACTTGCGCGCCGCTTGTGTGCTCAGCTTCAACGATGAGAGCTTTTTCGCGCCCCCCTCTGTCCTGCCGGACATCTCCCCCACAAGGAGGGAGATCGGCTGTCATTGTCGCTTTCGCCAATCTCCACCGTTGCAAGACGGCCGGCAACGCCGAAGCTGCCAATCTCCCTCCTTGTGGGGGAGATGTCCGGCAGGACAGAGGGGGGCGCCGTAGAGCGCGGCACGCAAGACTTGGCTCTCCTATCGGCGTTATGCCATGACCCGCGCTGTCATCCTCGTTCGCCGCCGTCTCGTCGGCAGCATCTTCGTGCTGCTGATTGTCGTCATCGGCACCTTCCTGTTACTCGAAGCCGCTCCCGGCGACGCGGTCGATGCCTACATCGTCTCGACCGGCGGCGACGCCGGGATGATCGAGCTGTTGCGTCACCGCTGGGGTCTCGACCAGACGGAACTGACGCGGCTCGCCAATTATCTTTGGGCGCTGCTGCATCTCGATCTCGGCCAATCGGTCACCTTTTCGCGGCCGATCCGCGACGTCATCCTCGAGCGCCTGCCCAACACGCTGCTGTTGATGGGCAGCGCCACCGCGCTCTCCTTCGGTCTCGGCTCGGCACTCGGCATCTATGCCGGCGCCAGGCCCGGCAGTTTTCGCGATCGCTTTCTGTCCATCGGTTCGCTGGCGCTCTATGCCGTGCCGGGCTTCTGGCTTGGGCTGGTGCTGATTATCGTCTTTGCCGTCGACCTGCGATGGTTTCCGATCGGCGGGATCGAGAGTATCGCCTCGGCCCGGACCGGCCTCGATCGCGCCGCCGATATCGCCCGCCATCTCGTCCTGCCGGTTTCGGCGCTCGGCTTCATCTATCTCGCGCTCTATCTGCGCATGATGCGCGCCGGCATGACCGAGGTCTGGCGACAGGATTTTGTGCTGGCCGCCCGCGCCAGAGGACTTTCCCGCCGCCGCATCGTGCTCGCTCACGTCGCCCGCAATGCGCTGTTGCCGCTGGTCACCATGCTTGGCCTGCAGTCCGCGCAAATGTTGGGCGGCAGCGTCGTTATCGAAAGCGTCTTTTCCGTGCCAGGCCTTGGCCGGCTGGCGCAGGAAGCGGTGGCGGCACGCGACACGCCGTTGCTGCTCGGCATCATTCTCATCAGTGCCGTCCTGGTCGTCATCATCAACCTTCTCGTCGACATCGCCTACGCCGTCCTCGATCCGCGCGTCGGGGCCAGTGAGGCCGGCGCGTGAGCCCGCTTCGCCGCTTTCTTAGCACGCCGGAAGCGATCGCCGGCGCGGTCATCCTGACGGCGCTGTCTGCCGTGGCGCTTGCCGCACCTTTGTTCTTTCCGAGCGATCCGCAGGCCATTGCCGGGCCGGCATTGCTGTCGCCGTTGCAGGACTGGTCGCTGCCACTCGGCACCGACCGCCTCGGCCGTGACGTGCTGGCCGAGCTTTTCCACGGCGCCCGCACCTCGCTGGCGGTCGGCCTGGCAGCAGCAGCCACCGCGCTTGCCATCGGCGCCGTAATCGGCACGTTGGCCGGTTTTGCCGGCGGCCTTGTCGACGAGGTACTGATGCGCATCACCGACGCTTTCCAGACCGTCCCATCCTTCCTGCTGGCTTTGGCTTTCGTCAGCATCGTCGGGCCGTCGCTCGGCGTCGTCGTCGCTGCGATCGCGCTGGGCGCCTGGACCGGACCGGCACGCGTGGCGCGGGCCGAAGTGCTGTCGATCCGTGAGCGCGATTTTGTTGCCGGCGCCCGCGTCATCGGCATGCATCCGCTGGAGATCGCCTTTCGCGAGGTGCTGCCCAACGCGCTGCCGCCGGTACTGGCGTTGTCGTCGGTGATCGTCGCCGCGGCTATTCTCACCGAAGCGGCATTGTCTTTTCTCGGCCTCGGCGACCCCAATCGCGTGACCTGGGGCGGCATGATCGCCGAAGGCCGCGCCGTGCTGCGCACCGCGCCCTTCCTGTCGATGATTCCGGGTGTAGCACTCGTGCTGACCGTGCTCGGCGTCTATCTCGCCGGCGAAGGCGTCGTCGAGACCGCGGCGGTGAGAAAGAGCCTGTCGTGACGGCGCTTGCTTCGATCCGCAATCTGACGGTGACCTATCGCCGCGACGGCACCGAGGTGGCGGCGCTGAGACATATCAGCTTCGATGTCGCCGCCGGCGAGCGCCTCGCCATCATCGGCGAGAGCGGCTCGGGCAAGAGCACGTTGGCGCTGGCGATTGCTGGGCTGCTGCCGGCCACTGCCAAGAGCGGCGGAGCGATCGAGTGGCAGATGACGGAATTTCGATCGTCTCATTCGAAAGACCGTCAGTCTTTCCTTGTTCTCAATAGCCTTCCTCTCGGAGGCCGTGATATCGGCTTCGTTTTCCAGGACCCATCCGCCACTCTCGATCCGGTCATGCCAATCGGCAGGCAGATCGCGGAAGTCGCGCGCACCCATCTCGGACTTGACTGGCGACACGCCTATGCCAGAGCAAAAACCTTGCTCGAACGGGTCCGTCTGCCCGACCCCGATGCCGCTCTGCGCGCCTTTCCACATCAGCTCTCCGGCGGCCAGAAGCAGCGCGTGGCGATCGCCGCCGCGATCGCGGCCGGGCCGAAACTGCTGATCGCCGACGAGGCGACCAGTGCACTGGACACCATCGTGCAGGCCGAAATCGTCGGGCTGATCCGGCGACTGGTGGTCGAGGACGGCATGACGCTGCTGTTCATCAGCCACGACATTGCGCTGGCCGCTGAGCTTGCAGAGCGCATCGCGGTATTCCAGCATGGCGAGCTGCTCGAGCTAGGTGCGACGGCGCAGGTGATCAGTGCGCCGCGTCACGCGTACACAAGGGCGCTGCTCGACGCCAATCTCGGTCTCGACGCCGAGCCGCTGCTGCAGCGAACATGACCAGTCCACTGCTCGCCGTTTCCGGCCTGACCAAACGATACAGTAGCGGCGGCAAGATCATCGCCGCGGCCGACGATGTTTCCCTCCACATCGAGCATGGTGAGACGCTGGCGCTGGCTGGACCTTCCGGCAGCGGCAAATCGACGATCGCTCGGCTCATACTGCGGCTCATCGAAGCCGATGCTGGCCGAATCGAGTTTGAAGGCAGTGATTTCCTGTCGTTGAACGGCGCTGCGTTGCGCGACCGGCGCGCTCGTCTGCAGATGGTGTTTCAGGATCCGCTCGCCGCCCTGAACCCACGCGCCACGGTGGCGCGTGTGCTCGACGACCCCTTGCGCATCCATCACATTGCCTCTCGCGCCGAACGCCCGCGCCGTATCGCCGCTCTGCTGGAACGCGTCGGCCTCAGCGCCGGTCTCGCCGGCCGCGCCATTCACGAAATCTCCGGCGGTCAGCGCCAGCGCGTTGCAATCGCCCGCGCCATCGCCACGAAACCGTCGCTGGTCGTGCTCGACGAGGCGGTGTCGGCGCTCGACGTGTCGGTGCGCTCGCAGATCCTGCAGTTGCTGCTTGATCTTCAACGCGAGGAGCGCATCGCCTATCTGTTCATTTCGCACGATCTCGGCGTCGTCCGTGCCATCGCCCACCGCATCGCCATTCTGGACGGCGGGCGGATTGCCGAGAGCGGCGATGCCCGCACCGTCATCGACGCGCCGCAATCCGCGATCGGCAAGGCGCTGGTGGCGGCAGCGCCAAGACTGTCGAGGATCGAACGGGACGCATCATGACCGACGCCGAAGCCCGAGCCGAAAAACTGTCACGCGAACTCGATTCCGCCTTCCGCAACCGCGCCGATCTCTATCGTCTGTTGCTCGACGAACTGACCGCGGAAGTTGGCGCGGAAAAAGCCGAGGCGATCATGATCCGCACCATTGAACGGCGAGGCAGGGAGGTTGCGGCGGCGGCCTTCGCCGATTTCGGCCCCAACGACGCACCGGCGATCGGCGAGGCGTTCCTGGCCGTCAGCCCGGATGGCGGTCGCATGTATCCGACCGACGTCGAACGCGGTCCGGACCGCATCGCCTTCAAGGTCAGGCGCTGCCCGCTGAAGGACGCCTGGCTCGAAGCCGGCGTCGACGACGAGAAACTCGCCACGCTCTGCCGCATCGCCGGCGCCTTCGATCGCGGCCTGTTCGAGGCCACCGGGGTACGCTTCGACAATGTCACCTGGACACCGGGCCACGGTTTCGGCTGCTGCCACATCGCTTTGACCAACCGGGATGCCGGTTAGAGCTGCAACTCGAGCCACGTCGGCGAAGACGTAGAGTTCCGTTCCGTTGGGCAGCACGGAGCCAACAAAAACTCCCGGCGGCATAAGGCCACGGCAATCAAATCAATCCGAGACTTGTCGGATTGCGGCATCCTTGTTCGTCTTCTGTAGGGGAGTTCCTGGAAGTGAATTATGAGCGAATTGCCGGTGGTCAAAACGAAACGCAGAGGCAAGACCCTTACGCAGAGCGTGCTGATCCCAACGGAGAAAATGGTCGCTGACGAGCTCCGGGCTGCACGACCTGCCCACTTGTCGGACCTTGCAGAGTTGCGACGTAAGCTCGCGGCAAAATACGGAGCAGACGCCTGCTGCCCGGTGACTGTGCGGCGGCACTTGGTGCATATCAGTCAAGACGGCAGCGCGCCCTTTTGGCGCGTCGTAAATCCCGATCGGCCATTCGCCCGACGCATGAGAGGTGGATCGGAGCACATACGCGAAAAATTGGCCGCGGAATGCTAAGTGTCCCCTGTCGCCGTACTTCAGTGCATACGAAAACGGCCCGCACAAGGCGGGCCGTTTTCGTATTTTGGTTGCGGGGACAGGATTTGAACCTGTGACCTTCAGGTTATGAGCCTGACGAGCTACCGGGCTGCTCCACCCCGCGTCAACCCTAAAGGTAAGCCTTGGCTCACCGAATTCAAGCTTCCGCCAAATGAAAGGGCCGCTTGCGCGGCCCGGAGTCCCGTTGGCGGGCCTGTTCGTAAGGAGAAGATTAAACAACGTGCGCTTGGCAGACCTGGCAGCGACCTACTCTCCCGCGTCTTGAGACGAAGTACCATCAGCGCTGGAGCGTTTCACGGCCGAGTTCGGAATGGGATCGGGTGCAGCCGCTCCGCCATAACCACCAGGTCGGCAAAACGCACGTTGCTCGAGAAGCTGTTTTCTGTGCCATCCATCTCGGCGCAATCCAAGGATTGTCGCCAGAAATGGGCATTAGGAATGAGAACGATCAAGCCGATCGAACTATTAGTACCGGTAAGCTTCAAGCGTTGCCGCTCTTCCACACCCGGCCTATCAACGTGGTCGTCTTCCACGGTTCTCAGGGAATACTCGTTTTAAGGTGGGTTTCCCGCTTAGATGCCTTCAGCGGTTATCCCGTCCGGATATAGCTACCCTGCTATGCGGCTGGCGCCACAACAGGTCCACCAGAGATCCGTCCATCCCGGTCCTCTCGTACTAGGGACAGATCCTTTCAATATTCCTACACCCACGGCAGATAGGGACCGAACTGTCTCACGACGTTCTGAACCCAACTCACGTACCGCTTTAAATGGCGAACAGCCATACCCTTGGGACCTGCTCCAGCCCCAGGATGCGATGAGTCGACATCGAGGTGCCAAACAACCCCGTCGATATGGACTCTTGGGGGTCATCAGCCTGTTATCCCCGGCGTACCTTTTATCCGTTGAGCGATGGCCCTTCCACGCGGGACCACCGGATCACTATGACCGACTTTCGTCTCTGCTCGACTTGTCAGTCTCGCAGTCAGGCAGGCTTATGCCATTGCACTCAGCGAACGATTTCCGACCGTTCTGAGCCCACCATCGCGCGCCTCCGTTACTCTTTAGGAGGCGACCGCCCCAGTCAAACTACCCACCATACATTGTCCCGGACCCGGATAACGGGCCGCGGTTAGACATCCATAGTGATAAGGGTGGTATTTCAAGGGTGGCTCCACCTGAGCTGGCGCCCAGGTTTCAAAGCCTACCACCTATCCTACACATGCCACTACGAATGCCAATGTAAAGCTATAGTAAAGGTGCACGGGGTCTTTCCGTCTAACCGCAGGAACCCCGCATCTTCACGGGGAATTCAATTTCACTGAGTCTATGCTGGAGACAGCGGGGAAGTCGTTACGCCATTCGTGCAGGTCGGAACTTACCCGACAAGGAATTTCGCTACCTTAGGACCGTTATAGTTACGGCCGCCGTTTACTGGGGCTTCGATTCAGAGCTTGCACCCCTCCTCTTAACCTTCCAGCACCGGGCAGGCGTCAGACCCTATACGTCGTCTTGCGACTTCGCAGAGCCCTGTGTTTTTGATAAACAGTCGCTACCCCCTGGTCTGTGCCACCCTCCCATGCTTGCGCATGAAAGGGTCACGCTTCTTCCGAAGTTACGCGTGCAATTTGCCGAGTTCCTTCAGCATAGTTCTCTCAAGCGCCTTGGTATACTCTACCAGTCCACCAGTGTCGGTTTCGGGTACGGTCTATAAGGAGGAGCTATTTCCTGGAACCACGCAGCAGCCCTTTCAATCCGATAAGATTGGACTACCTCAATGATCCGTCACTTCCTCCAGGCCCACGAATATTAACGTGGTTCCCATCGTCTACGCATTTCTGCCTCGACTTAGGGGCCGGCTAACCCTGCTCAGATTAGCTTTAAGCAGGAACCCTTGGACTTTCGGCGGGGGAGTCTCTCACTCCCCTTACGTTACTCATGTCAGCATTCGCACTTCTGATACCTCCACCATCCCTCACGGGTATGGCTTCATCAGCTTACAGAACGCTCCGCTACCGCTTGCATTGCTGCAAACCCTAAGCTTCGGTGTATGGCTTTAGCCCCGTTACATTTTCGGCGCAAAGACCCTTATTTAGACCAGTGAGCTGTTACGCTTTCTTTAAATGATGGCTGCTTCTAAGCCAACATCCTGGTTGTTTTGGGATCCTCACATCCTTTCCCACTTAGCCATAACTTGGGGACCTTAGCTGTAGGTCAGGGTTGTTTCCCTTTTCACGACGGACGTTAGCACCCGCCGTGTGTCTGCCGACTATTACTCCCAGGTATTCGGAGTTTGGTTAGGTTTGGTAATCCGGTGAGGACCCCTAGCCCATCCAGTGCTCTACCCCCTGGGGTATTCGGTCGACGCTCTACCTAAATAGATTTCGCGGAGAACCAGCTATTTCCGAGTTTGATTGGCCTTTCACCCCTAGCCACAAGTCATCCCGAA